>NZ_JAUMTJ010000048.1:0-75018 GCF_032654765.1 Bradyrhizobium sp. 33ap4 | reverse complement strand
AAGCGTCCCATCCGTATCCCCCATCAGGAAACGGAAGAATCCTAACCGACTCGTGGCTTTTCACACAGCCAGGGTCAAAGTGCGACATCTGGGCCTTCGGGGCCGGTATCAGTTGTACTCTCGTATCCGGACATCTCCGCGATGGCCCGGAGGTCAGGAACGATGACAGAAGCCGACATCTGAGCTGGCCTTCGGCACGTCTGCGTTGGTTGGCTGGACAATCGAACTACCCACCAAGCGAACGGAAACTCAATTCCTAGTTGCTTTCGAGCTCCTGTAGTCGACAACGGAGTTCGTTGTCGACAGTTGCTGCATAACGGCTGTCACTTTGATACCAGTCGGGAGCAAAGTCGGTGCATCGTAGTCTCATCTCGATCGCCTTGTGGCTATTCTTCTGCATGTCTACTGCAAGGCTGCTTCGAGAAAACGGACTGGAATAGGACGAGCTATCCTTTCGCGTGTGGGAGCGCGCGTTGAACGAGGATAAGACGACGACGCACATGCAAGAGGCGTTTGCGCGATTTCGGAATATTGGAAATGTATCCCTGAGTTGCCCGACGTGTCAAGTTGCCTTGCGAACGCCGGCAGCCGCCAGCTCCTTTGCATGGGGTTGTTTTCGATATTTTGGCCGCGCGCAGCTGCGGCGGTCGCTTGGGGGCGAAGGGGGGCTGCGGACAAGCCGATTGCTTATTCGGTCTTGTCGACGTTCCAGAACACCGGCGGCGCCGGGCCTTCCAGCACGCCGGTGAGCGATTTGCGCCAGGCGCTCGGCAAGCGGAACTGGCCGAGCGGGATATAGATCACCTGCTCGTAGGCTTGCTTTTGAATCTCGACCGCGACCCTCTTCTGCTCTTCAGGGGAGGTGGCGCGCGCATAGGCGTCGCGCATCTGCTCGAGCTTGGCGTCTTCGGGCCAGCCGAACCACGCCCGCTTGCCGTTGGCGGCGATCTGGTTGTTGACGATCGGGTTCATCACCTCGGTCGCGCCAGTGAAGGTGAAGAACAGGTTCCAGCCGCCTTCCTTGGGCGGCTTCTGGCTGGCGCGGCGGCTCACTACGGTCTGCCAGTCCGTCACCTGCGCGTCGACGTTGAAGCCGGCCGCGCGCAACAGCTGCGCCGCGACCGTCGGCGGCCCTTTCAGCGTCTGCACGTCGCCGGGGATCATGATCACCACGGGCGTGCCGTCATAGCCCGAGGCGGCGAGCGCCTTCTTCGCCTCGGCCATGCCGTCGCCCTTGATCAGCGTCTCGGCGCCGGCGTCGCTGGCGAGCGGCGTGTCGCAGGCGAAATAGGAGCCGCAGATCTCGTAATATTTCGCGTTGCCGACGGTGGCGTCGAGCACGTCCTTCTGGTTCATCGCCAGGAATGCGGCGCGGCGGACCTTGGCGTTGTCGAATGGCGGGTGCAGGAAATTCATCCGGCCCTCGATCTGGAAGCCGAACTTGTTCAGCACGGCCACGGTGAGGTCGGAGTTCGCCTCCAGCACCGGCAGCAGGTCGACCGACGGCTGTTCCAGGAAGTCGATCTCGCCGGATTGCAGCGCGTTGATCGCGGTCTGCGCGTCGGGCATCGTGACCCATTCGACGCGATCGACCTTCGCGACCTTGCCGCCCGACAGCCAATCCGGCTTGTCCTTGCGCGGCACGTAGTCGGCGTTGCGCTCATAGACGGCCTTCACGCCCGGCTGGAATTCGGCGCTCACGAACTTGAACGGCCCGCAACCGATCTGCTCGGCGATCTGCTTGCCCGGCGGCGTCTCCGCGAGCCGCTTCGGCATCATGAAGGCGACGTAGGAGGAGGGCTTTGCCAGCGACTCCAGCACGAGGCCGTACGGTTCCTTGAGCTTGAGCGCGATCGTCTTCGGCCCGCTCGCCTCGAGGGAAGCGGTGAATTCGGCCAGCTTCTGCGCCATGCCGTCGACGGCGGTCCAGCGCTTCAGCGAGGCGATGCAGTCCTCCGCGGTGACGGGCGCGCCGTCATGCCATTTCAGGCCGGCGCGCAGCGTGAAGGTGTAGGTGAGCTTGTCGTCCGAGATCGTCCACTCCGCCATTTGCGGGCGGACCTTGAAGCTTGAATCGATGCCGAGCAGCGTGTCGTAGACCATGTAGCCATGGTCGCGGGTGATGTAGGCGGTGGTGAAACCGGGATCGATGATGCGCAGGTCCGAATGCATCACTGCGGTGATGGTCTTGCCCTTGCCCGCGGCAAAGGCGCGTGATGACAGGATGGCAGGCGCTGCGATGGCCGGCGGCACGCCTGCCGCAAGCTTGAGGAGCGTTCTGCGCGAAACTTCGACCATTCGCCGTCTCCCGATCTGTCATTGCGCCGGCATGCTTCACCAATCCGATGTTGAAAGCAAGCAAGAGCCGCGCCATCGCGTTTGGTCCGGTTGCGAGGTTGCGCAGCCGTGTGCGCTCACTGCTTGAGCACGTCGCCGAGCAGGCGTTGGTTCCGGGCTTCGCCGCTCGGCACGTCCCGACGAGGTTGAGGAGGACTTAACCGGCTGCTGACACTTGTATCGCCTGGGTTAGCCGGGGTTGGACACCTTTCCGGTAGCTTGTTTGATGAGTGTTCGGCGGTCGAACCGCCGCGCCCCTTTGAGAGGCAAGACGCCATGCGCCGCGGTCTGCTCGTTCTTCTCGTGTTCGTCGGCATGGCGGTGTCCGGTCAGGACGTACGCGCCGCGGAGTTCGGCACGCGATACAGCTACCAGCAGCTGCAGGACCTGACCGAGAAGGGTCCCAAGGGCGAAGCCCTCGCTTTAGGCTACGTGAGTCTCACGCACTCCTTCATCCTGCCCTACAAGATGACGGGCTACTATGCCCTGATGGTCAAGGGCTCCGGCAGAGACCTCAACGGCCGCCCGCTCAACGTTTACCACGAGCTCTCGCAGGAGAAGATCGAGCAGATGCAGCGTGCCGGCGCGCTGCCCAATCCGCTTCCCCCTTACCGGCGCACGATCTTCGAATACATGTTCGGCTATGTGTTGTGGTGGTGCATTCCGGCGGCGCTGCTCATCATCGGGATGTTCTCGATGCTTGGTATCGGCTCCGGCAAACGCGGTCAGGCCTGACCGATCTGGTTGGCGGCCTCGTCGCGGCGGGTCGCGAGCGCGCCCCAAAGCAAAGGCCGCGCGCCGCCGCCGGCACCGCACAAGTCCGCATCCTGCATAGGAGCCTGCGCTTCCTGCCGCACCTCGCAGGCTGTTCGGACCCCGATCCGCCGTGTAGGGTCGCGGTCTGCCAGCCAGCAATAAGGCCACATCCCGCAAATCCTAAGGGAACAAGCAGTCGAGGGAGATCGAAAGAACCGTCATGACCGATATCCGATACGTAGCACCGCGCACGCTTGACGAAGCGATTGGCGCATTTGCTGCCGCCGGGAGTGCCGCCCGCATTATGGCAGGGGGCACCGACTTATTGGTGCAAATGCGCTCCGGCCTGGTGCGGCCGGGACTGATCGTCGACATCAAGAAGATCGGCGAGATGACCGAAATCAGCGAAACCGCCGATGGCGGTTTCCGCGTGGGTGCCGCCGTCTCCGGCATGGAACTCGCCGAGCATGCGCGCTTTGGCAAGGTATGGCCCGGCGTGCTCGAGGCCGTGAACCTGATCGGCTCCAAGCAGGTGCAAGGCCGCGCTTCCGCCGGCGGCAATCTCTGCAACGGCTCACCGGCCGGCGACAGCGTGCCGGCGATGATTGCGGCGGGTGCCGTCGTCACCGTGCAGGGTCCGAACGGCCGGCGGGACATGATGGTTGAGGATGTGCCGGCCGGACCTGGCCGCACCAACCTCAAGCCGGGCGAGATCCTGGTGAGCTTCACCTTGCCGCCGCGGCCGAAAGGCTCGGGTGACGCGTACCTGCGGATGATCCCGCGCACCGAGATGGACATCGCGGTGGTCGGCATCGGCGTCAGCCTGACCTTGAAGGATCGCGTCTGTACCGCGGCCCGCGTCGGCCTCGGTGCAGTGGCACCGACCGCGCTGCTGGTTGAGCCTGCCGCCCAGGCGCTGATCGGCTCGAAGCTCGACGATGCCGCGCTCGAAGCCGCCGCTGCCGCATGCCGCGCCGCCTGTCGTCCGATCGACGACAAGCGCGGCACCATCGCCTACAGGACCAAAACCGCCGGCGTGCTGCTCAAGCGCACCGCCGCGATCGCCGCACAGCGCGCGGGAGGACACTAGCACCATGGCGAAACTGCACGTCACCACCTCAGTCAACGGCGAGCCGGTCGAATTCCTGTGCGAGCCGTACGAGACCATGCTCGACGCGCTGCGCGGGCAATTGGGGCTCACCGGCTCGAAGGAGGGCTGCGCGTCCGGCGATTGCGGCGCCTGCTCGATCACGCTCGACGGCCGCCTGGTCTGCTCCTGCCTGATGCTCGCGGCTGAGGCCGAGGGCCACGAGATCGGGACCATCGAGGGCATGGCCAGAGGCGAGAAGCTGCATCCGTTGCAGCAGAAGTTCCTCGAGCACGCCGCGCTTCAGTGCGGCATCTGCACCTCGGGCATGCTGGTCGCCTCCGAGGCGCTGCTCGCCAGGAATTCAAACCCGACCGAAGAGGAAGTCCGCTTCTGGCTCGCCGGCAATCTCTGCCGGTGCACCGGTTACGACAAGATCGTCCGCGCGGTGATGGAGACCGCGGCTGAAATGCGGGAGGCTCGCCCATGAACGTCGTCAACAACAAATGGATCGGCCAGCGCACCATCCGGCCCGATGGCGTCGACAAGGTGACCGGCCGCGCGGCGTTTGCCGCCGACACCACCATGCCCGGCATGATCTGGGGCAAGGTCCTGCGCAGCCCGCATCCGCACGCCCGCATCAGGTCGATCAACACCGCCAAGGCCGAGGCGCTGCCCGGCGTCAAGGCGGTGGTCACCGCGCGCGACATCGTCGACTTCACGATCGAGAAGGGCGCCGTCATGCTCGGCATCCAGGACATGCGCTGGATGTGCCGCAACGTGATGGCGCGCGACAAGGCGCTGTTCCCCGGCCATCCCGTCGCCGCCGTCGCCGCGACCACGGAGGCGATCGCGACCGAGGCCTGCAAGCTGATCGAGGTCGACTACGAGGTGCTGCCCTGGGCGATCGAGATCGACGACGCGCTGAAGGCTGATGCGCCGATCCTGCACGAGTTCAACAAATTCGACGGCAAGCCCTCGAACATCATGGGCCGCCTCGAATCCAAGAAGGGCGACATCGCGCAGGGCTTCAAGGATGCTGAAGTCATCATCGAGCGTTCCTTCACCACACGCCCGGTGCATCAGGGCTATATCGAGCCGCATGCCTGCCTGATCTCGGTTGCGGCCGACGGCAAGACCACGATCTGGTCGTCGAGCCAGGGCCAATTCATGGTGCGCGCGATGACCTCGATGCTGACCGGCATCCCGCAGAGCGACATCCGCGCCATCCCCGCCGAGATCGGCGGCGGTTTTGGCGGCAAGACCATCGTCTATCTCGAGCCGCTCGCCACCCTGCTCGCCAAAAAATCCGGCCGCCCGGTGAAGATGGTGATGACCCGCGAGGAGGTGATGCGTGCCACCGGGCCGACCTCGGGCTCGAAGAGCACGGTGAAGATCGGCGCGAAGAAGGACGGCACCATCGTCGCCGCCCATGGCAGCTTCTATCTGCAGGCCGGCGCCTTCCCGGGTTCGCCGATCCGCGGTGCGGTCGGGTGCAGCTTCGCGCCCTACGACATCCCGCATGTGCTGTCGGAGGGGTTCGACGTCTGCTCCAACCGCTCCAAGGTCGCGGCCTATCGCGCGCCCGGCGCGCCGATCGGCGCCTATGCGGTGGAATGCGTGCTCGACGAGCTTGCCGAGGCGCTCAAGATGGACCCCTTGGCGCTGCGGCTGAAGAACGCGGCGAAGGAAGGCACCAAGGCGGCGCACGGCCCGGTGTTCCCACGCATTGGCTATATCGAGACGCTGGAAGCCGCCAGGAACCATCCGCATTATGCCGCGCCGCTCGGCAAGCTGCAGGGCAGGGGCGTCGCTTCCGGCTTCTGGTTCAATGCCGGCGGTGAATCCTCCGCGCAGGTCAACATCACCGAGGACGGCAACGTCGTCGTCACGACAGGGCACCCCGATATCGGCGGCTCGCGCGCCGGCATCGCCAATATCTGCGCCGAGTTGCTCGGCATCGACTACAAGCGCGTCTCCGTCATCATCGGCGACACCCAGACGGTCGGATTCTCCAACCTCACCGGCGGCAGCCGCGTGCTGTTCGCCTCCTCGATGGTGGTGACGCAGGCCGCCGACAAGGTGATCGCGACCTTGCGCGAGCGCGCGGCGAAGGTCTGGGAGATCGACCCTGAAGCCGTGAAGTGGGAGAACGGCGCCGCGCATCCGGTGAGCCCGAATGCCGGCCAGTTCGAGCCGCTGACGCTCGCCGACCTCGCCGAGAAGGCGCCGTCGCAGGGCGGTCCGATCGGCGCCAGCGTGCAGCTCAACACCCAGGGCGCCGAGGGCGGCTTCGGCACCCATATCTGCGACGTCGAGGTCGATGTCGATCTCGGTATCGTCCGCGTCATTCGCTACACCGCCATGCAGGATGTCGGCCGCGCCGTGCATCCGAGCTATGTCGAGGGCCAGCTGCAGGGCGGCGTCGCGCAGGGCATCGGCTGGGCGCTGAACGAGGAATACGTCTACAACAAGGACGGCAAGGTCGATAATCCCGGCTTCCTCGATTATCGCATGCCGGTCTGCTCCGACCTGCCGATGCTCGACTGCGCGCTGGTCGAGGTGCCGAACCCGAAGCATCCGCAGGGCGTCAAGGGCGTCGGCGAGGTGCCGCTGGTGCCTGTGATGGCCGCGGTCGCCAACGCCGTCCACAACGCGCTCGGCAAACGCTTCTACAGTCTGCCGATGTCTCCGCCGAAAGTGTCGGAGGCGCTGGACGCACCGACGCAGCAGGCCGCGGAGTAGGGAGCGTAGGGCGGGTTACGCCAACGCAAACCCGCCCTACGGTTCTACTACGGTCGCCGCGTAGCCCGGATGAGCGAAGCGATATCCGGGGGGGAGACCGGCCCCGCATGTCGCTGCGCTCATGCGGGCTACTCGTTGCCATCGCCGCCGCAAAGGGCGATTGACGTAACCGGCATTGCCTCGGCAAGATCGATCGGACGCATCAGGCTCACCGTGAACGGCTGAGATGACCCACCCCGACGAGCTGTCCGCCTACATGATCTTCGGCCGCAGCGATTGGGCGGCCTTGCGCGCCAGCACGTCGCTGACGCTCTCGGACGCCGATCTCGCGGCGTTGCGCGGCTTGAACGAGCCGATCAATTCCGCCGAAGTCAGCGACGTGTATCTGCCGCTGACGCGCTTGTTGAACCTGCATTTCGCGGCGGCGCGCAACCTCGCGCACGTCAAGGCGGAGTTTCTCGGCCGCCCGGCACGCCGTTCGCCCTACATCGTTGCATTGGCCGGCAGCGTCGGCGTCGGCAAGAGCACCTTTGCCCGCGTGCTGTGCGCGCTGCTGGCCCGCTGGGCCGATCATCCGTGGGTCGAGCTGGTGACGACCGACGGCTTCCTGCATGCCAACGGCGTTCTCGAAGAGCGCGGGCTGATGCGGCGCAAGGGCTTTCCCGAGAGCTACGACCTGCCGCGCATGCTGCGATTTCTCGCGGCGGCGAAGGCGGGCGAACGCGAGCTCGAGCTGCCGGTCTATTCGCATCTGATCGGCGATATCGTGCCGTCGGAACGCCAGGTCATCCAGCAGCCGGACATCCTGGTCTTCGAGGGCCTCAACGTGCTGCTGGCGCGCGGCACGGCGCCGGTGGTGGTGTCGGATTTCTTCGACTTCTCGATCTATCTCGATGCCGATGAGGCCGACATCCAGTCCTGGTATGTCGAACGCTTCCTCAGGTTGCAGCCGACAGCGTTCCGGAATCCCGCCTCCTATTTCCACCACTACAGGGACCTGCCGCCGGGTGACGCGCGCGAGGTCGCGGAGCGGCTGTGGCGCGAGCATCATCGCGCCAATCTCAGGGAGAACATCTTGCCGACGCGGACGCGGGCCGACGTCGTGCTGCGCAAGCGCGCCGATCACTCGATCGGCGAGGTCTGGCTGCGCGAGACGTAGATGTAGCCCGGATGAGCGAAGCGATATCCGGGGGAGGCTGATCCCGCATGTTGCGGAGCCCGTCATCGGGCGCGCATTCGTGCGACCCGTTGGCTCATGCGGGCTACAGAACAGTTCCGCTTACCGCAGCTCCTTCCCCAGCTGCGCAAGCACCGTCTCGCAGGTCATCAGATCCAGATGCCCGCCGCCGGCGTTCTTGAAGAAGGTGATGTCGCTATCCGACAGCCGCCCGGCGACCTTGCCGCCGGCGAGGTCGTAGTGGTCGCCGAGCACGTCGCTCTCGGTGATCGCGCCGCTCGCGATCGGTTGCAGGATGTCGCCGACGCCGTCGAAGGCGGATTCGCGGCGGTCGACGAAGATGCGCGAACGCCGCGCCGCCTCGTCGTCGGACTCGCGGGTCTCCGGGGTGAAGCCGCCGACCAGATCGAGATGGGTGCCGGGCCGCAAATTGGCGCCCTTGACCAGCGGCTCGCGCGAGCGGGTGCAGGTGGTGATGATGTCGGCCTCGCGTGTCGCGGCGTCGAGATCGGTGACGGCCTCGGCCGCGATGCCGTCGCCTTCCAGCAGCGCGGCGAGCTCCTGGGCGCGTTCAACTGTCCGGTTCCAGACCCGCACCCGCTTCAGCTGCGGCCGCACGGTGCGGTGGCCGCGCACCAGCCAGCGCGCCATCTCGCCGGCGCCGACCACCAGCAGCGTCTCGGCATCCGGCCGCGCGAGGTGTTTTGCGCCGAGCGCGGAGTCCGCGGCGGTCTTCCAATGGGTGATCTCGGCGGCGTCCATCACCGCGAGCGGACGCCCGTCATTGCCGTCGAACAGCACGCAGACCGCCTGAACCGCCGGCAGCTTGCCGTGGGCGAGGTTGCCGGGAAAGCTGGTGTAGAGCTTGGTCATCATGAAGCGGCCGGCATCGACCGCGCTGCGCGTCACCAGCTGCTGGCCCTTGTCGTCGCCGAGATAACCGTCGTGCACCGCGATCTTCGGCCGCCGGTGCGCGGCCTCGATCGCCTCGATCAGGACCGGGAAGCTCAGGACGCGGTTGACCTCGTTGTCGTCGACGATATGCACGTGGTATCTCCTCTGGAGCGCGCCTCGCGCTCTCGCCGGACGTCCCCCAACCCGTGCGGACTGGATAGCGCGTGGGGACGGCTAGTCAACCGGACATGCACCGCCGGGCGTCCCTTGCTATCCTGCGGACCTGATTCTCTCGCAGGTTCTCGCAAGCCGTGGTTGCATTCATCGTCGCCGTCCTGATCTTCATCCTGCTCGGCGGCGCCGCGCTTGCGACCATGGCGATCCATGTCCGGCTTGCCGATCATCACCGCAGCGACGAGACCAATACCTCGGTACGCCTGGTCGCGACGCTGTTCGTCACCATGCCGTCGCTGCTGCTCGGCCTGATGATGAACAGTGCCGCCAACACCTATGTGGCGGTCGATCGCAATTTGCACGTCTTCGCCACCGACCTCATCCTGCTCGATCGCAGCCTGCGGCCGCTCGGGCCGAGCGCCGAGGAGCCGCGCAAGCGGCTGCTCGCTTATGTCGAGCAGGTGCTCAAGGATGTTCCGATCTCCAGGGCAAGCGCGGTGTCCGAGCGCCTGCTCGACGAGGTCGGCACCAGCCTGCGCGAGTTGCGGTTCGACGACGAGCAGAAGGTCGCGCTGTGGAACGACGCGCGCTCGGTCTATCGGCAGGCGGTGCAGCAGCGCTGGACCTTTGTCGAGCAGTCCGACGGCTCGTTTCCGTCGCCGCTGATCTGCATCCTGGTCGGGTGGCTGACGCTGATGTTCGCCACCCTCGGCTTTCGCGCGCCGCGCAACGCAGTGGTGATCTCGACCACCGTCGCCGCCGCGGCGCTGATCTCGGCCGCGATTTACCTGATCCTCGAAATGAGCACGCCGTTCTCCGGCCCGATCCAGCTCTCCGACCGCCCGCTGGTGCGCGCGGTCGAGGAAATCAGGCGGTAGCATATTCGGTGTTGTAGCCCGGATGAGCCAACGGGTCGCGCGAACGCGCGCCCGATGACAGGCTCCGCGATATCCGGGGCGGCTCCCGCATGTCGCTCCGCTCATGCGGGCTACGGGACGGTATCGGCACGCGCCTGCGGCTTTATTCCCCTCGCATTGATCGCCGTCCCGAAAATTCTTCGCGCGCCGTCAGCGGAATAGTGCGCGCCCTTCGGCGTCCTTACGCATGCAAGCCATTTGCATTCGAACAGGAGACATCATGAAGACATCGATCTCGCTCGCGCTCGCCACCGCCGTGTCGCTTGCGTTCGCCTCGGCGGCCTTTGCCGCGCCGCCGACCAAGACCGGAACCACCGCGAAGGGCTCCGTCCTCACCGACGCCAAGGGCATGACGCTCTACACCTTCGACAAGGATTCCGAAGGCAAGTCGGCCTGCAACGGCCCGTGCGCGACGAACTGGCCGGTCTTGAAGGCGGACGCCAGCGACAAGGCCGAAGGCGGCTACACCATCATCTCGCGTGACGACGGCTCCAAGCAGTGGGCCTACAAGGGCAAGCCGCTCTATACCTTCGCCAAGGACCAGAAGGCCGGCGACATCACCGGCGACGGTTTCCTGAACGGCGCCTGGCATCTCGCGCAGCCCTGAGGCTTGCAGGTGGATTGAGGGTATGGCGGGTTAGCGTAAGCGTAACCCGCCATCTCTCCGCGCATGAAACGTGCGGCGCGTCACGCGGAGCTTGCCATCGGGCCGCCCTGCGAGCGGACCCGTTGGCTAACCCACCCGTCGATCGTGCCTGAGGCGACGATCGCGCCTCACGCCCTGCGCTTCAGCGCCATGCCCATGCTGATCCAGCTCACGCCGGCGCAGATCAGGTCGACGCTGAGGAAGATGCCGAGCACGTAGAGGCTCGAGACCGGCCAGCGCGCCAGGATCATGGCGCCGAGCACCAGCGTGATCAGGCCGGAGATCGCGACCATTCCCCACGGCGCTTCCGAGTTCATGCCGAACGCGAGGAAGATGCGGACGATGCCCGACACCACCAGCGCGATGCCGAGGAACAGCGTCAGCGTCGCCGCGGCGAGCAGCGGGTTCTCGAAGGTGATGAAGCCCGCCACGACATAGAGCGCGCCGAGCAGCAGCCAGAACAGGAATTTGCCCCAGGTCTTGAACTGGAACGCGTTGATGATCTCGGCGACGCCGGCGACGATCATCATGGCGCCGACGAACAGCACGCTGACGACGGTGGCGAAGAAGACGCTGCCGAAGGCGAGCACGCCGGCGATCAGGTAGATCACCCCGAGGGCGACGATCCAGCCCCACTTGGCGCGGAGGTTGGAAAGCCCGGATCCGAGGCTGTGAGGAGGTGTGGCGGGTGAGCTGGACGCAGTGGACATCGTATCGCTCCCGAATACTTGATGAAACCATGCTACCATAGGTCAAGGCCCGGACAAGGGCGGGTGCGCAGCTGGCACGAAATGCATGCTGGCACCAAAGGCGCCGCGACACGTTTATTCAGTTCGTCCGGCGTGTTGCCGCGCAGCATTCGTCGGTTTTGACGATGGCCGGCCCGCATCGGACGATGGACTGTCCGAACCGCAGCGCAAGCGGTCCGGATCGCGCATCCACAGAGGAGGTCGACATGCCCGCCACGCACGACAAGGATCACGTCTACAAAATCCTGGAACTGGTCGGATCATCGGACAAGAGCATCGAGGCGGCGATCGAGAACGCCGTGAGCCGCGCGTCAAAGACGATCCGGGAAATGAAGTGGTTCGAGGTGGTGCAGACGCGGGGCCATATCGAGGACGGCAAGATCCGGCACTATCAGGTGGCGCTGCGGGTCGGCTTTACGCTGGAGTAGGGCGTTCAGGTCGCTTGCGCCTTGCAGCCTGCAGGATTACTCGGGACCCATGGGTGCGATCGGCATCCGGCTTTCCCTGCGCCCTCTGTCATCAGAGCGGCGAAACGAAATGCAAAACTCGCGCTGCAGAGGCCGCGAGAATGCCGGTGTATGACTCACCGGCCGCGCAACACATTCGCTGTAGTCCCGGCCTAGTGCGCAATAGCGCACGGGGGGCCGGGACCCATAACCACCGAAGGTGATTATTGCGCGACGCTGGGGCCACAGCCTTCCTTGCCAATCCAATCCTGTGGTTATGGGTCCCGGCCTTCGCCGGGACGACGAATGGAAAGTGTCGTGCCCATCACCGTCGCGACAGCGGCGCGGGGGGCGGCGGGGCGGTGGCGCCGGCGGCGAGCGAGCGCTGCACCATCATGGTGTCGGACCAGCGGCCATAGCGATAGGCGACACCGGGCAAATGCCCGACGCGGGCGAAGCCGAAGCGGTCGTGCAGCGCGAGCGAGGCGGCGTTGTCGCTGTCGATGTAGCCGATCATCTGGCGGAAGCCGGCGGCGGCGCAGGTGTCGATTAACTCCTGCAGCAGCCGGCCGCCAACGCGCTGGCCGGTGAAGCGGTGATGCACATAGATCGAATGCTTCACCGTGTAGCGGTAGGCCGGACGCTTGCGAAACAGCACGACATAGGCATAGCCGACCACCTCGCTGTCGCAGATCGCGACGAGGTGGGGCAGGCGGGTGTTGCGCAGATTCTTGCGGCGGTCGCGCAGATCGTCGGGCTCCGGCGTGCCGCTGTCGTCGACGCTTTCCTCGACGCCGCGGCGGATGTGGTGGCGGTAGATCGACAGCATGGCGTCGACGTCGCTGTCGCGGGACGGGCGGACGGTGATCTTGTAATCATTCTCCATTGTGTTGCGTCCGTTCGCCTATTCGGACACGACATAGGTGTAGAAGCGGACGCGGCCGGAGTCGTCGATCTCCTTGTAGATGCCCTGGACCTCGACCTCGAAGCCCGGGAACGCATTGAAGCTCGCCTCGAACATCTTCAGGTAATCGATCATCGGCTTGCTGCGTTCCGACAGCCGCTCGCCGGGCACGATGGTGGCGATGCCGGGCGGGTAGACCACGAACGGCGTCGCGGCGACGCGGCCGAAGATCTGGTCGATCGGCAGATAGTCGACATCGTTGCGGATGAGATATTGTGCGGCCTGGCGCGGCGACATCGCGATCTCGGGCAGGTGCTCGGGCAGGAATTGCCTGGCCTGCAGCGTGCTGACGCCGCCGTCGCGGAAGAAGCGGTGCATGTCGCCGCAGAGGTCGCGCAGCCGCACCCCGGCATAGCGGCCCGGACGGCGGCGGTAGAATTCCGGGATGACGTCCTCGAGCAGCGCGTTGTCGTCGTGCAGCTTCTTGAAGGCGACGAGCCCGGAGACCAGCGTGCCGGCCTTGCTGGCCTCGACGCCGGGCGTCAGCAGGAACAGCAGGGAATTGAGGTCGTTCTTTTCGGCGACGATGCGGTTCTCCCGCAAATATTGCGCCACCACCGGTGCGGGGATGCCGTGATCGGCATAGGCGCCGGTGGCGTGATCGAAGCCCGGCGTCAGCAATGTGAGCTTGTTCGGGTCGGTCATGGCGAAGCCCGCGGTCAGTTCGGGAAAGCCGTGCCAGGTCTCGCCGGGACTGAGCTGCCAGTAGGACGGATTGGTCGCGAGCTGATCGGTCGAGATCGTCTCCCAGGCGACATTGTGCACGCCGTTCTCGCGCGCGACGTCGGGGATCTTCACGCGGTCCGGCACGAACGGCTCGAAGAACCAGCGCCGCTCGGGGCGCGTCTCCTTCTCCTCGAACTCGCGCTTCACGGCGCGGATCTTCTTGCGCAGCTCGATGCCGAGCCGGATCGTGTCGTCCCACAGGACTTCGCCGGAGCGGCCCTTCATCATCTGCGCGCCGACATCGAGCGAGGCGAACAGCGGGTAGAACGGCGAGGTCGAGGCGTGCTGCATGAAGCTTTCGTTGAAGCGGCGATGCTCGACCCGGCGCTTCTGGCCCTTGATGTGGCGGTCGCGGATGTGGATCTGCGAGGCCTGCGAGAAGCTCGCGAGCTGCTTGTGGGTCGATTGGGTCGCAATGATGCCGGGCGCCTCGGGGCCGAGATCGGACAGTCCCATGGCGAAGCGGCCGGCATAGATCGGGTGGAATTTCATGAAGCCGGCCCAGGCCTCGTCGAACAGGATGTAGTCGCAGAGATGGCCGATCCGCTTGAGGATCATCTCGGCCGAGTGGATGGTGCCGTCATAGGTGCACTGCTCGACCACGGCGACCCGGAACGGACGCTCCTTCTTCCAGGCGTTCTCGTCCTTGACCAGCGGGTGCTTGCGGATGTGGTCGCGCAGCGTGCCCTCGTCGAGCAGGTCCCAGCGCATCGGCCCGATCAGGCCGCAGGCGTTGCGCACCGTCGGCACGTAGACCGGGATGCCGCCGCCGATCAGCAGCGCGCCGTGATGCGCGGCCTTGTGGTTGTTGCGGTCGAACAGCACGAGGTCGCCGTCGGTGACCAGCGAGCCGAGCGCGACCTTGTTGGAGGTCGAGGTGCCGTTGAGCACGAAATAGGTTTTCTCGGCGCCGAAGATCCGGGCCGCCTCCTTCTGCGCCCGCAGCGCCGGCCCCTCATGGGTGAGGAGGTCGCCGAGGTCGAGCACGGAATTGTCGAGGTCGTCGCGGAACACGGCTTCGCCAAGGTGTTCGACGAACACCCGTCCGATTGGGCTGCGGCTGTAGAACACGCCGCCATTGTGGCCCGGGCAGGTCCAGAGCTGGTTGCCTTCCTCGGCATAGTCGACCAGCGCGCCGAAGAACGGCGTCTTCAAATTCTCGGCATATTGCTTCAGCCTGGAGATCAGGTTCTTGGCGATGAAGGGCGGGGTTTCCTCGGACAGGAACACGTAGCCGTCGATGAAATCGAGCACCTCGACCGGCAGGTCCTCGAACCGCTTGCGCCGGATCAACAGGATGATCGGGAAGTCGAGGCCGCGCCGGCGCATCAGGTTGATCAGCGCCGCGGTCTTGCCCTCAAGGCCCTTCTTGCCCCAATCGACCACCATGCAGCCGATCGCGGCGTCGGTCTGCACCGCGATCTCGGCATCTTCCAGCTTGCGGGCGCGAACCACCTCGAAGCCGGAGCGCTCGATCTCGGCGATGATCTGGTTGAAGCGGATGCCCTCGAGGTCGTCGGCCTCGAACACCGGCGCAGCGAACAGGAAGTTGAAGCGTTTGAAATAGTCCATGCGTGTCCCCGAACTGGTCCGGCGCTGACGTGTCGGCACAATTCATGACAGGCAGATGACAATGGGGCGGATGGAGGATCGAATACGTTGTTGGGGACGCAATCCCTCACTGCACGGCGTCAGCCCGTGGGTATTCGAGCTGCATGGCGACGAAGTCCGCCGTATCACGGCCATAGCGTGTTTCGATCCCGGCAAGCGCCCGGTCGAGCGCCTGCGCGGGCGGCGCGGTGCCGACCGCGGGCAGCAGACGATCTGCGGACCAATCCGGCGCCACGACTTGCGGATAAATACGCAGGCCGTTGCGGGTCGTCACCGCGTCGCCGGTCGCGGCGAACGTCACGGCATGCGATCGATAGGTGCGCGACCAGCTGTCGGCGACCAGCGCCAGCGAGACCTCGTCGACGCCGGGAGCCAGCGCGAGGCCGAGCTGTTCCCGGTTCCAGAACGCCAGCGTGTTCCGGATGGCGGTCAGCGCGAAGGGACGCGTGAACTTGAAGGCGTTGCTGTCATGCCGCGCGTCCCAGCCTGGCAGGCCGATCTCGCGCGCGACGGCCTCGGCCCTGGTACGGCCGGCGATCGCCTCGATCAGGGTCAGCGACATCGGCATCGACGCCGAAATCCCGGTCGTCGTCGCGACGCCGCGATCGACCACGATGCGGCGGTCGGCGACGTATTGGATGGCGGGATGTTTGCTGCGCCAGTTCTTCAGGTAAAACCAGTGCGTGGTGGCGCGCCTGCCGTCGAGCAGGCCGGTCGAGGCGAGCACCTTGGCGCCGGCGCAGACGGCGACGATCACGGCGCCTTTCTCCGCCTGCTGCCGGATCCATTGCATGACCGCCGGATCGTCGTCGGGGCTCATCGCCGGCACGATGACGTAGTCGGCGCCGTCGCCATGTGCGGCGTCGAATGCGGCGATGGTCGCATCAGGCTCGACCTTCAGCACCGGGAATAGCGCGACCGGACCGGGTCCCGTCGCCAGCGTGACGACATCGGCAACATCGGCGCGCTTGAGGATGCCGTAGGGCATCAGATAGTCGGTGGTCTCGGTCATGTCGTTGATGCCGAGCATCGCGATCAGGGGGCGCGACCGCTTCGGCGGCTTCAGCGCCGCGAGCGTTGCATCCTGCTCGGCCTTGGCGATCGGAGGCGGAACCCGGAACGCCGATGCGGCGGGCAGGGTGAAGAGCCAGATGCCGCCGATGATTGGAACCAGCGCGGCAACGGCGATGCCGCTCCACGCGAGAAGCCGCCAGGTCATGATGATCGATCTCAACGTATCCGCGTGCGTCGCCCGGCACGCAAGCTACTCGCCGGCCACGTCGACCAAAACGGCGAAATTCCCGCAAAAACGGACACGCGAACAAAGCGGCTCACAGGCATAGCCCGGACGAGCGACAGCGACATCCGGGGCCGGTCCTTCCCCGCATGTCGCTCCGCTCATGCGGGCTACGCGACGCGCTCAGTAGACGAGGTTCGTACCCGGCGGCTTTTCCAGTGCCGCCGCCAGCGTCCGATACTCTTCGCATTCGGTGCCACAGATCTCGGCGATCCGCTGCAGATGATACTGCGCCTGGTCGCGGTTTCCCTGTTCGATCTGCCACAGGCCGTAGTAGTTCCACGTCAGGACGTGGTTCGGATCGGCCTTGAGCGCACGTTCGTACCAGACTTGCGATTGCTTGTAGTCGCCGAGCTTGCGATAGGAATAGCCGATCAGGTTCGCGACGTTCGGCTGATCATCGCGGCCGAGTGCGTGCAACTGATCGATCGCGGCGGCGTAGTCGTTGCGTTCGTAGATTGTCGCATAGGCCGCGCGATAGCCGTCGCGGAATGCCGGGTCTTCGAAGCCGGACTGCTTGAAGGGCTTCTTGACCTTGTGCGTGGTCTTTCTGTCCTTCTGCTGGGGATAGGACGGCGCGGGAGTGCCGTAGCTCGACCCGTATGGGTCGCCACCACCACCGCCGCCGCCGCCACCTCCGCCAGCCGCGATGGCGGTCTGCGGTGGGAACAGAATGATCGGCGCTGTCAGGAATGCCGCAAGCATCATCGGTGACTTGATCATGTACGCCTCCCGATTTGACAAGGACAGTTATTGACCTGAAGCACTAACTCCCGATCGCGGGAGACATTCCGCGCGGTTTAAGAAATTGTTTGCCGAAGCGGCAATCGCACTGTCTCTTCGGGACGTCGCGCTTTCACGTGCACGCTGGCTGAGTGTTTCGTTCGCGCCATCGGACATCGGAGTCGAAACTGACATCGGTGTTAGAATCGCACGCAAATGCTCAATGGCCATCTGGACCCGCGGCAAGGAGGACGATCGATGATGAAAACGGACCTCGCCGAGATCTACCGGAACTACATTGCCTGTTTGAATCGCCGGGACTGGCCGCAACTCGGTCAGTTCGTTGACGAGGATGTGTGCCACAACGGCCGTCGGTTCGGGTTATCCGGCTATCGCGCGATGCTGGAAGGGGATTTTCGCGACATCCCGGACCTTCGCTTCAACATCGTTCTCCTGGTGTCGGATGCGTCCCATGTCGCGAGCCGGCTGGCATTCGACTGTTCGCCGAACGGCACGTTTCTCGGTCTCGGCGTCAACGGCAAGCGCGTGTCCTTCGCCGAGAACGTGTTCTACGAATTCCGCGACGGGAAGATCGTGCAGGTCTGGTCGGTGATCGACAAGGCTGCGATCGAGGCCCAGCTGTAGCGGCGGAGCCGGGATGAGCGTGACGCGGCTACTTCCGCTCCAGATGCCAGGCGCCATCCCAGTCGGCCGCTGGCGGATCTTGCCTGAACGCTGCGACGCGCGCCTTCATGGCGATCGACGGGCCGTCGCCCGGCGCCGCCGCCAGCGCCGCGGCGAAGGCTTGCTCGGCGTCATCCCAGCGGCGCTCGCGATAGGCGGCGAGACCGTCCGCGTAGCGCTGCCGCAACTCGGTCTGCGCCGGCGTCAGTTCGTCCTTCTTGCCGAGGATCTCGAACACGGCGACCGGCTGGGTCTGCCCCATCACCACGAGGCGGTCGATCTCGCGCAGCTCGATGGTTGCGGCGCAGGCCGCGGCGGTGGCCTCCGAGATCAGGCTGCGGCTGCCGTAGAACTTGTTGGCGCCTTCCAGCCGCGAGGCGAGGTTCACGGTGTCGCCGAGCACGGTGTAGCTCATCATGAACTCGGAGCCGATGCTGCCGACCAGGGCCTCGCCGGTGGCGATCCCGATCCGGATGTCGCAATCGGCCGGAATCACGCGGACGCCGAGCAGTTCCGGCAGATCCTTGCGCAGCTGGTTGACCTGGCCGATCATGTCGATGGCGGCAAGCGCGGCCAGATGGGTCTGCTCGGCCTCCTCGACGAAGGGCGCGCCCCAATAGGCCATGATGGCGTCGCCGATATATTTGTCGATGATGCCGCGATGCGCATGGACCGGCGCCGACATCGTCGACAGGTAGAGGTTCATGATCTTGACGAGGCCGCTCGGCGTCACGCCCTCGCTCAGGCTGGTGAAGCCCTTCATGTCGCAGAACATCACCGTCATGACGCGGCGCTGTCCTTCGGTCGCGGCGATCGCCGGCTGTTCGAGCAGGCCCTCGGCGATTCGCGGATTGATGTAGCGGCCAAACGTCTCGCGGATGCGCTGGTTGTGCCGCAGCGTCTCGATCATGCGGTTGAAGGCGGCCGACAGCTGGCCGATCTCGTCCTGGGTCGTGATGGTGATGGCGCCGTCGAGGCGGCCGGCCTCGACCTCGCGGGTGCTTTCGAGCAGGCGCATCACCGGACGCGTGATGCCGCTGCCGACCAGCATCGCGAACACGAAGCCGAGGATCGCGGCAATGGCGGTCACGACGCCGGAGATGATGATCGCCCGCTGCTGGGCACTCATCACCTTTGCGGCGGCCGAAGCGACCTGCGCCAGCATGTCGGCACGGATGCCCTCGATCCTGGTGTTGAAGTCGTCGCGCAGGGCGTCGGCGCGCAGCGTGGTCGCTTTCGCCGCCGCAAAGTCCTTGGCGTCGATTTGCTCGAGCAGCGTCTTGTTCTCTGCGTTCAGGCGCATCAACAGGTCGTTGACGGCATTGTCGATGCGGTCATCGAGGCGTCCGAGCGCGGCGTTGTCGGATGGCGTCGAGGGATCGGCGATGATCGCATCGATCAGCGTGCGCGCGGCGTCGGCCTCGCGCTTGATCAGGGGCTCGATCTCGTCGAAGGCCTTGCGCGCGCTTTCGTAGCCGGAGTCTTCGGCCGGCGCCTGCATCTTCGCCATCATCATCCGGCGCATGGCGAGCGACCGCTCCAGCGCGCGGATGTTGACGCGGGCGAGGTGGCCATAGGCGGGGATGTAGCGGTTGGTGAGCTCGTCGAGGAGATGGCCGACCTGGCCCGCCATCACCATCGACAGCAGCGAGGTGACCACCGCGAGGATGATGAGTCCCGCGGCAATGCCGACGATCTTCTGCCTGATCGAATTCCGAAACATGCCCAGCCCGGCCGCAGCTGCAATGAGCGGGTCCACCCCGCCGTGACGGCCAGACAGCTAATAGAGTTCCGCGGGGCGGGGTGCAAGCGACCGGCGCCTGCCATCCCGTCCCAAGGCGGGTGCCGGCGGCTAGCGCAGGCCTTCGTAGACCATCAGGCCGCGCGCGATGGCGAGCTTGCGCAGGGTCCGCGGCACGAACCGCTCCTGGGGATGCAGGTAACGCCACGAGGTCAGCACCAGGTCGTGCAGCCGGCCGACGTCGTCCTCGAACGGGGCGAGCAGGCCGGTGAGGCTCGCCGGCATATGGACACGGCTCGTGAAGGGCAGCAGCAGCAGCTCGAGATGCGCCTTGGCGCCGCTCTCGGTCGTGGCGGTGATGCCGGCGATGGCCGGCAGGGTCTCTTCGACGACGCAGGTGATGATGTCTTCGATCTCGCCGCGGCTCGCACCGGTGAACAGGGCGGAAAAGCTCCGGTTCTTGAGGTCGCAGCCGAGCAGGGCGGAGGTGCGGGTGCCGGCGACGCGGAACGGAAATCGGGTCTCGCCGTCATAGGACAGCACGAAGATGTCGGACAGTAGTTCGCGTACCGCGGACGGCTCGAACTCACTCCGGTCAGGTGCACGTGCGGTGCCGCGCTTCGCATTCCAATATGCGAAGAACTCGCGGCTCGAGCTGTGTTTCATCTAAACCTTGCCCGGCACCTGTCTCGGCGGGACACATCTGTCCCGGTTTTGCTCAGGCGCCTTCCCTTCTCTGTTGTGCAGGGAAGGCTGTGCAGCGTCCATGCCGTGGCCGCGCTTTGGGCGGCTTATCGGCAGCTTTGTGTTGTTAACGTAAATTTAACTATGTCCTTGGCCCCCGCGGAACCAGTGGGTAGGGTGCGCGTTCCTGTTCGCGCCGGCTGCCCCAAGCGCCGGCGCCTTTGGTACACAGGTGGCGTCAAACAGTTTGGTCACCGTGCGGGGAGGGGTGGGGATTTTCTCCCGATCCCTCCGGGGCACGAGAAGACCAGCCGACCAGGGAGGGCGTTCTCAGCGCCCTCCCTTTTCTTTTGTCCCGATTCCGCACTGCGCGACACCCGGTGTCCGATTTTGGGATTGTGCACTTGCACAGGGGTGCGAAAGCCGCCTATCTCTGATCCACCGCCGCATCGAGGTCGCCGACCCCTTGGACTCCCATCCCGAATCCCCGCTCGCGCCGCCGCCGGAGGCGCCGCGCGAGCCGATCCTGACCTTGCCGCCGGCGCTCACCGCCTACATCCTGCTGATCGCGGTGATTCATCTGCGGGTGCTGCTGCCGCCGGAGCTGGAGAACTGGACCATCGACGTCTTCGGCTTCATCCCGAAGCGCTACGATTCGACGCTGCTCGACATCACCTTTCCGGGCGGCGAAGGCGCCAAGGTCTGGACCTTCGTCACCTATTCGCTGCTGCACGCCAACCTCACCCATATCGGCTTCAACGTGCTGTGGCTGCTGCCGTTCGGCAGCGCGCTGGCGCGGCGCTTCGGCGCGCTGCGTTTCTTTGTCTTCATGGCGGTGACGGCGGCCGCCGGGGCGCTTGCGCATCTGTTGACCCATGAGCACGCGATCGCGCCGATGATCGGAGCGTCGGCTTCGGTGTCGGGGACGATGGCGGCGGCGATCCGCTTTGCCTTTGTGAAGGGCAGCTTCCTGTCGTTCAGCCGTGGCGATGCCGAGGCGGCGGCCAAGGTGCCTGCGCTGTCGCTGTGGCGGGCGCTGCGCAACGGACGGGTGCTCGCCTTCCTGGCGATATGGTTCGGCGTCAACATCCTGTTCGGCGCCACCTCGCTGTCGCTCGGCGGCGAGGGCGCGAGCGTCGCCTGGCAGGCGCATATCGGCGGCTTCGTTGCCGGACTGCTGCTGTTCTCGTTGTTCGATCCGGTGCCGCGCACGCGGGACGATGCTGCAGATGCGTCGTCGGTGGATCAGTCGGGGCGCGTCTGATCGCCAGCTTGCGGCCTGGATCGAATTCCTCCATCATCTTTGTGACGCAGAAACAAAGCGGGCCGACAAATCGAGCCCTGCTACTCGCCGCGCCGCGGAACCGAAATCGGCGCGGAACTGTTGATTGAAGACTCTGGCGAACAGGCTCGGCTCCGCTCAAGCGGGGCGCGAGCGGATTCAGGGAGGCCGACAATGACGGTACGTTCCATTCTCGATGCAAAAGGCCATCAGGTCATGAGCGTCGCGCCCGGCGCGAAGCTCTCGGCCGCGGTCAAGCTGCTCGGCGAGCGTAGGATCGGCGCGGTGCTGGTGATGGAGCAGAGCCGCATGGAGGGCATCCTGTCGGAGCGCGACATCGTGCGCGTGCTCTCTGAGCGCGGCGCCGGCGCGCTGGACGAACCGGTCAGCGCGGTCATGACCAAGAAGGTCGTGAGCTGCCGCGAGTCCGATACGGTCAGCGGCATCATGGAGATGATGACCACGGGAAAATTCCGCCATCTTCCTGTCGTCGAGGACGGCAAGGTGGTCGGGCTGATCTCGATCGGCGACATCGTCAAGCGGCGCGTCGAGGAATATGAGCGCGAGCAGGAGGCGCTGCGCGACTACATCAAGACCGCCTGAGCGCTACTTCCCGGTGCTGCCCGCGCCGCTCGACGGCGGCGCCAGGATGTCGATTGCCTCCTCGATTGCGCTGATGGAGCGTTCGGCGGCGCGTATCCCGTGCGCGATCAGGTCGTCGGCGCGGTGGAAGTCGAACCAGCCGATCTGACCGACCCGCGGCGAGATCAGCATATCAGGCGGATCGCCGGCAAGGCGTGCGCGGGTGATGCGGTCCTGCATGATGTTGAAGGCGTCGACCATGACGCTCGAGATGCCGGGCCGGCTGGCGCTGCCGAAAAACTCCCGCTTCACGGTACGTTCGGCGGAGAAGAAGCGGCCAAACCGGCGCTTCGGCGGCTCCGGCTCGAGTTCGGCCTCGGCGGTCACCGCAACCGTCACCTCCGGCGCGGCGGACGGGCCGTGATTGTAGATCGTGGTCGAGTGCGCGAACACGTCGCTGGAGAGGTTCGCCGCAATGACGATCTCGGCGCCGAGCGCGCGCGCGGCCGAGACCGGCACCGGATTGACCAGCGCGCCGTCGACCAACCAGCGGTCGCCGATCAGGACCGGCGCGAAGATGCCGGGCAGGGCGTAGGAGGCGCGCATGGCGTCGACCACGCGACCCTGGGTCAACCAGATCTCGTGCCCGGTGCGCACTTCGGTGGCGACGCTGGCGAACTTGACCGTGAGGTCCTCGATCATGACCTGGCCCAACGCAGCCTCGATCTCGGCGGCCAGCTTGGCGCCGCGGATCAGGCCGGAGCCGTTGAGGCGGATGTCGAGGTAGCCGAGCACGCTGCGCGGCTGCAGGCCGCGCGCCCATTGCTCCAGCGTCTCGATATGGCCGGCCGCATAGGCGCCACCGACCACGGAGCCGATCGAGGTGCCGACCACCACATTGGGGACGATGCCGTGGGCCAGCAGGGTCTTGATGATGCCGATATGGGCAAAGCCGCGCGCGGCGCCGCCGCCGAGCGCAAGCCCGATGACCGGCCGGCGAACCGTTCCCAAGCCTACCTTGTCGGGGCCGTCGGAGCTCTTGTGGCCTCGGCCCATCCAGCTATCCAACACGACAAATCTCCTGCCTGCGCGAGACTAGGCTGCGCAGCATGGCTGCGCCAGCGTCGTCCGTCTTCATGGTTAGTCCCACAGGCACGATTCATGCCCCGGGTAGTCCGCGGTAGGCAGGGAATGTGACTGGACCGCGACGATAGGGCTAACATCGGCTTGATCGCGCGGTTCCAAATGGCGGACACCGCCCACCCGGACTGTGACAAAGCCTTGGACGCCCCCTGGATCCCTTGGACGAAGGCTTGAATTTGCCGCGTTTTCGTTGAAAAGCATGATGATGACTTCGAGGGGCAACGGCATCGGCGGATGCGGACGGGGCATGCGGCTCCTTCCGCTGTTGACGCTTGCGGCATTTTTGCTCGCCCTGATCCCCGGTTCCGTATCTGCACAGTTCTTCAGCGACCGGCCGCCGCCGATTCCGCCCGCCTCGGTCCCGGAGGTGCCGTCCGGTCCGGCGCTCAACCTGGCGCCGCCATCGGGCGGCGGTTCAGGGCCCGTTCTGCCTGGTCCGCTGAACCAGCCGACCATCGTCCAGCCCTCGATTGCGACCGTGCCGCCGGTGGTAGCAGCGCCGCCGGCCGGGTCGCCGGCCGCGGGGCAGGCGGTGCTGTCGCTGACGGCGCGGTACGGCAAGGACCTGCCGGTCATCAATGCCGGGCTGGTGTGGCGGGTGTTCGCCGACAAGCCTGACGACAACGGTACCTACAAGCTGGTCCGCGAAGAGCGCGGGGCGACGCCCAACGTGGTGCTGCCGCCCGGCAACTATGTCGTCCATGTCGCGCTCGGCCTCGTCAGCGCAGTGCGCGCCGTCAGCCTGAAGTCGGAGACCGACCGCGAGTCCTTCGTGCTGCCGGCCGGGGGCCTGCGGATCGAGGGTCGGGTCGGCAGCAGCAAGATCCCCGCCAACCAGATCTCGTTTGCGATCTACAAGGGCAGCCAGTTCGACGGTTCGGACCGTGGACCGATGGTGCCGAACGTTGCCGCCGGCGACGTCGCGCTGCTGCCCGAGGGCACCTACTACATCGTCTCCAACTATGGCGACGCCAACTCGGTGGTGCGCTCCGACATTCGCGTCGGGGCGGGCAAGCTGACCGACGTCACCGTCACCCATCGCGCCGCCGTCATCACCCTCAAGCTGGTCAGCGAGCGGGGCGGCGAGGCGCTTGCCAACACCGCCTGGTCGGTGATCACGCCGGGCGGCGACGTGATCAAGGAATCGATCGGCGCGTTCCCGCGCGTCGTGCTCTCCGAGGGCGAGTATCGCGCGATCGCCAAGAACGAAGGCAAGGTGTTCGAGCGCCCCTTCAATGTCGTCAACGGTGTCGATGGCGAAGTCGAGGTCGTGGCGCGCTGACGTCCGGCCGGTCCTGCATTTCATGCAGCTGTCATAGTCTCTAATGTGAACTAACCATCGCGCGAATTTGAGCCGTCATAATCGCTCGCGGCGATACCGGGCCTGCCTATTTTTACATGACGTTAAGCCGCGGCATGACTTGGATGCCGTGGGGACTAGTGTTTGCGTGGGGCGCGCCATGGTCATGGCCAACAAGAAATCAGCTAAAGCATCGGCCAAATTCAATTCCGAGATGTTCGCCGACGTACCGGTTCTGCAACGCAAGTGGCAGGCCGCGGTCCGTCCCGGCGAAAAGCTGCCGCACTATGAAGACGTGATGCTCGGCAGTCTCGGCCGGCTCGCCGATCATATCGTGCTGCTGCGGAGCGTCGATAGCATGCTCAGCGTCTCGCACGCCGGCCGCTATGTCCAGACATGGCTGAACGACGAGCGCTGGGACATTCCGCTCAGCGCCCTGCCGCCGGATTGCGCCACCGCGTTGACCGAGGCGGCCGCAAACGCGCGCGAGAACTGCCGGCCCTATCTGGCGTCGGCGCATTGCGTCCGCGACGGGCTGGTGCGGACCTTCGACGTGCTGGCGCTACCGACGCGGTCGCGCTGGGGCGGTATCCTGGTCGGCGTCTATGTCAACGAGCGCAATGCGCAGTACAATCTGCTCGATACGATTTTCTCGGCCACCGACGAGGGCGTGCTGTCGCTCGCCGCGATCCGCGATGCGCGCGGCGAGCCGGCCGACTTCCAGATCGTGCATCTCAACCAGGGCGCCGCAAGGCTGCTGATGCAGCCTGCGACCGAATTGCTGTGGCGCCGGCTCAGCGCCGGCGGCAATCCGCTTGCGGCGTCAGCGGTGATGAGCCGTCTGCGTGGATTTGTCGGCGGCGGCCCGGGCGGGCAGTTCGAGATCGACAGCGGCGATCGCTGCCTGCGGCTCGGCGTCACGGCGTTCGGCGACATGCTGTCGCTGACCGTCTCCGACGTCACCGCGCTGAAGCAGCGCGAGCAGTCGTTCCGCCTGCTGTTCGAGAACAACCCGATGCCGATGTGGGTGTTCGACGCCGGCACGATGGAATTCCTCAGCGTCAACGACGCCGCCGTTCAGCACTATGGATACAGCCGGGAAAAGTTTCTCGGCATGACGCTGCGCCAGATCTGGCCGGTGGATGAGTGGAGCGTGCACAGCGCCGCCTTGCGCGAGATCGGCGACGTCTATCAATCGAGCCGCGACTGGCGGCACATCAGGGCCGATGGCAGCGAGATCCACGTGCTGACCTTCGGGCGCAAGGTGGCGTTCGAGGGCCGCGACGGCTATCTGGTCGCGGTGGTCGACATCACCGAGCGCCGCGCCGCCGAAGCGCGGATCGCGCATATGGCGCACCATGACGGTCTCACCAATTTGCCGAACCGCGATTTCTACCAGGAGCGCCTACGCGAGGCGCTGGAGCGCGGCCGCAGCGGCAACAAGCGCGTCGCGGTGATGTGCATCGACCTCGACCTGTTCAAGAACGTCAACGACTCCTTCGGGCATCCGATGGGCGACCGCCTGCTCAAGCTGGTGGCGGAGCGGCTGCGCGAGGTGGTCCGCGACGACAATGTGGCGGCCCGCCTCGGCGGCGACGAATTCGCGATCGTGCTTGCGGCCGACGTTTCGCCGAACGAGGCGAGCGCTTTCGCCGAACGGTTGATCGAAGCGCTGAGCGCGCCCTACAACATCGACGGGCTCGAGGTCGTGGTCGGCGCCAGCGTCGGCATCGCGCTGTCACCGGGTGACGGCACGACGTCGGAAGAATTGATGCGCAATGCCGACATGGCGCTGTACCGCGCCAAGTCCGAGGGCGGCGGCGTGCACCACTTCTTCGAACCGGAGATGGATCAGCAGGCGCAGAAGCGCCGCGACATGGAGCGCGATCTGCGCGCGGCCTTCAGCAACGGCGAGTTCGAGCTGCACTACCAGCCGCTGGTCGATATCGCGGCCGACCGCATCTCTGGCTTCGAGTCGCTGCTGCGCTGGCGGCACCCGCAGAAGGGCATGGTCTCACCTGCGGAGTTCATCCCGGTTGCCGAAGACATCGGCCTGATCGTCGCGCTCGGCGAATGGGTGCTGCGCGAAGCCTGCTCGGAGGCGATCAAGTGGCCCGCCGACGTCAAGGTCGCCGTCAATCTGTCGCCGGTGCAGTTCCGCAGCCGCAATCTGGTCCAGGCCGTGATCTCGGCGCTGGCGCATTCCGGCCTGTCGGCGCGGCGGCTCGAGCTCGAGATCACCGAGTCGGTGTTCCTGGCGGAAACCGAGGCCAACCTCGCGATCCTGCATCAGCTGCGCGAGCTGGGCGTCAGCATCTCGATGGACGATTTCGGCACCGGCTATTCCTCGCTGAGCTATCTGCGCAGCTTCCCGTTCGACAAGATCAAGATCGACCGCTCCTTCGTGAAGGATCTGGCGCGGCGCTCCGATTGCCTCGCGATCGTGCGCGCGATCTCGGGCCTTGGCCGCAGCCTCAGGATCACCACGACCGCGGAAGGGGTCGAGACGACAGACCAGCTCGACTGGTTGCGCGCCGAAGGTTGCAACGAGGTGCAGGGATTTCTGTTCAGCGCGGCGCGGCCGGCCGGCGAGATCGCGGCCTTGCTGAGCGGCTTTGCGGAGCGTGCGTCGAAGGCGGCGTAGTCGTCATGCCCGACAATGGCGAGGGCTTTTGTAGCCCGGGTGAGCGAAGCGACACCCGGGACGAGTGTCCCGCATATCGCTCCGCTCATGCGGGCTACAAGCCTATACCCTAGAACCGCGTCACGATATCCGACAGGGCCGGGCGCGGGCGGTCCTCGCTCGGCCTGGTCGGGGTGCCGATGTGAATGAGCCCGGCGAGCTTCTCGTCCGGCTTCAGGCCGAGGCCGTCGAGCACGTCGCGGTCGAAGGCAAACCAGCCGGTCAGCCAGCAGGCGCCGTAGCCGAGCGCGGTCGCCGCGGTAACGATGTTCATCGCGCTGGCGCCCGCCGACAATTCCTGCTCCCACGGCGGCACCTTCGGGTGCGGCTTGGTGAAGGAGACCACGCCGATCACCAGCGGCGCGTCGGTCAGGCGCTTCTTCTCGACCTCGATGTCGGAGGCCGGCGCCCCGGGATTCTTCCGGGCGAAGACCTTTGCGATCACGTCGCCGGCCCGCGCGCGGGCATCGCCCTCGAACACGATGAAGCGCCAGGGCGCGAGCTTGCCGTGGTCAGGCACGCGTGCGCCGATCGTCAAAATGGTCTCGAGCTCGGCCGCGGACGGGCCCGGGCCGGTCATCTCGCGCGGTTTCATCGAGCGGCGCGTCTTCAGGAGTTCAATGGCATCGGGCACGGAAATGTCCTTCAAGGGGAGTCGTGCCCCCAAGATGGGGACACGACCAAGCCAATGAAAGCCAGTTTAGACCGATTGTGAAGATCAGGCGACGGATCGCGCCCGCTTCACGTCGGGCGGCGTCGCCTCATCCGCCAGCGCGGCGATCGCCTCATCGGTCGGCATCACGGTCTGCCGCTCGCTGCCGAGGCGGCGGACCGAGACCGAGTGGGTCTCGGCTTCCTTCTTGCCGACGACGAGCAGGGCCGGGATCTTGGCCAGCGAGTGCTCGCGGACCTTGTAGTTGATCTTCTCGTTGCGCAGGTCGATCTCGACCCGGAGCCCGGCGCGGCGCGCGGCGGCCGCCACCACCTTGGCGTACTCGTCGCCTTCGGAGGTGATGGTCGTGACGACGAGCTGGGTCGGCGCCAGCCAGAGCGGGAAGTTGCCGGCATAGTGCTCGATCAGGATGCCGATGAAGCGCTCCATCGAACCGCAGATCGCGCGGTGCACCATGACGGGTGCCTTCTTCGAGCCATCATGATCGATGTAGAACGCGCCGAACCGTTCCGGCAGGTTGAAGTCGACCTGGGTCGTGCCGCACTGCCAGTCGCGGCCGATGGCGTCGCGCAGCACATACTCGAACTTCGGTCCGTAAAACGCGCCTTCGCCTGGATTGATCTCGGTCCGGATGCGGTTGCTGCCCTTGGCCTTGATCTCCGACAGCACCGTCGCCATCACGCGCTCGGCGTGATCCCACATCTCGTCGGTGCCGACGCGCTTCTCCGGCCGCGTCGAGAGCTTGACCGTGAGCTCGCCGTCGAAACCGAAATCGGCGTAGGTCGACAGGATCAGGTCGTTGATCTTGAGGCACTCGTCGGCGAGCTGCTGCTCGGTGCAGAACACATGGGCGTCGTCCTGGGTGAAGCCGCGCACCCGCATCAGGCCGTGCATCGCGCCCGACGGCTCGTAGCGATGCACGACGCCGAACTCGGCGAGCCGCAACGGCAGGTCGCGGTAGCTCTTCAGCCCGTGCTTGAAGATCTGCACATGGCCCGGGCAGTTCATCGGCTTCAGCGCGAACCAGCGCTTGTCCTCGGCCTCGTCGCCGGCGGACTGCGCCGCGAACATGTTCTCGCGGTACCAGTCCCAATGGCCCGAGGTCTCCCACAGCGCCTTGTCGAGGATCTGCGGAGCGTTGACCTCGTTGTAGTCGCCGAGCAGCCGGCGCCGCATATAGGCGATCAGCTGCTGGAAGATGGTCCAGCCCTTGGGGTGCCAGAACACCACGCCCGGGCCTTCCTCCTGGAAGTGGAACAGGTCGAGCTCGCGGCCGAGCTTGCGGTGGTCGCGCTTCTCGGCTTCCTCGATCTGCTTGAGATAGGCGTCGAGGTCTTCCTGCCTGGCGAATGCCGTGCCGTAGATGCGGGTCAGCATCGGATTGTTGGAATCGCCGCGCCAATACGCGCCCGCCACCTTCATCAGCTTGAAGGCGTTGCCGATCTTGCCGGTCGAGGTCATGTGCGGGCCGCGGCAGAGGTCGAACCAGTCGCCCTGGAAGTAGATCTTGATCGGCTCGTTGCCGGGAATGGCGTCGACCAGCTCGACCTTGAAGGCCTCGCCCTTGTCGCGGAACACCTGCTTGGTCTTCTCGCGATCCCAGACTTCCTTGGTGAACGGCTTGTCGCGCGCGACGATCTCGCGCATCCGCTTCTCGATCGCGGCAAAATCTTCCGGGGTGAACGGCTCGTTGCGGAAGAAGTCGTAGTAGAAGCCGTTCTCGATCACCGGGCCGATCGTGACCTGGGTGCCCGGCCACAGCGACTGCACGGCCTCCGCCAGCACATGCGCGGCATCGTGCCGGATCAGTTCCAGCGCGCGCGGGTCTTCGCGGCCGATCAGCTCGATCTTGGCATCGGCCTCGATCGGATCATTGAGGTCGGCAAGCGTGCCGTCGAGCGCCATCGCGACGGTGCGCTTGGCGAGCGAGGGCGAAATGCCTTTGGCGATGTCGAGACCGGTGGTCCCTCTCGGGAAATCGCGCCTCGCTCCATCAGGGAAGGTGAGGGCGATCTTGTTCACGGGTTCTGCGGGTTTGAGGTTAGAGAGGCTGTACTGGAATCCGGATTCGGATTTGGGTGGCGTTTCTGCCATGGTGACTCCTGTAGCTCACTCCTGCGAACGAGCGCAGGTAAGCGGAAAGCAGCGGTATAGCAGGGGATTTGACGCCTGCAATCCGGCAATATCAAGAAAATGGGCCACCGGCCGCACGGATTTGAACAAGGCTCGGCTGCAGGCGACGCCACGGATCGTTGCGACGCTGCCGATCATCGTCTAACGTCCGGCGTCCGTTTTCCGCCATCGCGCGATCCGCAAGGTTCATGTTTTCCCGTCTCCTGTTTTTCGTGGCGTTGCTTCTGATCCCGGGCGTGTTGCGGGCGGAAGAAACACCGGTCCAGAAGGCCGGATTCGCGAAGAAGCTGACCATCTATCTCGCCCATGGGCCAGCGAACGCCTGCGGCGCCGGCTGCGATCGCTGGATCGCGATCGAAGGCGAGATCGATCGGGAAGCCGCGCAGCGGATTCGCACCTTCCTGTTTGCCGTCAAGGACAGGCAGCTTCCGATCTACCTTCATTCGCCGGGCGGAAACGTCGAGCAGTCCTATGGGATCGCGCGGTTCCTGCGCGCGCACAAGGCAATCGCCCGAGTCGGCCGTACCATCGTGCCGGCCTGTTCCACCGGCACGCAGATCGACACCGCATGCCTGAAGATCAAGGCTGCCAAGGGCGAGGTCGAGGCCGAGCTCGCCACGCGCAACGCGATGTGCGTGTCGGCCTGCGCCTATCTGTTCCTGGGCGCGACCAGCCGCGAAGTGGCGCCCGATTCGGTGCTCGCGGTGCATAACTCCAAGCTGATGTTCGTCGTCCACGGGCATCCGCCTGCGCAGGTCGTCGCGGACTTCAGGCGGCGCGAGATGGTAAGCGCCGATCGCGACCGCAATGTATTCCTCGCGGCGATGGGCATCAGCCATGAACTCAGCGACCTCATCAAGTCCGTGAAGTTCGAGGACCTGCACGTGCTGACGCGGCCGGAGCTCTATCGATTCGGCATCGATACGCGGCCGCTGCCGGAAACCCTGTGGGCGGTGGAGAAGGAGACACGGCCCTATGTTCGCAAGATCGTGCAGCAGAAAAGGGCCGACGGCAGCGCGTTCCGCATGATGGAGTGGCGGCTGTTCTGCGAGAGCAAGGATCGCGGGCGGCTGATGTTCGTGCGCGAGTTCGAGGAGGGGGCAGCCGGCAAGACCACGGTGCTGATGATGGCCGGCGCGACCAAGACCGTTGCATTCGGCCGGTCGGCGCGGTTCGGCAAATACGAGGTCTGGAGCGAGGCGGTGACCTCGGACATCGTCAAGGCGATGCTCGCGGCCCCGCATCTGCAGATCGGCGAAAGCCCGCCGGCAACCGACGCCAAGCCTGACGCCAAGTCCGACGTCAAGTCTGACACCAAGTCCGGCCTTGCGACATTCGATATCGGCACCATCGGGCTGGAGCAGGGCTGGACGCAGCTTCTGGCATCATGCCCGGCGGCGACCACCGGTCCGAAGCCTGCGAGCCCATTGCCGGCCGCCGCGTCGCCGAGCGTCAGCGCGGTGCCGGCGGCGTCACCGTCGCCATGAACGCAAGAGGCGCCGTTCGATCAGGTGCCATGCATTTAGATGCAGTTGCATCGATCTCGGAGTCTGCTAACACCGCGGCGTGAAACGCTTCGCCCCCACCGCATTGATGCTCGGCAACATCGTCACCGGCTGCTCGGTGCTGGCGCCGGCCGGCATGCTGGCGGAGTTGTCCGACGGACTCGGCGTCACGATCCACACGGCGGGTCTCCTGATCACCTTCGGCGCGATCGTGCTGTGCGTGGGCTCGCCGGTGACGGCGTGGCTGACCAGCCGGATCGAGCGGCGGGCGCTGCTGACGGCGACGCTGCTGGTGCTGACGCTGACCAATGCGGCATCCGCCTTCGTGCCGAACTACGACAGCCTCCTGATCATTCGGCTGGTGATGCTCGCGGTCGGCGTGCTCTACACGCCGCAGGCGGCGGGCACCGCGGCACTGATCGTGCCGGTGGAGAAGCGCGGCAGCACGATTGCCTACATCTTTCTCGGCTGGTCGCTCGCCGCCGCGATCGGGCTGCCGCTGATCACCTTCATCGCAAGCCGCTACGGCTTTCGCGCGACCTATGGCGCGATCGCGCTGACCGGGCTCGTCAGTTCCCTACTGCTGTGGTGGCGGCTGCCAGGCGGATTGCACGGCGCGCCGGTTGATCTCCGAACCTGGGTCGATCTCGGCCGCAATCCGATGGTCATTCTGCTGCTGTCGATCACGACGCTGCAGATGTCCGGCCAGTTCGTGGTGTTCACCTTCATGGGGCCGCTGCTCGCCAAACTGACTGGCGCCAATGCGGACGCCGTCGGGATCGTGTTCGCGCTCTACGGCATCTTCGGGTTCGTCGGCATCGTGATCGCAACGCGCGTGGTGGACTCGTGGGGCGCCTGGAAAACCTCGGTCCTGTTCACCGTGCTGCTGCTCGCAGGCGTCGCCGGCTGGGCGCTGAGCGCCGGCGCCTACGCCCTGATGGCCGCCTCCGTCGCGGTGTGGGGCCTCGGCTTTGCATCGACCAATTCGATGCAGCAGGTACGCCTGGTCGGTGCGGCGCCGGCGCTCGCTTCGGCGTCGGTCTCGCTCAATACCTCGGTGCTGTATATCGGCCAGGCCATCGGCTCCGCGATCGGCGGCTTGCTGTTCGCCCGCGAATGGCTGCACAGCGCAGGCTACGTGGCTACGGCCTTCGTCGCGGCGGCGCTCGCGGTCGTGGTCGTCACGCGGCCGCGACGGACGGCCGCCACCGCCGCAGCCGAGTGAACGGTTGGCTTTCACGTTTGTGTTCGCGAGAGCATCCCAACAACGATCCGCGTGCGGAACATCAGGGAGCTCGACTGCGCGTCACCACCTCACGCTTTGGCTGGGCACGATGAACGCCGTCGTGCTCGGCTTGTTCGGATTGTGGGTGAAGTAGCCGTAGGCGGCGACGATCACGACGAGCAAGGCAAGCACGGCCAGCAAGTCGATCTGCCGGGGATCATGACCGTTGTGGCTGATTTTCCAGCGCATTGTTGTTTCCTCCCCAAAGGGGGCAATGAAACAATGCGCCAACTATCGCCACAGTTCCGCCGGGCAGCAATGCGCGCTGCGCTTGGACGTGCCGCAGCAACCGATCAATTGTCGTTGACGCCGCCGCGTCAACCGTTGTTGGCGCCGCGTCAGCCTTCGTTGACGCCGCGCCAGCGGCCATAGCGCCAGGGCAGGTACCAGCGTGCCCCGCGCGGCTTCGTGAGCGGGACATTATCGATCCCGGATGTTCCCCAGGGCTGGCAGCGCAGCAGCCGCGCCAGCGTCATCCAGCCGCCGCCCCACAGGCCGAAGCGTTCGATCGCCTCGTCGCCATAGACCGAGCAGGTCGGCAGATGCCGGCAGTTGTAGCCGACCAGCGGCGACAGCGTGTGCCGGTAGATCCAGATCAAAGCGCGGCCGAGGTTGCGCGGCAAGCGGCGCATGGTGCTGGCACAGTCCATGCATCGTGGATGGTGTGTCGTTGAATGGTTTGTCGGCGGCATACGCAAGTATGTACGTAGTCTTGCGGGGGTTCCAAGCCAAGGAACTGTTTTCTTGCAGATATTTACGCCACAGTTCGTTATTATTGCACAGCACCGATGGCGCTGCAGCAAGGGCTCTATGGACGGTCCGGGTCAGCAACGCTACCGTTCCCATAACGCGCCGCTGACAGAATCGTGGCGCATTGCCATGGGGCCATTGCCACCGCTCGCATCACCAAGGGCTTGGGGGAAGGAACCAAATTGAGGCTCGTCAGGTCGCTCTCGTTGCGCAGTTGGGCGCTTACCGCCGCCGTTGCTCTTTGCTTCGCGGTTTCCGGCACCGCCGCCATGGCGGGCGGTTCCGCGCAGGCCAATTCGACCCTCGAAGAGCGCAAGCTGCCGATGAAGTTCAGCTGGATCGCCTGCCAGCCGAATTGCCGCGGCTGGGTGTCCGCGGTCGGCATCATCACGGCCGATAGTCCCAGGGAATTCGACGAGTTCGCGCGCGGCCGCCAGCTCAACGGCGCCACCATCGTGCTCGATTCCAGCGGCGGCTCGGTCAACGACGCGATCGCGCTCGGCCGCCGCTTCCGCGGTCTCGGCGTGCTGACCACGGTCGGCACCAGCGTCGTCAATCAGGCCGCGCAGGGCGGCCGCGCGAGCGTTCTGCCCGATGCTTATTGCGAGTCGATGTGCGTGTTCCTGCTGTTGTCGGGCAAGACGCGCTACGTTCCGCCGGCCGCCCATGTTCGCGTACATCAGATCTGGATGGGCGATCGCGCCGACGACGCCAAGGCGGCGAGCTACACCGCGCAGGACCTGATGATCGTCGAGCGCGATATCGGCCGTCTTGCCAAATACACCTTCGATATGGGCGGCGCGGGTGATCTGCTGGCGCTCTCGCTCAGCGTGCCGCCGTGGGAGGACCTGCACGAATTGTCGGCGGCCGAATTGCGGCTGACCAATCTCATCACCACCGATGCGGTTGCCGACGTGCTGCCGCGGCAGGACAACAGCAAGGACAACGCTATTCCCGTCGCCGAGGCGAAGCCGAAGAACAACGATCGCTTCTTGAGCAGCGCGATGGAGGGCGAGGCGTCGCAGGCGAGAGCGACCAAGACCGCCGAGGTCGTGGTGCCGACCGGCGGCAGCGCAGCGCCGGCGCCGGTCCAGCCCGCGCAGTAAGAACGCACATTGTCGCGTCGTTCCGGGACGCGTAAGCGGACCACAGATGCGCAATTGCGCATCGGGGAACCTCGAGATTCCGGGTTCGATGCTGCGCATCGCCCCGGAATGACCTGACATGCAATTTTACGCCGGCTGCTTTGCCTTGGCCTCGATCTGGCCGATCGCATCGACCACTGCATCGAAGGTCAGCAGGGTCGAGGCATGGCGGGCCTTGTAGTCGCGCACCGGCTCGAGCAGCGCGATATCGGCCCATTTGCCGCCCTGCGGGGGCTGGCCATTTTCCTTCAGCATCTTGCGGACCGTCTCGCGCAATTCGCGCAGCTCATCAGCGGTCGAGCCCACCACCTGGCTCGCCATGATCGAGGAGGAGGCCTGGCCGAGCGCACAGGCCTTCACGTCATGGGCGAAGTCCGTCACCACGGGACCGTCCATCTTGAGGTCGACCTTGACGGTTGAACCGCACAATTTGGAGTGTGCGGTGGCGCTGGCGTCCGGGTCGGCCAGCCGTCCGAGGCGCGGAATATTGCCGGCCAACTCGATGATCCGCTTGTTGTAAATGTCGTTCAGCATGGGGACAGATGCCTGGTTCCGGCGGTGCCGGGCGCTCTTGGCGGCTGGGTTGCACCGTCCTATATATGGACGGCAACGCCGGAAACATAGCCCGGCCATGCAGCCACCGCGGCCCACCTCCGCCGCGGCGGTGCTACAATTGTGGGACTCAGGCGCCCGGCGGTCGAACCATCCGCCCCGTCTGCCCGGTGACACATCCGGACCAAGGTCAAATCCGAGGGCCGGTCGAACGGAGAAGACATGGACGCCTTGATCAAATCGATTCGCCCCAACAAGCCGGCCGACGCGAAGCCCGGCGAGCTCGACCCCTCAGAATTCATGACGGCGGCCGTCCGCGCCGACCAGCCACGCCCGTCGCGGGCGGAGGCGGAGGACGCCGTGAAGACGCTGCTCGCCTATATCGGCGAGAACACCGGCCGCGAGGGACTGCTCGACACGCCGCGCCGGGTCGTCGAGGCCTATGACGAGCTCTATCAGGGCTACCACCAGTGCCCGGCCGAGGTACTGAACCGCACCTTCGGCGAGACCGCCGGCTACGACGATTTCGTCCTCGTCCGCGACATCGAGTTCACCTCGCAGTGCGAGCATCACATGATGCCGTTCTACGGCAAGGCGCATATTGCCTATACGCCGGTGGAGCGCGTCGTCGGCCTCTCCAAGCTGGCGCGGCTGACCGATATCTTCGCCCGCCGTCTGCAGACCCAGGAGCATCTCACCGCGCAGGTCGCGGCTGCGATCGACGAGGTGCTGAAGCCCCGCGGCGTTGCCGTGCTGATCGAGGCGGAGCATACCTGCATGTCGGTGCGCGGCGTTGCCAAGCATGGTGCATCGACCTTCACCAGCCGCTTCACCGGCATGTTCCGCGACAATCCGGCGGAGCAGCAGCGTTTCCTGTCCCTGGTGCGAGGACCGAACCGGTAACCTCGCATTTTCCTGAGCGAGGTTTTGCGTGTCCGCAGCGACCCACGATCACGACCGCGAGGAGGGGCTGGCCTTCCAGCCCAAATTCGACGCGGCAGGCCTTGTGACCTGCGTCGCGACCGATGCCGCGACCGGCGATGTGCTGATGGTCGCGCACATGAATGACGAGGCCCTGCGCAAGACGATCGCGACCGGCGAAGGCTGGTACTTCAGCCGCTCGCGCAATGCGCTGTGGCGCAAGGGCGAGAGCTCGGGCCAGACCCAGCGCGTGGTCGAGATCCGGATGGATTGCGATCAGGACGCGGTGTGGATCAAGGTCGAGCAGATCGGCGCCGCCTGCCACACCGGACGGCGCTCCTGCTTCTATCGCGCGGTGAAGGACGAGGGCGGGCATGTCAGCCTGTCCTTTGTCGACGCCAAGAAGCTGTTCGATCCGGCGCAGGTCTATCGCAAATAGATCATTGATCTGAATCAAGTACAGCGCGGCGAAGTCGTGTACTTCGTGGCCCCTGTTACGCCATGCGCAAGCCGTTGCGCATGGTCGTCACTGGGGGTGAACTGTGGCGCATCGCCTGATACCGCTTGTTGGGTTTTTTGCCTGGGCTGTGTGGCCGATCGGCGAGGCGCAATCGCAAACCACCGAGCGTGCGCCCGATACGATGGCCGCGCGCGTCCTTGCCTGTGCGCCGTGTCACGGCGCCGAAGGCGAGGGCACCAGCGACGCCTATTTCCCGCGGCTGGCCGGCAAGCCGGCAGGCTATCTCTACAACCAGCTCATCGCATTCCGGGATGGACGGCGGAAATATCCGCCGATGAACTACCTGCTGGAGTTTCAGACCGACGATTACCTGAAGAAGATCGCCGAATATTTCGCCTCGCTCAGGCCGGCATTTCCGCCGCCGGTCCCGCCGGTCGACAGCAAGGAGATTCTGGCGCGCGGCGAGACGATCGTGAAGAACGGCGATCCGCAGCACGGCATTCCGCCCTGTTCGGCCTGTCATGGTCCTACATTGGGGGGCATGGAGCCCGGCATTCCCGGCCTGCTTGGCCTGCGCGCCGCCTATATCAGCGGCCAGCTCGGCGGCTGGCGCTACGGCACGCGGACCGCGTTCGCTCCCGATTGCATGCAGATCGTCGCGAGCCTGCTGACGGAGGACGACGTGAAGGCGGTGGCAGCCTACCTGTCGTCGCGTCCGGCGCCGGCGGATCCATCCTTCGCGCCGCGAGGCAGCCTTCCGATGCCGCTCGAATGCGGCAGCGAACCGCATTGAAGGGATCGTGCCGATGTCGCGAACCTTAACAGGACTGCTTGTCGGACTGATGCTGGCACTGTCGCCGATTGGGGCATCGGCGCAGCAGAAGGCGGCCGATCCGGCCGTGCTCGCCAAGGGCGAGTATCTCGCACGCGCCGGCGATTGCATCGCCTGCCACACCGCGCGCGAAGGCAAGACCTTCGCCGGCGGGCTGCCGATGAAGACGCCATTCGGCACGCTCTACACGTCGAACGTCACGCCCGACCCGCAGACCGGGATCGGCACATGGACGTCGGATCAGTTCTACCAGATGATGCACAATGGCCGCTTCCCCGATGGCGGCCTGGTCTATCCGGCGATGCCGTTCGCCTCCTATACCAAGGTGACGCGCGAGGACAGCGACGCGATCTACGCCTATTTGCGCACGGTGCCGCCGGTCAGGCAGCTCAACAAGCCGCATGACCTGACATTCCCGTTCAACAACCGCTCGCTGATCATTGGCTGGCGCACGCTGTTCTTCAGGGAAGGCGAGTTCAAGCCTGATCCGACGAAGTCGGCGGAGTGGAACAGAGGTAACTATCTGGTCGAGGGGCTAGGGCATTGCGGGATGTGTCATACCCCGATCAATGCGCTCGGCGGCAGCAAGCAGTCGCAGGCCTTCGAGGGCGGCCTGATCCCGATGCAGAACTGGTACGCGCCATCGCTGACCTCCAACAAGGAGACCGGGCTCGGCGACTGGACGATCGAGGAGATCGTCGACTATCTGCGCAAGGGCGTGTCCGCCAAGGGCGCCGTGTACGGGCCGATGGCCGAGGTCGTCTACAACAGCCTGCAATATCTCAATGATGATGATGCGCGCGCGATGGCGGTCTACCTGAAGGGCCTTGCGCAGGGCGGTCCTCCGGAGAAGGCGTCGACTTCGCTACCGTCGGCCGAGAGCAGTCTGCTGCTGTCCTTTGGCAAGTCGATCTATGACCGCGACTGCGCAAGCTGTCATGGCGCGACCGGGCAGGGCATGCCGCCGGATTATCCGCCGCTTGCCGGCAATCAGTCGATCCAGATGGTCTCCGCGGTGAACCCGATCCGGATGGTGCTCAATGGCGGGTATCCGCCGGGCACGTCGGGCAATCCGATGCCCCACGGCATGCCGCCGTTCGCGCAGAAGCTGTCGGATGACGAGGTCGCGGCTGTCGTGACCTACATCCGAACGGCTTGGGGCAATCGCGGCGAGCCGGTGTCGGCGCGGCAGGCCAACGAACTGCGGGCAGCAACGCTGAACTAAAGCATGATCCGGAAAAGTGCGAAGCGGTTTTCCGAAACGATCATGCTCAAACAAAGGAGCTAAAGCGCGATGACTAGTCAACCTCGTCTCGTCGCGCGTTAAGGGGAGCGCGATCATGATCAACTCGTCTTCGCCGCAACCGCCGGCATCGGGCTCGGAAGACGATGATGTCGAGACCATCGTACGCGCCGGTCCGGGCGGCGCGGTCGCGGTCGCGGGCATTGCGACGGCCGTCGTGGTCGGGTTGTGGTTTGCATTCTATCTACTGGTCTTCCTGCCGCGGAGCGTTCCCTGATGGCGAGCGAGACTGACCACAGCCTCGGCGAGGCCGTTGCCGCACGGATCGAGCGGCGCTGGGCGACGCTGTCGATCGTCATTGTCGGCGTCCTGGTCGGCATGGCGGCCTATATCGGCATCCATCAGGCGACGATGCCGCAGGGCCGGGTCGAAACCGCCGATCCCAAGACGCTGCATCTGTCGGGCGAATTCGTCGAAAGCAATCTCGGCAGCGAAATGCAAGCCGACGGATCGGTCACCGTGCGCGCGATTGGCCAGCAATATTCCTTCACACCGCAATGCATCGTGGTGCCCGCGGAGACGCCGATCACCTTCCGCGCCACCAGCGCCGATGTCGTCCACGGTTTCCTGATCGAGGGCACCAACATCAACACGATGCTGGTGCCGGGCTACGTCACCGACCTGCCGGTGCGCTTCAAGGCGCCGGGCGATCACGTGATGCCGTGCCAGGAATTCTGTGGCATCGGCCACCAGGGCATGTGGGGCAAGGTCAAGGTGGTCGACAAGGCTGCGTTCCGTGACATGGCGGCAGCGAAGCGGAGGCTGACCTGTGTTGATTAACAAGCGGCTGATCGCGGTGCATTTCTGGCTTGCCTTCATCGTGTTCGGCGTCGCGCTGGTGCTCGGCGCCTGGCAGATGTTCGTCCGCAGCCCGTTGAACGCCTGGCATTTCAATCCGGAATTCTACTATCGCTCGGTCACCGCCCATGGCTCGGCGATGGGATACGTATTCCCGACACTGATCGCGATGGGATTCGGTTACGCGATCACCGAAGCCTCGCTCGAGAAAGAGCTGGTTGGACGGCGCTGGGCCTGGGTGGGCTTCTTCCTGGTCGCCGTCGGCGCCGTTGTCGCGATGATCCCGGTGTCGCTCGGGCTCGCCTCGGTGCTCTACACCTTCTATCCGCCGATGGTCGGCAATCCCTTCTATTACATCGGCGTCGTCATGGTCGTGGTCGGCTCATGGATCTGGGTCGCGCTGATGGTGACCAATTTCGTGATCTGGAAGCGCGAGAACCCGGGCAAGCCGGTGCCGCTTGCGATGTATGCCAATGTTGCGGGCTCACTGCTCTGGGGCTGGACCGCGGTCGGCGCGGCGCTTGAGATCCTGTTCCAGATCCTGCCCGTGGCGCTTGGGCTGAAGTCGACGATCGATGCGGGGCTGGCCCGCGTCTTCTTCTCCTGGACGCTGCATGCCATCGTCTATTTCTGGCTGATCCCGACCTACATCGCCTATTACACGATCTTTCCGCGCGCGATCGGCGGCCGGCTCTTCAGCGACGCGATGGCGCGGATTTCGTTCATCCTGTTCGTCGTGGTGGCGATGCCGATCGGCGTGCATCACCTGTTTGCCGACCCGCAGGTCGGCGCCGGATTCAAGTTCATGCATTCGGTGTTCACCGGCCTCGTCGCGCTGCCGACGCTGCTCACGGTGTTCACGATCTGCGCGTCGGCGGAGATTGCCAGCCGCCTGCGTGGCGGCCGCGGCGCCTTCGGCTGGATCGGCGCGCTGCCGTGGTCCAATCCGATCATGCTGGCGACGGCGCTGTCGCTGGTCATGCTCGGCTTCGGAGGCGCCGGCGGTCTGATCAACATGAGCTATCAGCTCGACGCCACCGTGCACAACACGCAGTGGATCACCGGCCATTTCCACCTGATCTTCGGTGGCGCCATCGTGATCATGTATTTTGCCATCGCCTATGATCTGTGGCCGCATCTGACCGACCGTGCGCTGGACAGTTTTGGCCTGATGCGCACGCAGCTCTGGCTGTGGTTCATCGGTATGATCGTGACCACCTTCCCGTGGCACTATGTCGGTATTCTCGGCATGCCGCGCCGCATGGCGTATTACGACTATGCCAACCCGGCGATCTCGCCACAGGCCTTGTCGGTCACGATGTCGGCGATCGGCGGGCTCATTCTTCTGATATCGGGCCTGCTGTTCCTGCTGGTGCTGATCCGCGGGCAGTTCGGTGCGCGAGGCGAGGCGGGTGCGTACCGCTTCGCGGTGCCGTTGCACATGCCCGCGCGGATTCCGGTCGCGCTCAACTCATTCGGCCTGTGGCTCGCGTTGATGGTCGGTCTCACCGTGGTGAACTATGGTTTCCCGATTGCGCAGTTGATGGCGCTGAACGAGACCAGCGTGCCTGCGGTCTATGTCGGAGCCGGCCGATGAGCGACCAGCCGCTGTTCTCGCTGCGCAATCCGTGGTTCGGCGCCAGCGTCGGCATCACGGCCGCCATCGCCGTGCTGTCGGCCGTCGCCGGCCTGATCTGGTTGCCGCTGGCGCAGCCCAACCTGAAGCTTGCGGGGGTCTGGGATGCGATCTGCAGCGCGGCCGGCGTTCCGCGTGCCGCCGTGCAGGAGCCCGGCATCAAGCCGGATTTCAAGACGTCCAATGTCATCATGACGTCGGAGATGCTGACCAAGGCAGATCAGGTCTCGATCGGGCGGGGCGCAACGCTGGCGCAGCGCTGCGCGATCTGCCACGGACCGCAGGGCGTCAGCGACGCTCATTCACCGAACCTCGCCGGGCAATTTGCCGCGGTGACGTACAAGGAGCTGAATGACTTCAAGACCGGCGCGCGGGTCAGCGTGGTGATGAGCCCGTTCGCAGCGGCGATGAGCGATCAGGACATGAAGGATGTCGCGGCCTATTACGCCTATCTGCCGCGGGTGCCTTCGAACAATCTGGATACCGGGCGTCCCGCGCCGGCGATCGTGGTGACGGGCGCCCCGATGCGCAACATCGCGCCTTGCGGCTCCTGCCACGGCGATGTCGACAACAAGGCGGGAAGCCCCTGGCTGGGCGGCCAGTCGGCAGTCTACATCAAGGCGCAGCTCGAGGCCTTTGCATCCGGCGCCCGCCGCAACGACATCAGCCAGCAGATGCGCAACATCGCGCGCCAGATGACGGCCGAGGAGATCGACCAGGTCGCGCACTACTACGAGGCCCAGCCCTGAACCGGCGCTATTAACGCGCCATTAACCATAATTACGGCACCTTGATGGAACATGGGTGCCGATTGCCGGCGCCCGGCAAGGCACCCGGACAGATGGCGGTCGACCTCTTCAATGCGACGGCTTCGGCAGGTGTCGATTCCTCGCGCCTGAAGGTGGCGAGCTCGATCAAGCAGGCGGCCGCGACCACCGGCACGAGCTTCGAATATCTGCTCACCACCGCGAAGATGGAATCCAATTTCAATCCGCGGGCCGGCGCCACGACCTCGTCGGCGCATGGACTTTATCAATTCATCGACCAGACCTGGCTCGGCACCGTCAAGGAGGCCGGAAGCCAGCTCGGCTATGGCCAGTACGCCGACGCCATCACCAGGAATTCCGACGGCAGCTATTCGGTCAGCGATCCCTCGGCGCGCGCCGCGGTCATGAAGCTGCGCGACGATCCGGACGCGGCGTCCTCGATGGCGGCGGTGCTGACGCAGTCCAACAGCTTCAAGCTTACCGGCAAGCTCGGCCGCCGTCCGACCGATGCCGAACTCTACATGGCCCACTTCATGGGCGTCGGCGGCGCCGGCAAGTTGATCTCGAGTGCCGAGGACAGCCCGAGCGCCAATGCGGCCACGATGTTTCCGAAGGCGGCGGCCGCCAACCAGTCGATCTTCTACGACAAGTCGGGCAGCGCGCGCAGCGTCAGCCAGGTCTATTCGGTGCTGACCACGCGCTACGCCGCGGCCGCGAACTCCAAGGATACACGCACCGCCTTCGCCGCGGCGGGCGGCGACACCATGTCGCCTTACGCGATCGCAGGCGCGGCGCCCACACAAGCGCTGACCATGGACACCGCGTCCTATCTCTCGACCTTCCCCGACTCCCGGTCGGCGACGCCCGTCGCTGCGACCTCGGCCGTCGCATCGGCGCAGCCGGCGCCGACCTTCCGCTCGCTCTACCAGGCCGGCGACCGCTCGGAGCCGATCTCGCCGGCGGTGCAGGAGCTGTGGGGCAATTCCTCCTCGCTGACGTCATCGGCGACGCCGAAGGTCCGCGCGCCCGGGCGGCTTGACCTGTTCAGCGATCCGAGCGGCACCTACAGCAACGGCTAGCGCTGCCCTGCTGCGCGCGCGAAGCTGCACGCAGTTGCCGTCTTAACGAAACGTCAATAATCCCAAACGTTTATGGTGAACCCTTTATTAAGCGTCATGGTTTATATTTCCTTGTAGTGGCGTCGTATGCCGATGCCGTTTCGTTGCGTAAGCCGGAAGGACCATGATCGTTCGGCAGTTTATTAGTTGGATTAGGACCGCTCCAGCAGGTGAGCGAGCAGAGGCGACACGGGCGTTGGCCCGGGCCTGGCTCATCTCGGATCTCACCGAGGACGACCGCATCGCAGCCGAAGGCGCGCTGCTGATGCTGCTCGACGACCCGTCGCCGCTGGTGCGGCAGGCGATGGCCGAGGTGTTCGCGCGCAGCGTGGACGCGCCTGCCGCAATCGTACAGGCGCTGTCGGCCGACCAGCCGGCGATCGCGCTGCTGGTGCTGGAGCATTCACCGCTCCTGATCGATGCCGACCTCGTCGACATCGTCGCCACTGGCTCCGACGAGATGCAGTGCGCGATCGCGCGCCGCACCAATCTGCCGGCCTCCGTCGCCGCCGCGATTGCCGAGGTCGGCTCGGCGGCCGCCGCGCTCGAGCTGATCGAGAATCCTTACGCCGGCCTCGCGCCGTTCTCCTGGGATCGCATCGTCGAGCGCCACGGCCATCTCGCCGCCATCAGGGAATCGATGCTGCAGCTGGAAGACTTGCCGTCGGCAACGCGGCTGGCGCTGGTCGCAAAGCTCTCCGACACGCTGGCGCAGTTCGTCGTCGCGCGAAACTGGCTCGGTGCCGATCGCGCCGACCGGATTGCCGGCGAGGCCAGGGAACGCTCCACGGTGAACATCGCCGCGCGCGCCTTCGGCGACGACATGCAGAACCTGATCACGCATCTGCGCGCCACCGGGCAATTGACCGCCGGGTTGATCCTGCGCGCGCTGCTGTCGGGCAATCTCGATCTGTTCGGGGCGGCGCTCGCTGAACTCTCTGGACTGCCCTATGGCCGCGTCTCCGCGTTGTTGAACGACCGCGGCGGCAACGGCCTGCAGGCGCTGCTGCGCCGCGCCGGCTTGCCGGAATCCACCTACGCCGCGTTCCGCGTCGCGCTCGAGGCCAGCCACGAGGTCGGCTATGTCGACAGCGGTGACGGCGCGGCGCGGCTGCATCGCCGCATGGTGGAGCGGGTGCTGACGCATTGCGAGACCGATCATTCGGCGGCCGAGCCGCTCCTGATCCTGCTGCGCCGCTTTGCGACCGAATCGGCCCGCGAGGACGCACGGATGTTCTGCGAGGAGCTCGCCGCGGAAGACGCCATCGCGGTGCTGCCCTACGACGACGATCTCATCGCGGCCTGAGGGCCGCGCTTCCTTCCCATCGATGGATGCTTGAGTGGGTTGCGCAACGCGAGCAGCCGGCCGCGCGGCTATTCGCCGGGCACGATGCTCGGCGCGAGGATCGCCTCGAGGTGTTCGGGACGGTCGCGGTTGGCGTGGGTCAGGAATTCATCGGCGATGCCGCGGAGCTGCTTGCTCAGCACGCCGGCGACGACCGCGGTGTCGAGCTTGGTGCGGTTGCGCACGATCGCCTGCACGGCGTTGATGTGGTGCGCAATCAGCTGCGGCGGCACGGCGCCGAGATCCGGCGCGTGCTCGATGATGCGGCACAGGCTCTCCGCGGCTGCGGCGGCCGACGGATAGCCGAATGTCGCGGCATCGCCCTTGATGTCATGCGCGGCGCGGAACAGCTCCTCGCGCGTCTTGTCGCTGAAGCCCTCGCGCAGCACGGTGGCGTGCGCGGCGGAGAGGCGGTCGGCCTCGATCGTCATCCACTCCTTGAACTCGCCCGACAGCCCGGCGAGCGCCTTTTCGGCGCGGCCGACCGGATCGTCGAGATCGCTCTCGGGGACGCGCAGCAGCATCTTGCGCAGCGGATTGGGCTGCGTGATCACGTGGTGCGTGCCGAAACTCTTGACCTCGATCGTCCCGGGTTTGTCTTTCGCCATGGCGATGTCCTAGATGGCCGAGCGCGCCTTTTCGAGCAGCGACGGTTGTTGCAGCACCTCGACCTCGCCGCTGCCGCGGCGTTCGGGGCCGATATAGGTGTTGGTGGTGTTCCGGCGGCGGTCGGGGCCGAAATAGGTCTTGGTCTTGATGAAGGGCCGCGGGTTGGCGACCACGTTCATGATGCGCTGGTAGAGGCCCTTGGCCGAGATCGGCTTGGCCAAGAATTCGGTGACGCCGGCATCGCGCGCCACCGTGACGCGGCGCTTCTCGGAATGGCCGGTCAGCATGATGATCGGCGCGTAGGGATTGCCCTTGGATTCCGGCTGCCGGATCATCTGCGCGAGCTCGAGCCCGTCGAAGATCGGCATCGACCAGTCGGTGATGACGATGTCGGGCACGTAGTGCGTATACATCTCGAGCGCGGTGGCGCCGTCCTCGGCCTCATACACCTCGCGCGCGCCGAACGAATGCAAAAGCGTCCGCAGGATGCGGCGCATGTGCGGATTGTCGTCGCAAATCAAAAATCGCAGCTTGTTGAAATCGATGCGATACATGGTCCGGCCCTGATAGGGCATACCGGGCCAATGCGGTATTACCCGACGTTAACCATATCCCGCCCGGGGTTAATGATTGGTTGCCGGGCAAGGAGGCAGACGCCGTCAGTAGCCGAACTGCTCGCGCAGGATGCGTTCTTCCAGCGAGTGGCCGGGGTCGAACAGCATCCGCATCGCGATCGTCTTGTCGGACAGCACCTCGACCCGGCGGACGTCGCGGACCTCGTCATGGTCGGCGACCGCGGCGACCGGGCGCTTCTCGCCCTCGATCACCTCGATCACCACGAAGGCGGAATTCGGCAGCAGCGCGCCGCGCCAGCGCCGCGGCCGGAACGCGCTGATCGGGGTCAGCGCCAACAGCGCCGCGTTGATCGGCAGGATCGGCCCTTGGGCGGAGAGGTTGTAGGCGGTCGATCCGGCCGGCGTTGCCACCAGGATGCCGTCGGCCATCAGCTCGGGCATCCGCTCGTGCTCGTCGATCAGGATGCGCAGCTTGGCGACCTGGTAGGTCTGCCGGAACAGCGCGACCTCGTTGATGGCGTGATGCAGATGCACGGCACCGCGGATGTCGGTCGCGCGCATCAACAGCGGATTGATCAGCGACTCCCGCGCGGCGTCAAGCCGGGCGCGCAGATCATGCGTCGAATATTCGTTCATCAGGAACCCGACGGTGCCGCGGTGCATGCCGTAGATCGGCTTGCCGCTGCGCATGTTGGCGTGCAGCGTCTGCAGCATCAAACCGTCGCCGCCGAGCGCGACCACGACGTCGGCATCCGCGGGTAGATGGTTGCCGTACATTTCCGTCAGCTGCTCGAGCGCCGACTGCGCTTCCACGCTCGCGCTGGCGACGAAGGCGATCTTGTCATACCGCTTGGAGCTGGCCATTCGCTCACGAACTCGTTTGGCACGGAACACGCCGCGCTCGTCTATACATCCCGGGCGGCCTTGTCGAGATGGTCCGGGAACGGACCGCATGCCACGCCGCCGCCGCCAAACTAGCGCAGTTTGTTGCTGGATTGCGTAAATCGGGGCGCAGGGAGTGAACGATATGGCTAACAGTCTTGCGACACGGCTCGCCGCGGCGTTGCTGGTGGCCTGTCTTGCGACCGTGGCGCGAGCCGACGATGACGTCCCGCAGCCATCGCCGTCGCCGAGCGCGCAGGCCCCAAGCGGCCAGAACCCAAGCGGCCAGAGCCCAGGTGGCCAGAACCCGAGCGGCCAGAAGGGGCGGGCAGGACGCGGCGGCGAGGCCGGCTCTGGCGCCAACGCTACGGCCAGCGGCTCGACCGCCGAGCAGCACCGCCTGCCGCCGGACTCCACGACCAAGCAATCGGTCGCGCTGTCTTCCCGCACGCTGAACTTCAGCGCGACCGCGGGCTCGATCCGCGTGTTCGACGACAAGGGCGAGCCGCTCGCCGACATCGCCTATACATCCTACCAACTCGACGGTGCCGAGAAGGCAAATCGGCCGGTAACCTTCCTGTTCAACGGCGGTCCGGGCTCCGCGTCGGCCTGGCTGCAATTGGGCAATGTCGGGCCGTGGCGGCTGCCGTTCGACGGCGCGGTGTCCTCGGCCGCGCCCGAGCTGCAGGCCAATGCCGATACCTGGCTCGATTTCACCGATCTCGTCTTCATCGACCCTGTCGGCACCGGCTACAGCCGCTTTGTCACCACCTCGGAGGAGGCGCGCAAGCGCTTCTTCACCGTCGACGGCGACGCCAATTCGGTCGCGCTGGTGATCCGCCGCTGGCTGGAGAAATACGACCGGCTGACCTCGCCGAAATATCTCGTCGGCGAAAGCTATGGCGGCATTCGCGGGCCCAAGGTGGTGCGCAATCTGCAAATGCAGCAGGGCGTCGGCGTCCGCGGCCTGGTGCTGATCTCGCCGGTGCTCGATTTCCGCGAATATACCGGCTCCAGCCTCCTGCAATATGTCGCAAGCCTGCCGACCATGGCGGCGGTCGCGCGACAGGCAAAGGGCCCGGTGACGCGTGAGGATCTCGCCGACGTCGAGAGCTACGCGCGCGGCGATTTCCTGCTCGACCTCGTCAAGGGGCAGGCCGACACCGAGGCCACCACGCGGCTCGCCGACAAGGTCGCTAGCCTGACCGGCATCGATCAGGTGGTGAGCCGCAGGCTCGCCGGCCGTTTCGACATCGGCGAATTCCGCCGCGAGTTCGATCGCAAGAACGGCAAGGTGACCGGCCGCTACGACGCCTCCATCGAGGGCTTCGATCCTTATCCGGATTCCAGCTATTTCCGTTTCAACGATCCGTCCGGCGATCCGCTGATGGCGCCCTTGACCAGCGCCGCCGTCGACCTCACCACGCGCAAGCTGAACTGGCGGCCGGACGGCTCCTATCATCTGCTCAGCGAAAGCGTGAACAAGGCCTGGGAGTTCGGTCACGGCATCAGTCCGGCGGAGTCGGTGACGCAGCTTCGCCAGGCGCTGGCGCTCGACCCCAACCTGAAACTCCTGGTCGGCCACGGCCTGTTCGATCTCGCCACGCCGTACTTCGCCTCGAAGATCATCCTCGATCAGTTGCCGGCCTTCGCGGGCCCGGGCCGCACCAGGCTCGCGGTCTATCCCGGCGGCCACATGTTCTACTCCCGCGACGGCTCGCGCCAGGCGTTCCGCAAGGAGGTCGAGGCGCTGATGAGGTAAGGGGATGTGGCGGTGTGGATTGCGCCGTCGCTGCAAATACGGTCGTCGTCCCGGCGAAAGCCGGACCTATAACCACCAAATTCGATTGTGAACGGGATCGCGGCCCCGGCGTCGCGCAACAAATTCCGTTTGGGGTAATGGGTCCTGGCTTTCGCCAGGACGACATCGATAGTGTGACACGGCCGACATCCACCTTCGTCGTCCCGGCCCCCGTGCGCAATTGCGCACTAGGCCGGGACGACACTGAATTGCGCGACATGCTTCGCGCGAAAACGCTTAGCGCTCACGGCTCCACGGGAAGAGGGAGGCCGGGAAATCGGCCGCGTAGCGGTGACCGATCGGCGGGCGGGGCTCTTCTTGCGGAGGATTCCGGTCAGGCTCGACCACCTTCCTGTAAAGATGCCAGGTCGCATGACCAAGCACCGGCAGAACGACGCAGAGACCGACGAAGAATGGCAGTGAGCCCACCGCCAGCAATACCGCAACGATCAATCCCCACGCGGCCATCTCAATTGGATTCATCATCACGGCCCGTATCGAGGTGCGGATCGCATCGATCGCGGTCGCATGACGGTCGAGCATCAGTGGAAAGGAGACGACGCTGACGCATAGGGCAACCAAGGCGAAAAGAAAGCCGACGCCGCATCCGACGATGATGAGCGACCAGCCTTCGGGCGTCGTCAACACACGCTTTGCGAAATCAGGGATGCTCGCAGCCGGCGCATAACCGAACGTCATGATGTAGATCGCGTCCGCGGTGGCGATCCAGACCCCGAACAGAACGAACAGAAGAACGCCAAGTTCGAACATGGCGCCGAACGACGGCGCGCGCAGCACCTGCATCGCATCCCAGGCTCCTGGCTCCTCTCCGCGTTCGCGCCGTCGGCTCAGTTCGTAGAGGCCGAGGCCGGCGAAAGGACCGATCAGGGCGAAGCCGGCGGCGAGCGGAAACAGCAGCGGCAGCACCGAATAGCCAAGCACAAGTCTGAACAGGACAAGTCCGAGCACGGGATACATCACGCACAGGACGATTGCGTGGGTCGGGATGGCCTTGAAGTCTTCCCAGCCGAGGCGCAACGCGTCGCCCAGGTCGGAAAGGCTGATCTTGCGAACGACGAAGGCGGTAGAGACGCCAAACAATTGCAGCTTGGGTCGTGCGAACACCGTGGTCATGGTTCCGGTCTCCTTGCTTGTGGCCGCAGGGGAACGGAGCGCCATCAACACACGCACATCCGCCTCATGCGCGAAAATCGCGACTGAGTCCGGCAAATCAGATTCAACCAGAAGGAGCTTGCCGGACGACGCCTGTCGCAACCGGTCAAGTAAAACTAGTCCGATGCGCGGCAGAAGCAAGGTGGCGAATGCGGTCGGGAGAATTGTGCAGATGCACAAACGAGGTCTTGCGATGCACCATGCGATTGGGGAGGGTCGATCAGTGTTCGCGGCGTCCAATGCATTCCCGCCAACACGCGCCGGACAGCGGCGGGCATGACTCCTCTATTGACGTCTGGCTCGATGGGTACCATGTTGATGCTTGACGCCCCAGCTCCGATGAGGTTGCGGCCGTGACGTTGAGTTTTTGTCATGTCCCAGCATCGCGACCGGCAGAATGGGCGAGGCAAAAGCCACGGTGATGGTGAACGTGAGACCATCCCTCTGACGTGAGCTCCGCCCTTTCGTTCGTCTCCGCAGCCTTCAATGGCAAGGAGGAATGAGGGATGGCTGTAGCGATTTTACTGCTCCTGGTTGCCGTCGCCTCGGTGCTGTTCCACCTCTACAGCCCCTGGTGGTGGACCCCGATTGCCTCGAACTGGAGCTATATCGACCACACGATCAATCTGACATTCTGGATCACCGGAGCGGTGTTCTGCGCGGTGATCGTGTTCATGGCCTATTGCGTCTTGCGCTTTCACCACACCGAGGGACGGCGCGCCCACTACAATCCCGAGAACAAGAAGCTCGAATGGTGGCTCAGCATCGGCACCGCGATCGGCGTCGTCGCCATGCTGGCGCCGGGCCTCATCGTCTGGCACCAGTTCGTCACCGTTCCCGCCGACGCGACCGACGTCGAGGTCGTCGGACAACAGTGGATGTGGAGTTATCGGCTTCCGGGAAAGGACGGCCGGCTCGGCACGTCAGATGCGCGCCTGATCAGCTCCGACAATCCACTCGGGTTGAATCCCAATGATCCGAACGGGCAGGACGACATCGTCGTGCAAAACGAGGATCTGCATCTGCCGGTCGGGAAGCCGGTGAAGGTGCTGCTCCGCTCGATCGACGTCCTGCATGATTTCTACGTGCCCGAGTTCCGGGCGAAGATGGATATGATCCCTGGCTCGGTGACCTACTACTGGCTCACGCCGACCCGGACCGGAACCTTCGACGTCCTCTGCGCGGAGCTTTGCGGTGCCGCGCACGCACAGATGCGCAGCAAGGTCGTCGTGGAAGAAGAGAAGGAATATCACGCGTGGCTGGACAAGCAGCACACGTTCGCCGCCTTGTCCGGCCAGCGCAACGTCGCGAAGGCCGCGTACAAGACTGGCAGCGAATGAACATGCCGACGAGGATCGGCCGGATGTTTCGGCCGGAGATGAAGTGAACTCGTCGCTGAGCGGAAGACCAAGGAGGGTATTCCGATGGTCGATATCCCGTTTGATGAGGTCGCAGGCATCCCGCCCGCCGAAGTAGGTGAGGTCGAGCTCTATCATCCGCACAGCTGGTGGACGAGGTACGTCTTTTCGCAAGACGCCAAGGTGATCGCCGTCCAGTACTCGATCACGGCGATGTCGATCGGAATGGTTGCGCTGGTGCTGTCGTGGATGATGCGGCTGCAACTGGGGTTTCCCGGCACGTTCTCCTTTATCGATGCCAACCAGTACCTTCAGTTCATCACCATGCACGGCATGATCATGGTGATCTACCTGCTCACGGCGTTGTTCCTTGGCGGCTTCGGCAACTACCTCATCCCGCTGATGGTTGGCGCGCGGGACATGGTCTTCCCCTACGTGAACATGCTGAGCTATTGGGTCTACCTGCTCGCGGTGCTGGTGCTGGCCGCGACGTTCTTCGTGCCGGGCGGGCCGACCGGCGCCGGTTGGACGCTTTATCCACCCCAGGCGATTCTCTCCGGTACCCCCGGGCAGGACTGGGGCATCGTTCTCATGCTGGCCTCGCTGATCCTGTTCATCATCGGCTTCACGATGGGCGGGCTCAATTACGTGGTAACAGTATTGCAGGCCCGCACACGCGGCATGACCTTGATGCGCATGCCCTTGACGGTGTGGGGCATCTTCACCGCGACCGTGATGGCGCTGCTGGCGTTCCCGGCGCTGTTCGTGGCCTCGGTGATGCTGCTGCTGGACCGCCTCCTTGGAACCAGCTTCTTCATGCCGACACTGGTCGAGATGGGCCAGCTGACCAAGTATGGCGGCGGCAGCCCGATCCTGTTCCAGCATTTGTTCTGGTTCTTCGGCCATCCCGAGGTCTACATCGTCGCGCTGCCGGCGTTCGGCATCATCTCGGATCTGATCAGTACGCACGCACGCAAGAACATCTTCGGCTATCGCATGATGGTCTGGGCGATCGTGGCGATCGGAGCGCTGAGCTTCGTCGTGTGGGCGCACCACATGTATGTCAGCGGCATGCACCCGTATTTCGGGTTCTTCTTCGCCACCACGACGCTCATCATCGCGATCCCGACCGCGATCAAGGTCTACAACTGGGTGCTGACGCTTTGGCGCGGCGACATCCATCTCACGGTGCCGATGCTGTTTGCGCTCGGCTTCATCGTCACCTTCGTCAATGGCGGCCTGACCGGGCTGTTCCTCGGCAACGTTGTCGTCGACGTTCCACTGTCGGATACGATGTTCGTCGTCGCGCACTTCCACATGGTGATGGGGATTGCGCCGATCATGGCCGTGTTCGGCGGGATCTATCATTGGTATCCAAAGGTCACCGGGCGGATGCTCAATGACGCGCTCGGACGCTTCCACTTCTGGGTGACGTTCATCGGGGCCTATGCGGTGTTCTTCCCGATGCACTATCTCGGCCTGCTCGGGATGCCGCGCCGCTATCACGACATCGGCGAGACCTCGTTCGTCCCGGCATCCGCCCATGACCTCAACGCGTTCATGAGCGTGGCGGCGCTGATTGTCGGCTTCGCTCAGCTCGTCTTCCTGTTCAATCTGGTCTGGAGCCTGTTCAAGGGAAAAGAGGCGGGCGGCAATCCCTGGGGTGCCACCTCGCTGGAATGGCAGACGCCGGAGACCCCGCCGGGGCACGGCAACTGGGGCACGGAGCTCCCCGTCGTCTATCGCTGGGCCTACGATTACAGCGTGCCCGGTTCCGCGAGGGACTTCATCCCGCAGAATGAACCGCCGGCCAAGGTGCTGGCCCAGGGAGCCCATCCGTGAGTGCCATCGTCCTGTTCATTGCTACGATTGCAGCGATCGCGGGATGGTGGCTCTCGCAGCAACGGCTGGCCGCCAAGCCGTGGCTGGAGCAGGGCATTGCGGTGGATCTTCGCGGCGATCTCGGCTCTTCGGTGCCGGCGGCAAAAATCGGCCTCGGTGTTTTTCTCGCGGTGGTCGGTTCGCTGTTCGCGCTCCTGATCAGCGCCTACTCGATGCGCACCACCATGGTGGACTGGCGCGAGTTGCCGCTGCCGAGGCTGGTGTGGTTCAACACCGGCGTCCTCGTCATCAGCAGCATGGCGCTGCAATGGGCGCTGATGGCCGCGCGCCGCGACGACCATGAGGGCCTGATCGCGGGCCTGTTGGTCGGCGGTGCATCGGCCGTGATGTTCCTGATCGGGCAGCTCGTGGTGTGGCAGCAGCTCAACATCGCCGGCTATGCCATGGCGTCGAATCCGGCCAATTCCTTCTTCTATCTGATCACCGCGCTCCACGGGCTGCACCTGACCGGCGGCCTGGTGGCGCTCGGCAGGGCGACCGTAAAACTGTGGCGTGGCGCGCCGATGACGCAGATGCGCCTGAGCGTCGAGCTTTGTACCATCTACTGGCATTTCCTGTTGTTGGTCTGGCTGGTCCTGCTCGGTCTGCTGACGGGCTGGACAGACAATTTCGTCGACATCTGTCGCCAGTTGCTCACCTAGCGAGGCAGGAAGCGATGACCGAAACCACACTCGCAACCCCCAAGGCGCTGCCCGGAACGATACCCGGATTGCGCGGCATCGCCGCCGACTGGGCCTCGGACCAGCGCGCGTTCAAGAACGTGTCCTGGGGGAAGGCCATGATGTGGATCTTCCTTCTGAGCGACACCTTCATCTTCAGCTGCTTCCTGCTGTCGTACATGACGGCGCGAATGTCGACGACCGTGCCGTGGCCCAACCCCAGCGAAGTATTCGCGCTCAATATCGGCGGTCAGCACATCCCGCTCATCCTGATCGCGATCATGACCTTCATCCTGATCAGCAGCAGCGGGACGATGGCGATGGCCGTCAACTTCGGTTACCGCCGGGATCGCGTCAAAACGGCAGCCTTGATGCTGGCCACCGCGGCATTTGGCGCGACGTTCGTCGGAATGCAGGCTTTCGAATGGACCAAGCTGATCATGGAGGGCGTGCGGCCCTGGGGCAACCCGTGGGGCGCACCGCAATTTGGCGCTTCCTTCTTCATGATCACCGGCTTCCACGGCACCCACGTGACCATCGGCGTGATCTTCCTGATCGCCATCGCGCGAAAGGTTTGGCGGGGAGACTTCGACGTCGAGCGGCGCGGCTTTTTCACGAGCCGCAAGGGCTATTACGAGATCGTCGAAATCATGGGCCTGTACTGGCATTTCGTCGATCTGGTCTGGGTGTTCATCTTTGCCTTCTTTTATCTCTGGTGAGGTCGCGCATGACAGAAGCAGCGGTACATGTGGAAGGGCAGGCAGCACAGCATGCGCTACACAGCTATGTGCATGGTGCGGTGGCATCGGGCGCCGCGCATGCAGAGGGCCAGCAGCACCCGATCAAGCTCTATCTCGTGGTCTGGGGATGGTTGTTCGTGCTCAGCACCTGCTCCTATCTCGTCGACTATTTTGGTATCCACGGCCACCTGCGATGGTCGCTGATCCTGCTGTTCATGGTGCTGAAGGCCGGCCTGATCGTCGCTGTGTTCATGCACATGGCCTGGGAGCGGTTGGCGTTGGCCTACGCCATCCTGTTGCCGCCGGTGCTGGTGCTGGTTTTTGTCGGGATCATGATGTTCGAATCCGACTATACGCATCTGCTTCGGGTGATGTTCTTCGCGTCAGCAAGCTAAGAAATGGACGGCCACGACCGCGTGGGTCATGCTGGACAAGGCAAAGCGTCCTGAAGGCGGAGGACTCGCCACATCGTCCGGAACCCTGCGAAGCAGGCCTTTGGCCGATGGCTTTTTCGAACCGACGAGGAATTAGTCTCGTGCAAATCAATCGTTCAATTCTTCGCCGGAGCTATGCCAACATCGGAGATTACGTCGCACTGACGAAACCGCGCGTGATGTCGCTGGTCGTCTTTACCGCACTGGTCGGTCTCATGGTCGCACCAGGCGGCATCGATCCCTTCACCGGTTTCGCTGCTCTTCTCTGCATAGCCGCGGGAGCTGGCGCCGCAGCTGCGCTCAATATGTGGTACGACGCCGACATCGATGCGGTGATGGCGCGTACCGCCATCCGTCCAATTCCCAGCGGCCGCGTATCGCGCCCGGAAGCATTGGCCTTCGGATTGATGCTCGGCACGTGCGCCGTCCTGGCTCTCGGCACCTTGCTGAACATGGCCGCTGCTGCGCTGCTTGCTTTCACTATCTTCTTCTACGTCGTCGTCTACACGATGTGGCTCAAACGCCGAACGCCGCAGAATATCGTTATTGGCGGTGCCGCCGGCGCGCTCCCTCCGGTGATTGGCTGGGCTGCGGTCACGGGACATGTTGGGCTCGAGCCGCTCATCCTGTTTCTGATCATCTTCCTCTGGACGCCACCCCACTTCTGGGCACTGTCGCTCAATCTTGCTGGAGAATACGCCCGTGCCGGTGTGCCGATGTTGCCGGTCGTGGCTGGCAAGACAGAAACAAAGCGCCAGATTCTTCTCTATTGCGTGCTTTTGGTTCCGATCTCACTGCTGCCTTGTGCGCTGGGGTTCGCGGGAGCCGTCTACGGCGCGGCCGCGGCGACGCTGGGAGCGATCATGATTTTTCTCGCATGGCAGTTGCGCCGGAGCGACGACAAGGAAAGGCGGCCTGCTCGTCGCTTGTTCGTGTTTTCGATGCTCTATCTGGTCCTGCTTTTTGGGGGGCTGCTGATGAATGCTGCACCCTACGCTCAGTCCCACTGACTGGACGCATTCGAATCGACAGCCGTTGGGCGTTGTTCGGAAAAATCGAATATTGTTGCCGAGCGGGCTTGCGCTGCCGGGCAGCTCAGTGATTGAAGTTCGCAGGCACCCGCCAGGGACGGCCCTAGCGCTCGTCCCGCATATATGGACTTCGCTGGGAGACGAGTCTCAAGTCTTGGTCTGCCGACATCGTCTGGAGCCCGTGCATATGTGGCCCGCTCGCCGGGTTGCCCAACAGGATCCAGGCGATGGCGCCCGTGGCCAGCATTCCGCCGCAAATAACCAAAAGGTCCCGCCTCATCGCGCGTCCTCCGTATGCAGCCATTTCCAAGCATAAATCAGGCCAATCCATTTGGGCCCGGGCAGGTGCGGCGCACGGGATAGCGTTGGACAAGTAGGACAGGCTCGCCCTAAGCTTCGGCCGTTGCAGCAACCAGGCGCGGTTCAAGAATGGACTGGTCCTACTATCTCGGGGGCACTGCCATTGTCCTGCTCCTTCTTGCCTATCGGCTGCATGGCGGGCTGTTTAGGAAGAATTCACGGCGGGACGAGAAACTAAATCGACTGATTGATGAACGCATCGGACGCTTGGACCTGAAGCGCCGCAACGATTGAACCGCCCTGAAGCGGCACCTCGAGGCCAACGCAACGCCACTCTCCGGAATTATCCTCACGGCGACGGCAGAGCTACCTTGGTCTCCCGAGATGACCATCTCGGCAGATGATGCTTTTTTGTGATTTGAAAAGAGATATTTGAGCAATCGAATGAAAGTCTGGGTCTATACCGACACAAGCAAGCCCGTTGGCGAGCCGGAGCATCTGAAGATTTTCGCGACCAATGATGCCGCGCAGTCGTGGTTCAAGCGAAACGTCCCGGGGGGCGCCGCATTTGCTTACGAGATTATTCTGGGGCCACGTTACCTCGCCAAGACGCTCCTCGTGCTGTCCGTCCTGCTTCTTGGCATCGCCGATCTCTACACCACCAACACGATCCTGAATCTCGGCCTCGGCGAGTTGAACCCGTTCATGCATGTCGCTCAGACATGGCTCGGCCCCTGGTGGCTTATTCCGAAGCTCGGTCTGACCTATTTCATGATGTGGCTGCTTTGGCGCAGCAACAACCCCTACAATATCGCGATCGTGGCGGCGTTTTGCTCCACGCCCGTACTCAATAATCTTCTGATCATCGCAAGCACGAAGTAGCGAGGAACACCAGTGGTGCCTCCGCCAGGGCAGGCGCGAGACATCGCTGGCTTCATATCGGTTCGCTCGCTACGGCGATTACTGGCAGTAGTCCCAGAATCCTTGCGTGCGGGACGGATCGGTATAGTACCAGCACATGCCGGGCGCCGGCGCGGCACCGGCCCATGCCGCGGCCGTTGCCGCCGTCACGACCCCGATGGCAGCGCCGGCTGCGATTGCGCCGCCCCTTGGCCAGTAATACCGGCCCGGACGCGCCCATCCGCCGCCTCCCACCACCGTCCGGCCGCGAACCGCGACGTTGCCGCGGGGCCCGACGACGGCGGTGCGGCCGCGATAGGCGCCACCGCGCGGCCCAACGGCTGCGCCACCACGGTGAACGACGGCGCCGCCGCGGGGACCGACCGCTGCGCCGCCACGGCGGCCGGCCGCGCGGACTGCAACGACGTCGGATGATTGCGCGACGTGATTACCGATCGGCATCGCGCCGAGCAGCGCTGCGGACGCAGATTCAAGCGGTATTGCCGCAATGATCGAGGCGGTGAGGATGGACGCTGCAAGCATCGTAGTACGCTTCAAGTCAAGCATCAGTGTATCTCCTGCTAAATTCGGCTACGTCCACCGGTCGATCCGGTGGGCGCGGCGCTGTCTCCGTCGATCAGCCCGCTGTACTCGATGCCGTCCGAGTTCGAAAAGACGAGACTGCCCGAGAGATGACCGCTGGACATCTGGGTCGAGTCAAGGCCCGCGCCGCGAACGGCGTCGCTCAGATATTCAATTCTCGAGATGGGAAGGCGCGTCCAAACCTCGGCAGGCAGCATGTCGCGCCTCACTTGAACGGAAGCCGCCCGGCATCGGCGCGACGGCCTCATTGCACATTCTCATCCTACGCGCTCCGTCGCGATGTCACAACCTTGGCCAGTCGCGTTGAGCGGTTTGGCCGCGGCGATCTGTCTCAGCCATACGTCTCCACGATGAAGTCGATCAGCGCGCGCAGCTTCGGCGTCATCTTGCGATGCTTCGGCCACAGGATCTGGCGCGCGCGGCTCTGCGTCGTGTAGTTCGGCAGCAGGACCTGCAGCCGTCCCGCGGCGATATCGTCGGCCAGCAGCTCGTCGCGCATCAGCACGATGCCGGCGCCCGCCAGCGCCGCATAGCGGATGCCGAACGCGCTGTTGATGAAGAGGCGGCTCGCGACATCGACATGCACTTCGCCCTCCGGCCCCGAGAATGTCCATCGCTGCCCGTCCGACCAGCCGGGGTAGCGCAGGCATTCATGGCGGGCGAGATCGGCCGGATGGGTTGGCGTGCCGCGTTCGGCGAGATAGCTCGGCGCGGCGCACACCACGCCTGTATAGGGCGACAGCGAGCGCGACATCATGGTGGAGTCGGTCAGCGTGCCGACCCGGATCGCCGCATCCAGCCCTTCCTCGAGCAGATCGACCATCCTGTCGCTGAGGATGAGGTCGACCGAGACTTCCGGATATTTCTTCATGAAGCGCACCAGCGCGGGCGCCAGGCTGTACGACCCGAAGGCGACCGAGGTCGCGATGCGGAGCTTGCCGCGCGGCGTGCTCAGGGCTTCCTCGACCAGCGCATCGCCGGCCTCGGCCTGTTCAAGCAATTGCTTGCAGTGATCGAGATAGCTGCGGCCGAGCTCGGTGAGGCCCTGCCGCCGGGTCGACCGGTTGATCAATTGCGAGCCGAGCCGGTCCTCGAGAAATCGGATATGCTTGCCGATCATGGTCGGCGACATCCGCAGCTCCTTGGCCGCCGCGGTGAAGGAGCCGAGATCGGCGACGCGGGCGAACACGGACATGCTGGTCAGTCGATCCATGATTATAAACCAATGGTTATTTCATTGCGCATCAAGGCGCTACTTATGGGGTGCCGGAACTATATTTATTACCATAAGTAAGCAATCGGCGCGATGATGCGTCCGATTGCTTCGAAATGCTGCCGATTTCGCCCGGAGGGACGCAATCCCGCCGAAGCCTGAACCAGACAGGAGTGTCACGATGCCCTTCCAGATCACGATCAATGGGACCAGTCATTCGGTCGATGCCGATGGCGACACGCCGCTGCTCTGGGTGCTGCGCGACGTGCTCGGCATGACCGGCACCAAGTTCGGCTGCGGCATGGCGCTGTGCGGCGCCTGCACGGTGCATCTCGACGACACGGCGGTGCGCTCCTGCATCACGACCATCGACAGCATCGGCGACTCCAGGATCACGACCATCGAGGCGGTCGGCATGACGCCGGCGGGCAAGAAGATCCAGGACGCCTGGCTCGCGCATGAGGTGCCGCAATGCGGTTACTGCCAGTCGGGGCAGATCATGTCGGCCTCCGCGCTGCTCGCGGGCAAGCCGAAGCCGACCGATGCCGATATCGATGAAGCGATGTCGGGCAATATCTGCCGCTGCGGCACCTATGTGCGCATTCGCGAAGCCATCAAGCAAGCCGCGCAGTCGGGAGGTTGAGCCATGACGCTGATCGACAATCTGTCTGAGCGCGCTGCCGACCTGTCGCGGCGCAATTTCCTCCGCGCCGGCGCGATCGCGGGCGGCGGTCTGCTGCTCAGCGTGAGCCTGCCGTTCGCGGGCCGCGAGAGCGAGGCGGCGGCCTCCGACGGCTTCGCGCCGAACGCCTTCGTCCGGATTGGCGGCGACGGCAAGGTCGTGTTGACCATGCCCTATGTCGAGATGGGGCAGGGCACCTACACCTCGATCCCGATGTTGATCGCCGAGGAGCTCGAGATCGGCCTGACGCAGGTCCGGCTCGAACACGCGCCGCCGAGCGACAAGCTCTACGCCAACCCGCTGCTCGGCGTGCAGGCCACCGGCAATTCGAACGCAATGCGCGGCGCCTGGCAGCCGATGCGGAAAGCCGGCGCCACCGCGAAGGCGATGCTGGTCGCGGCCGCGGCGAAACGCTGGAACGTCGAGCCGGGGACATGCCGCGCCGAGAACGGCGAGGTGCATCACGCGGCCTCCGGACGCAAGCTGGGTTACGGTGAACTCGCGACTGACGCGGCGCAGATGCCGGTGCCGGAGAATGTCACGCTGAAGAGCCCGGCCGAGTTCAAGCTGATCGGCACGCCGGCCAAGCGGCTCGATACACCCTCCAAGGTCAACGGCACGGCGGTCTACGGCATCGACGCACGGCCGCCCGGGGTGAAGGTCGCGACGCTGGCGCAGTCGCCGGTGTTCGGCGGGCGGGTGAAGCGCGTCGATGATGCGGCGGCAAAAGCCGTCAAGGGCGTGCGCCAGATCGTGACGCTCGACGACGCCGTCGCGGTGGTGGCCGACCACATGGGGGCGGCGAAGAAGGGTCTGGCGGCGCTCACGATCGAGTGGGACGAGGGCCCTCACGCCAAGCTCGCCACATCGGACATCGCGCGCGAGCTCGAAGCAGCCACCACCAAGCCGGGCACGGTCGCGCAAAATATCGGCGACGCCGACAAGGCGATGGCGGGCGCGGCGACGAAAGTCGAGGCGACCTATCAACTGCCGTTCCTCGCCCATGCCACGATGGAGCCGATGAACTGCACCGTGCATGTGCGTTCCGACGGTTGCGAGATCTGGGTCGGCAGTCAGGCGCTCTCCCGTGCGCAGGCGGTGGCCGCGAAGGTGCTGAACATGCCACCGGAGAAGGTGGTGGTGCACAATCATCTGCTCGGCGGCGGCTTCGGCCGCAGGCTCGAGGTCGACGGTGTCATTCGCGCCGTGCAGATCGCCAAGCAGGTCGATACGCCGGTCAAGGTGGTGTGGACCCGCGAGGAGGACATCCAGCACGACATGTACCGGCCCTACTGGTGCGACCGGATTGCGGTCGGCCTCGATGCATCCGGCAAGCCGGTCGCCTGGAACAACCGCTTCGCCGGCTCGTCGGTGCTGGCGCGATGGGCGCCGCCGGCGTTCCGCAACGGGCTCGACCCCGACACGACCGAGGGCGCGATCGATCTCGTCTACGACATTCCGAACTTCCACGTCGAATATGTCCGGGTCGAACCGCCGGGCATTCCGACCGCGTTCTGGCGCAGCGTCGGGCCCTCGCACAATGTGTTCGTCACCGAAAGCGTGATCGACGAACTGGCTGCGGCGGCGAAGCAGGATCCGGTCGACTACCGCCGCGCGCTGCTCGGCAAGTCGCCGCGCGCCAAGGCGGCGCTCGAGCTCGCGGCGGCCAAGGCCGGCTGGGGCGGCAAGCTGCCGGCCGGGCGCGGACGCGGCGTGTCGCTGCAATTCGTGTTCGGCAGCTACCTCGCGCAGGTCGCCGAGGTCGAGGTCGCCAAGGACGGCTCGGTCCGTGTCCACCGCGTCGTCTGTGCGATGGATTGCGGCACCGTGGTCAATCCCGACACGGTGCAGGCGCAGCTGCAGAGCGGCATCAATTTCGGCGTCACCGCCGCGCTCTACGGCGAGATCACGCTCAAGGACGGCCGCGTCGAGCAGAGCAATTTCGACAGCTACCAGATGCTGCGCATCGATCAGGCCCCGGCGATCGAGGTCCATATCGTGCCGAGCACTGAGCCGCCCGGCGGCATGGGCGAGACCGGAACCTCGGGCATCGTGCCGGCGATCAGCAACGCGATCTTCGCGGCGACCGGCAAGCGGCTGCGCAGGATGCCGGTCGATCCGGCGACCTTGAAGCAGATCTAGGGGCGAGTGAGAGCTCCCCCCGGGTGCTGGCGCGATCGTGAAGCCGGACGGATTTGCGCCGTGCACTGATCCGTGCGAGAAGCGGGCATGCATCTGAGGCGGCTCGCCAATCTCTGGATTCTGCTGCTCGTCGCGGCCGGGCTGTTGCTCGCGCCCGTGGCGCCGGCATTTGCCCGGATGATGCCGGATGCCTCGGCCGCTGCGATGCAGGCGATGCTGGACGATCACGCCATGTCTGGACAGGCGATGTCCGAGCAGGCGCTGGCCGACGACATGCCGTGCTGTCCGGACCAGGGCAAGAGCAAGGGCTGCGACGACTGTCCGTTCCTCGCGCTCTGCATGTTGAGCGTTTCGCTGCCGGTGCCCGCCGGCGCCATGTCGCTGATCGAGCGCGATCCGTTGCGCAGCCGGATCGCCGCCCATGACGACCGTCTGCTCGACGGCCTTGGCACCAAACCTCCCGACCATCCGCCTCGAACCACTGTCTGACGGGCGCGCCAGCGCCTGATCGCTGACGCGTGCGCCAATGGCGCGCGTGCCTTTGCATGCCGCTCACGCGGCTCATCAGACGTAACGAGGATCATCACCATGAAGTCTTTCCACCTGGCGCGGGCCGCTGCCGCAGCGCTGATCGGCGTTGCCATGACGGGCATGTCTGCCCACGCCGAGATCAAGAACTACGAATTCCAGCTGGTGCAGCCGACGGTCAAGGCGGGTGCCGATCGCATCGTCACGGTGCGGCTGGTCGACAAGATGAGCGGGAAAGCCGTGCCCGACGCGGTCATCTTCTCGACCCGGCTCGACATGGCACCCGACGGCATGCAGGAGATGGCCACCAAGGTGACGCCGATGCCGGGCACCGAGCCCGGCACCTACCGGTTCAAGGCGACCTTCGGCATGGCCGGGCGCTGGCAATTGTCGCTCGGCGCCAAGGTGCAGGGCGAGACCGGCGCGGTCGAGAACAAGCTCGTCGTCACGGCCGAGCAATGAGCCGCCGAGCAATGGGCGCCTTAACATGGGCCGGCGCTGCCGCTGCGATCGCGGCAGCGGCAGGCGCCGCATGGATCGGCCGCAACCTGCCGCCGCGGCCGGTGACAGCTGCGATCGTCGCCGTCGCGCGGGCGGCGGAGACTGCTGCGCCGATCTACTATCGCGATCCCGACGGCAAGTCGCTCTATTCGGCGACACCGAAGAAGACGCCTGACGGGCGCGACTATCTGCCGGTGTTTGCCGATGACGAGGGCGGTGCCGGCGGGCCCGGGCAATCGGCAGACGTGAGCGCGCCTGCCGCGAAAGGCGAGCGCAAGATCAAATATTATCGCAATCCCATGGGACTTCCCGACACCTCGCCGGTGCCGAAGAAGGATTCCATGGGAATGGATTACATCGCCGTCTATGACGGCGATGACAGCGACGACGGTTCGATCACGCTGTCGCCCGGCAGGATCCAGCGCAGCGGCGTCAAGTCCGAGCCCGCGCAGATGCGCCGCATCCGCACGCTGGTCCGTGCACCCGGCACGATCCAGCTCGACGAACGGCGGGTGTCGGTGATCGCAATGCGCGCCGAGAGCTATGTGCAGAAAGTCGCCGACGTCACGACCGGCAGCCGTGTGACGAAGGGCCAGCCGTTGATGGAAATCTACAGCCCGGCAATATCGTCCGCTGCGGCCGAATATGTCGCGACCATCACGTCGAAGGCGACTGCGAACATCGAGCCCTACGGGCGCGGCTCCAAGCAGCGGCTGACCAATCTCGACGTTCCCGAACCCGTCATCGCCGAGATGGAGAAGAGCCGGACCGTTCCGATCGCGATCCAGTGGCTGTCGCCGCGCGACGGCATCGTGCTGCAGCGTGCCGCCATCGAGGGCATGCGCGCGCAGCAAGGCGACGTGCTGTTTCGGATTGCCGACGTCTCTGTCGTGTGGGCATTGGTCGACGTTGCCGAGCGCGATCTCGGCAATATCGTGGTCGGGCAGAACGTGTCCGTGCGGGCGCGCAGCTATCCCGGCCGCAGTTTCGTCGGCCGGATCAGCGTGATCTATCCGCAGGTCAACAAGGAGACGCGCACCGCGCGGGTGCGGATCGAATTGCAGAATGCCGACCTCGCACTGCTGCCGGACATGTATGTCGACGCCGAGATCGACACCGGCAGCCCGGCGCCGGTACTTGCGGTAGCTGATAATTCCATCCTCGACACTGGCAGCCGCCAGAGCGTGCTGATCGACCGCGGCAACGGGCGGTTCGAGCCGCGCGAGGTCAAGCTCGGGCGGCGCGGCGAGGGCTATGTCGAAATCCGCGACGGCATCGCCGAAGGCGATGCGGTCGTGACATCAGCGACGTTTCTGATCGATGCCGAAAGCAACCTGAAGGCGGCGATCAAGGGCTTCGCCGAGGCCGGTGCTGCCCAGGCGGGCGAGGGCGACAAGACGGGAGACCGGCGATGATTGCCCGTGTCATCGCCTGGTCGGCGCGCAACCTGCTGCTGGTGCTGTTCGGCACCGGCTTTGCGGCAGCCGCGGGCCTTTACGCGCTGCTGCATCTGCCGCTCGATGCGATCCCCGATCTCTCCGACACCCAGGTCATCGTCTACACCGAATATCCCGGCCAGGCGCCGCAGGTGATCGAGGACCAGGTCACCTATCCCCTGACCACGGCGATGCTGACGGTGCCGAAGTCGAAGGTCGTGCGCGGCTTCTCGTTCTTCGGCGTCTCCTTCGTCTATGTCATCTTCGAGGACGGCACGGATATCTACTGGGCGCGCTCGCGCGTGCTCGAATTCCTCAACGGCGCGGCGTCGCGGCTGCCGGCCGGCGTCTCACCGACCATCGGGCCCGATGCGACCGGGGTCGGCTGGGTCTACCAGTATGCCGTGATGTCGAAAGAGCTGAACCTTGCCGACACCCGCACGATCCAGGACTGGAACCTGAAATTCGCGCTTGCCAGGGCCGAAGGCGTGGCCGAGGTCGCCAGCGTCGGCGGCTTCGTCAAGCAGTACAATGTGATCCTCGATCCGCAGCGGATGCGCGATCGCGGCATCACCATGCAGCGGATGCGCGACGCGATTCGTGCCAGCAACGCCGATGTCGGCGGCCGCACCGTCGAGCTCTCCGAGTTCGAATATGTCATCCGCGGCAAGGGCTATCTGAAGGACATTAACGATCTCGGCAACATCGTGCTGAAGACCGATAGCGGCACGCCGGTGCTGCTGCGCGACGTCGCCCGCGTCGAGCTCGGCCCCGACGAGCGGCGCGGCATCACTGAACTGAACGGCGAGGGCGAGGTCGCGAGCGGTATCGTGCTGCAACGCTTCGGGGTCAACGCGCTCGACGTGATCGAGAACGTCAAGAAGCGTTTCAGGGAGATCGCGACCAGCTTGCCGAAGTCGGTCGAGATCGTGCCGGTCTACGACCGCTCCAATCTGATCTATGCGGCGATCGACACGCTGAAGCGCACATTGCTGGAGGAGAGCGCGGTGGTCGCGCTGGTCTGCATCCTGTTCCTGCTGCATGTCCGCAGCGCGCTGGTCGCGATCCTGATGCTGCCGGTCGGCGTCTTGATGGCGTTCGGCGCAATGAAGCTGCTCGGCATCGGCTCCAACATCATGAGCCTCGGCGGCATCGCGATCGCGATCGGCGCCATGATCGATGCGGCGATCGTGATGATCGAGAACGCGCACAAGCACCTGGAGCGAGCCGAGCCCGGCAGGTCGCGGGTCGCGATCCTGATCGAGGCCGCGGCGGAGGTGGGGCCGGCGCTGTTCTTCAGCCTGCTCATCATCACCGTGTCCTTCATGCCGATCTTCACGCTGGAATCGCAGGAGGGGCGGCTGTTCTCGCCGCTTGCGTTCACCAAGACGTTTGCGATGGCGGCGGCGGCGCTGTTGTCGGTGACGCTGGTGCCGGCGCTGATGGTGATCTTCGTCCGCGGCAGGATCGCCCCCGAGCACAGAAATCCGATCAACCGTTTCCTGATCTGGATCTACCGTCCGGTCATCCACGCCGTGTTGCGGGCGAAAACGCTGGTGATCCTGCTGGCGCTCGGCGCCGTCGCCGTCTCGATCTGGCCGGCCCGGCAGCTCGGCACCGAGTTCATGCCCGACCTCAATGAGGGCACGCTGCTCTATATGCCGACCACGCTGCCGGGGATTTCGGTGACCAAGGCGGCCGAGCTGTTGCAGATGCAGGACCGCATCATCCGCAGCTTTCCGGAGGTCGCTTCGGTCTACGGCAAGGCCGGCCGCGCCGCGACCGCAACCGATCCGGCGCCGTCGGAGATGTTCGAGACCATCATCAATCTGAAGCCGAAACTGCAATGGCGCGCCGGCCTCACGCTCGACCGCCTGATCGCCGAGATGGACAAGGCGCTGCAATTCCCCGGTGTCTCCAACGCCTGGACCATGCCGATCAAGGCGCGCATCGACATGCTCTCGACCGGGATCAGGACGCCGGTCGGCGTCAAGGTGATCGGTCCCGATCTTGCCGTGATCGACAAGCTCGCCCGCCAGGTCGAGCAGGTGGTGAGGGGCGTGCCCCGCACCTCGTCGGCCTATGCCGAGCGCAGCCTCGGCGGCTACTATCTCGAGATCACGCCGAAGCGTGAGGCCTTGTCGCGCTACGGCATCGCGGTGCAGGACGTGCAGGACACCATCGCGACCGCGCTCGGCGGCCAGAGCGTGACCACAACGGTCGAGGGACGCCAGCGCTTCACCGTCAACATGCGCTATCCGCGCGATTTGCGCGACAATCCGGGCGCGATCGCCAGCGACGTCCTGGTGCCGATGCCGGCGGGCGGCGCGGTGCCGCTCGGCGAGGTCGCCGACATCGCGCCGGCGCGCGGGCCGACCACGATCCGGACCGAGAACGGGCAACTCGCGACCTACATATATGTCGACATCCGCGATCGCGATCTCGGCGGTTATGTCGCGGACGCGCAGCGCGCGGTGCAGGCCGGCGTGCAGTTTCCGCCCGGAACCTACGTGGTCTGGAGCGGGCAGTACGAATATCTCGAACGCGCCGCGGCGCGGCTCAGGATCGTGGTGCCGGTGACGCTGTCGATCATCTTCCTGCTGCTCTACCTCAATTTCCGCTCGGTGGCGGAGACGATGATCGTGATGCTGTCATTGCCGTTCGCGCTGGTCGGCGGCTTCTGGCTGATGTGGGCGCTCGGCTTCAACCTGTCGGTTGCGGTCGCGGTCGGCTTCATCGCGCTCGCCGGCGTTGCCGCCGAGACCGGCGTCGTGATGCTAATGTATCTCAACCAGGCGCTGGGCGAGGTCGCGGCGCGCCGCGCGGCCGAGGGACGCACGATCGATCGTGACGATCTCAATCGCGCGATCATCGCGGGCGCGGTCGAGCGCGTCCGGCCGAAGATGATGACGGTGGTCGCGATCATGGCCGGGCTGTTGCCGATCATGTGGAGCACCGGCACCGGCTCGGAGATCATGCAGCGCATCGCGGTGCCCATGATCGGCGGTATGATCTCGTCGACGCTGCTGACGCTGATCGTGATTCCCGCGATCTTCGCCGTCGTGAAGGGCATCAAGATCGAAGCGAGAGTGTCGGCACCCGAAGTTGCTTCCTGTGCCGCGCGCCAGCAGGCAAGGATGTGATGGAAACATGACGCCTGTTGGTAGTTTCAAATCGGATTGAATGATACCCCAAGGGGGTATATAGCTGATGGCGGTTTGCAGCTGATTTGCGGTTAGCTTGCGGCGGTCGGAGATGCGAAGCGGGTGCTGGTGCGATTGACGAGATCAGGGCGGTTGCGGGCGGGATGTTCCATCATCCTGGCCTATCTGTTTTGCGTGCTCGCGCCGTCCTTCGCGCTTGCATTCGGGGCGCCGTTTCCGTGCCTGACCGATGAGGTGCAGCCCGCCGCCGCGGCGCATGTTCACGCGGCGTCGATCGCGCATGCCGAAGCCGTCACGCACGATCATGCCGCCCACGATCTTGGCGGCATGCACATGCAACACGCAGCCGATGATGCTGCGCCGCCTGTGAAGCATAGCCACGACGGCAAGAGTTCGCCGGGGCCGTGCTGCGCGCTGATGTGCGTGTCGGCGCTGCCGGCCGATCTTCCATTCGTCGCTGCTCCCTTGCACCCGATCGCCACGCGTCTTTCCGAGGCTTATCAGAGCCTGCGGAGCGAGGCGCCTCCGCGCCTCTATCGTCCCCCCATCGCCTGATCGTTCGCTGACATCGTGGCGGTGCCGCACGCTTGCGTGCGCACGCCTGTTATTCATCGGATGATCGGGACAGATCCATGTATTCGCATCTCGGGGCGAGGCTCGCCGCCGTGGCCACCAGGCTTGGCAACAGGCTCGGCTGGCGCGCGCCACCCACATTGCTGCCGCGGATGGCCGCCGCCATCCTCGCATCTGCACCGCTCGCCGGCTGCATGGCCGACGGCCGGCCGGTCGTCGTCGGAGGCGATCCGGCAAATCCGGCGGCGGGGACGGCCGCCGTCGGCTACCGCTCGACGATCGCGCCCTACAGCAGCCTGCGTCCGTCGACGCCGCAGCCCTGGCGCGAGCGCAATGACGGCGTGACGCCGCCGGCCAAGCCGGAACAGTAGGAGGGCGCCATGCGACATCTGGCCATCGTGCCGATCCTGCTGCTTGCGTCATCCGCGCTCGCGGGATGCGCGTCGTTCTCGCCCGACAGCGGTATGGGCGTCGTCTCCGAGGTGACCGAGCAGGCGATCGGCAAGGACGTCGCCTTCGTTCGCAGCGGAGACGAGGCCGCGACCGTCGACGCCGCACTGAAGCGGCTGCTCGCGCGCAATTTGACGGCGGATGCCGCCGTGCAGGTTGCGCTCTTGAACAACAAGGGGCTGCAGGCCGCCTATAACGAACTGGCGCTGGCGGAGACCGATTACGTCGCCGACAGCCTGCCGCCGAACCCGACCTTCTCGGTCTCCCGCATCACCGGAAACGGTGCCAGCGAGGTCGAGCGGCAAGTCGTCGGCGACATCCTGGCGCTCGCGACCCTGCCGGCCCGCTCCGAGATCGCGCGCGAGCGCTTCCGCCAGGCGCAGCTCAAGGCCGCGCTCGCCACCTTGCGGCTTGCCGCCGAGGTGCGGCGCAGCCATGTCGCGGCGGTGGCCGCGAACGAGACGGTCGCGCTGCTGACGGATGCGAAGGCGACCGCGGAGTCGACCGCGCAGCTCGCGAAAAAGCTCGGCGAGACCGGCGGCATGAACAAGCTCGACCAGGCCCGCGAGCAGGTGTTCTACGCCGAGATCACCGCCGACCTCGCCAGCGCGCGGCAGAACGCGGCGAGTTCGCGCGAGCGGCTGGCGCGCCTGCTCGGATTGTGGGACCGCGATCTCGGCTTCCGAATCCCCGGCAAGTTGCCATTGCTGCCGAAGCGGCCATTGGAACAGCCGTCGATCGAGATCGCCGCGGTCGGCCATCGCGTCGACCTGCAGATCGCACGGATGGAAATCGTCGCGCTCGCCAAGGCGCTCGATCTCGCCGAGGCGACGCGTTTCGTCACGCTGCTCGACGTCGCCGGCATAGACAGGCGGACGCACGATCCCGAAGCCCCGCCGTTCAGGGAGCGCGGCTTCGACGTCCAGTTCCAGATTCCGATCTTCGACGGCGGCGAGGTGCGCGTGCGCCAGGCGGCGGAGATCTACCGCCAGGCGATGAACCGCCTGACCGAGAATGCGATCAACGTCCGCTCCGAGGCGCGCGACGCCTACCGCGTCTACCGCTCGACCTACGACATCGCGCGCCATTACCAGCGCGAGGTGCTGCCGCTGCGGCAGATCATCACCGAGGAGATGCAGCTGCGCTTCTCCAGCATGCAGGTCGACGTGTTCGCGCTGCTGACCGAAGCGCGGGAGCGGCTCGCCTCGCTGCGCGCGGCGATCGACGCCAGGCGCGACTTCCTTCTGGCGCAATCCGAGCTGCAGACCGCGATCAACGGCGGCGGCTCGGCCGGCGCAGCATCGACACCGTCTTCCATCGCCTCGGCCGCGCAGCCCGCGGCCGGCGGCGGTCATTGAATGGAGCAGCACATGTTTTCTCGACGAGGATTTCTGGGCGGCGCGGCGCTGGTCACGGCGAGCGCGGTCAGCGGCCGCGTCCAGGCCGCCGCCGTTCCCGAAGCACCGACCATGGACAAGGTGGTGATGCAGCCGCCGCTGCATCCCGCCAGCGGGCCGGACTACCGGCCGGTGGTCACGCTCAACGGCTGGTCGCTGCCGTGGCGGATGAACGGCGACTGGAAGGAATTCCATCTCGTCGCCGAGCCCGTGGTGCGCGAATTCGCCGACGGCATGAAGGCCAATCTCTGGGGCTATAACGGCCAGGCTCCGGGACCGACCATCGAGGCGGTCGAGGGCGACAAGGTCCGCATCTTCGTCACCAACAAACTGCCGGAGCACACCACGGTGCACTGGCACGGCATGATCGTGCCGTCAGGCATGGATGGCGTCGGCGGACTCAACCAGCCGCACATCAAGCCGGGCAAGACCTTCGTCTACGAGTTCGAGATGAAGCACAGCGGGACCTTCATGTACCACCCGCATTCCGACGAGATGGTGCAGATGGCGATGGGCATGATGGGCATGTTCATCGTGCACCCGCGCGATCCGGCATTCCGGCCAGTCGACCGCGACTTCGTCTTCATCATGAGCAGCTACCTGATCGACCCCGGCACCTATCTGCCGAAGGTCAATGAGATGACCGACTTCAACATGTGGACCTGGAACAGCCGCGTCTATCCCGGCATCGATCCGATGCCGATCCGTCTCGGCGACAGGATCCGCGTGCGGATCGGCAACCTGACCATGACCAACCATCCGATCCATGTGCATGGGCATAATTTCGCGGTGACCTGCACCGACGGCGGCTGGGTGCCGGAGAGCGCGCAGTATCCGGAGACCACGACCGACGTGCCGGTCGGCGCGGTCAGGGCGTTCGACATGCTCGCCGACAATCCGGGCGACTGGGCGTTCCACTGCCACAAGTCGCACCACACCATGAACGCGATGGGCCACGACGTCAGAAACTTCATCGGCGTGTCGCGCCAGGATCTGGCCAAGGCGGTCGGCAAGCTCGCGCCCGACGCCATGGTGATGGGATCGACCGGCATGGCGATGGGCAACATGGAGATGCCCGCGCCCGACAACACGCTGCCGATGATGACCGGCACCGGACAATTCGGGCCGATCGAGATGGGCGGCATGTTCACGGTGATGAAGATCCGCGAGGGGCTCGGCCGCGACGATTACGCCGACCCCGGACCGTACAAATATCCGCCGGGCACGGTTGCCTATGAGGTCGAGGCGCCCGCCGCCGAGCCCGCGCGCCAGCCGCCGGCGGCGCCGGGGCGAAAAGCCAAGCCATCGATGAAGGGAATGAAGATGTAGCGGATCCAGCTCACTCACCAACGACAAGCATCAAACACAGAATGGAGAATCCAGTGAAGCAACTCACCAGCATCGGCATCGCGCTGATTGCGCTGTCGGTCACCGCAGTGCCGTCGCGTGGTCACGAGAAGCACGGCCACGAATCCTATTCGGCCGGCGAGCCCGGCGATCCGAGCAAGCCCTCGCGCACGGTCGAGGTCGAGATGAAGGAGATGGAGTTCACGCCGTTCCGCATCGAGGTCAAGCGCGGCGAGCAGATCCGCTTCGTGATCCGCAATGCCGGCACCGAGGATCACGAATTCCTGCTCGCGACCACCGAAGAGAATCTGAAGCATGCCGAAGTGATGAAGAAGCATCCGCACATGGAGCATGACGATCCGAACGGCGTTCGCCTCGCACCGAAGAAGAGCGCGGAGATCGTCTGGAAATTCACCAAGGCCGGAACGTTTGAATATTCCTGCCTGATCCCGGATCACCGCGACTACGGGATGACCGGCCGCGTCATCGTGAAATGAAACCAGCAACGAAAGAAAGCACAAGATGAACAGGATGATCCAACTTGCCGGCGCCGGCGCGTTCGCGCTGGCTCTGACCCTGGGCGCGGCGCTCGCGCAGGCCGCCGCGATCAATGGCGAGGTCAAGAAGATCGACGAGGGCGCGGGCAAGATCACGCTCAAGCACGGTCCGGCCAAGAGCCTTGGCATGGACGAGCCGATGACGATGGTTTACCGGGTCAAGGATCCGGCGCTGCTGAAGCAGGTCAAGGTCGGCGACAAGGTCCGGTTCGAGGCCCAGGAGGGCGACGGCGGCTACACCGTTACCGCGATCCAGAAGGCGAAGTGAGGCGACGGCCCGCATCAGCAGGTTGGGCTGTCGGCTGAACGCAGCCGGCAGCCCTTGAACCCGCGACGCATGATCGCCGGAGCTGTTCCGGATGGATCGGCTTGAACGCGTTGCGTGGCCGGCCTTATCCTGTCGTCTGCAAGGACGAGCAATGAACGATTGCTGCGGGCAGAATGCTGCGCACTACCGCCGCTGACGCTGCCGGTCAAGGCCGGCGTGCGGGCAGGGGAGCGCGACCGCGCGGCCGATTCGTGCGGCTGCTCGGGCGGCGTTCCGGTCTTTGACGGCCTCGATCCGCGCTACAGGCGCGTGCTCTGGACGGTCATCGGCATCAATGGCGCGATGTTCCTGACCGAGATGATCGCGGGTCAGCTTGCCGGATCGCAGGCGCTCAAGGCCGATGCGCTCGACTTCCTTGCCGATACGGTCACCTATGGACTGAGCCTTGCGGTGATCGGCGCCGGCCTGCGCGTGCGCGCCTCCGCCGCGCTGTTGAAGGGGCGCGTCGCTGAGCTTGATGGCGCTGTGGGTGTTCGGCTCGACCGTCTACCAGACGTTCGTGCTCGGCGTGCCGAAGGCCGAGGTGATGGGCGCCATCGGCGCGTTGGCACTCGCGGCCAATCTAGGCTCGGTTCTGCTTCTGCTGCCGTACAAGGACGGCGATGCCAATGTCCGCTCGGTCTGGCTCTGCTCGCGCAACGACGCGATCGGAAACCTCATCGTGATGGCGGCGGCTCTCGGCGTGTGGGGATCGGTCTCGGCCTGGCCTGACCTTGCCGTCGCCACCGTGATGGCGACGATATTCCTCACCTCGTCGGTGCAAATCCTGCGGCAGGCATGGGCCGAATATCGCGAGGCGGCGCTACGCAGCCCGTCAGCAGCGCATGGCTGAGGAAGCCGCAAACGCCCGGCGCTTCCTGCGACAGGCCGCGCCAAGGCGGAAATTTGCCGCGCATTTACCTTAAATCATGGCTCCGTGGGAACGTCCGTGGCAGCGGCGCGTTGCTGTGCATCATTCGAGCGCAGAAGGCCCCCTCCATGACAATCAACGCGGCAATACTGATGGCGGCATTGGTGCTATCGGGAACCGTGTTGGCGCAAAGCTCCGGCCCTTCGGCCGGCTCGGCGGGGGCCGGGCAGGCCGCCAACGTGACCACCACCGGCGAGGCGCTGAACAGCGCCAAGAAGACCGGCAACAGCGGGCCGCCGGTGGAGAAGGCCGCGCGTCCGGCCAAGCCGGATGCCGGCGCCGCGGGCAACACGGTGGGGGCGAGCCGCCCGCAAAAGCCCGATCGTCGCCTCGAGCATTATCCGTAATCTCCATCCGTAACGATTATGCTGATCCGTGGGATGGGTGGAGCGAAGCGATACCTATCACCTCTGATGCGCGCGGAAGCAGGATGGGTTTCGCTGCGCTCTACCCATCCTACGGCACAGCAAAAAGCCGGCGCCGTCGTCGTGACGGCGCCGGCTCGATTGGTGGAATTTGCCTCGCTCAGTAAACCAGGCCGGTGCCCGGGGGCTTCTCCAGCGCTGCGGCGAGCGAGCGATATTCGTCGCTGTTGGTGCCGGCGAGTTGGGCGATGCGGTTCAGGTGATATTGCGCCTGATCGCGGTTGCCCTGTTCGACCTGCCAGAGGCCGTAATACTGCCAGGTGCGCACATGGGCCGGGTCGGCCTTCAGCGCGCGCTCGTACCAGATCTGCGAGACCTTGTAGTCGCCGAGCTTGCGATAGGAGTAGCCGATCAGGTTGGCGACGTCGGCGCGATCATCCTGGCCGAGCGCCTTCAGCTGCTCGATCGCGGCGGTATAGTCGTGCTTGTCGTAGATCGTGGTGTAGGCGGAGCGATAGCCGGCCAGGAACTTCTGATCGTCGATCGCGGAGCTCTTGTCCTTCTTCGCCTTCTTGCCCTTGCTGCTGCCGCTGTCGGAAGCCGGCGGCGAGGGATTGTCGCTGCCCGCGGCGTAGGCCGAGATGACCGGCCCGGAGGCGAGCGTCATCGAGAGCACTGCGAGGCCCAAAAACTTCGTCTTCCTGCTCATTCCTGGTTGCTCCTGATCGTTCCTGATCGTACTCGGTAATCCTACACCCAAGCCTGATGACTTGAACACCCAGGGGTGCAGAACATTCCCGGCCGATCCCACGATTGCGTGATCCTGCTTTTTCGGCGGTAGAGGAGAACATGACAGAGATGTCATGCACATGAATGAAGTCCGTCAGGGTCCTTCAGAACGGGTTCAGTGCGCGGCTCATAAGGTCACGTGCATTGATCGGTGAGGCCGACCATCCGGCCGGAGACCTCTCGATCCCGACGAGGAGGACCACCATGTTGAAGACGATTTCCGCCGCGCTGCTCGCCATGTCCGTGATCGCAGCGCCCGCGCTCGCCGCCGAAACCGGCAAGGCCGCAACGCCCGCGCCGGCGACCACGACTGCCCCGGCGACCAAGGCCGCTCCCGTGATCAAGAGCGAGCAGCTGCCGTCGAAGGTGCGCAACGCCAACGCCAAGATGCACCACAAGCACTATCGCCATCACCGCCACCACAAGCACATGAGCATGCTGAAGGTGAAGTCGCCGAAGCATGCGACCAAGCACGTCCACGCGAAGGTCGCGACCAAGCACGTTGCGCCGGCCAAGCGCGGCTGACCCAAGCGCGGTTGAATCTGATCCGAGGGGCGTAGTTTCGATCCACATTGCCCCGCTGCGCCTTTTGGATGCAGAACCGGCCCGTCCGTCCATTGCTTCCCCAATGGCGACGGGCCGGAGTGCGTCTGGCTCCGGTTGTGAACCCGGGCGAGGAATAACCGAGTTGCGAATTCCCTTCGGCCGCCCGGCGGTTTATGAGACGCCTCCGGGGACTCAGGGAACAGCGTCGTTTGCGGATTTCATCACAACTGGCAGCCATCCTGCTGCTCTCGCTTCCGCTCGCCGGCTGCCTCACCAGCGACGACGGCGGCGGGCCGACCACCTTCACCGATGACCGGGGCGTCGCCAACCAGCCATTCCCGGACCGTTACCGCGACCAGATCGTAGCCTTCATGCGGACCTATCTGAACAATCCGGTCGGGGTCCGCGAGGCTGCTATCGCCGATCCGGCGCAGCGCACGGTCGGCGGCCGGCTGCGCTACGTCGTGTGCCTGCGCTAGGTGGTGTGGACACTTATCGCAGCCATAGGACGATGGCAGCGAGAGTGACGACGGCCCGGTAATTCCGGGCGGT
>NZ_JAUMTJ010000047.1:0-76009 GCF_032654765.1 Bradyrhizobium sp. 33ap4 | reverse complement strand
GCTCTCTCCTCGGCTAATCCAAGGAGGGGGCAATTCCTCATGGCGCCGAGGGGGCAGTTTTCCATGGCGCGCGACAGCTACGTTATCAAGCTGAAACGGGGGGGCGCCGCCAAACGCATAGGAAACCTGGTTCGTATATGGGTCTACTCGCCTCGTTACAAATTGCGTAATTCCCATGACGAAGCGCGGTGAAAATCGATGGTTGAACGCATTTCGGAAATCACGGGTCGCTATTTTGTGCGCCTTATCGGCGATCCGTTCAATGCTTGCTTTGCATTGCTTGTAAGATTTCCATTCCGAACCAAATTCATCTGCCGCCTGGAAATAAATCTCATCGTCAGGGGGAAACTCGTCCTTCCAGACAAGGCCCGGGATCGCTCGATTTGCTTGATGGCATACTGTCAGCGGGTTCGATTGGAGTGCGTGTTCATCGTTCCTCCTTCAAATGATCACTACGAATCTGCAGTACTCATTTTAGGGATACATGCAATCGCTCGGCTCAGCCAAATTCCCGATCTTTGTCGCGCTGTCGGTTTATACCCGAGCCTACGACCGGCTGAGCACCGGATTGTCAGGAAAACTGCTTAGGGTCACCATGCCGAGGCGGTTTACGATAATCGCGTTCTGATGTTCGGAGACCAGAATCGACTCGTCGGGGCAACTCAATAGACTAACTAGCGGTTGTGGCGAACAAAACTGGAACGTCTGACACCTCAATGCTATATCGTGGATAACCGAGCGAGTAAGCGGCGTTCTTACTTCGTGCTCACTAAGATAGGTTTAGCTAATTCCACTGGTCTCCTCACCTTAGAGGACAAGGACATGGCGACGAAGAAAACACCCGAGAGGGTGGATGATGGTGCTCGGCCCGAATCCGAGGCGCCGAAAACTGAGAGCGAGAAGCCGTCTGACTTGGTTGAGCTTGCCAAGCAGGGCGGTGAGTTCAAGAAGCATTTTGGCAAATGGTGGGGCGGCTTCCTTCTGCTTAGTCTAGCCAACAAGGCATCCGGCCGTCGACCTTTTCTGTGGGGCGGGTTATGGGCCACGATTGCGACCACCGCCATCGCGGTGCTCAACAAGTATGGTGTGACGCTTGTATCGGCGTGGTTAGGTTGACACCTTGGGCAGAGCCTCGAGCGATGCGCCAATATGGATGGCGCCTTCATCAGGCACGAAGATCCCATCCGAGGGCATGGTCTTGACTAGGAACGTGGTCTTCGCCGCTTTAGAGCCGAAAGCCTGCAGAGCTGGGCCGGGACTTTGTCGTATGTAGTCCTCCACGGCCTTGAGGCCAGCTCGTGTGATGTACTTGCGGCCCATTTTTTTCTCGTAGACGCAATGCACATCGTCGCCGTCAATCTTCATTTGGCGGAGGAGTAGGGTCAGCTGCTGAGCGCTGATCCGGGGGATGCCGTATACCTCCTTTATGACCGGCGAAATCATCTTGGCGGCTTCTGTCGGCAAATTCTTGTCGGCGTCATCGAGCGGAGCACGGACGACATGCTGCAGGTCAACTTGGCCGACCACCATGTATGCCGGCGCGCCCTTCTCCTCGACCAACTCAGCCTTCTTGATGAAGTTGAGGCCTTTAGCAGTCTCTGGCGACATCAGGATGCTTGGCTTCGGGTCTGAAACGTCGATGACCCCGGCGCTATCCAAGCCGATCTTCTGCACGAGCTGCAGCGTCTGCATGAACTTGCGACTATTCGCCTCGTCACGCTCGGTCAGCATGGTGTGCAATTCGGGGAAATTGATCGGGCGAGACTGGCCTGCATAGCGATAATAGATCGTGCCTTCCTGCAGGATGACCACGTCTTTCTTTTCGCCTTTCTTCTCCATGACCTTGGTTCGCGTTTTGCGGCAAATGACTGGCTTGTGTTGCGAAGCATTTACGCCAACGACGTACAGCTTCGCGCCACCGATCTTATACTCTCGGATATGGAAGGGTATTTCGGGATCGAACTCATCGCGCAACCGGTTGGCCCAGTCCGCTTCGTCGGTCATATCCTTGGTGCCGACAATCATGCGGGGCTTGTTACTGACGCCGAACATGATGACGCCGCCGCTTGCGTTAGCGAAGGCGGCCAGCGCCTTGGTGTAGTCGGAGAAGTCGGCAGCGCTGAAGTCTTGTTTGAATTCCAGCCGCTTGCCCTCGCGGCTTAGGACAGTGCCGGAAGTGGAATCGAAGGTTATCAGCTCGGATAAATCTGCGGGCAAGGCGAGCATTGCGGCACCAAACTGGCAGCGACAGGAATCTACTTTAAGTATGCATTGTAGATGATCGTGCCGGCGAGCCCGACGATAGCGGTAAGGCCAAAAGAGCCGCGCCTGGTCTTGGCGATGGCGAACATCATCAGCGCCGCACCCAAGAAGCGTCCATAGGCTGCGCATAGGGCGGGGCCATGGGCCATCACCTGACTGAGATCCGATTCAGTGGGCGGCCCCTTGGTCCGCCGGGGTACAGTTTCACTAGACATCTTGCACCGGTATCGGGTAGCCGGACCCAATATTGATCCCTTGCCGCGTGGCCTCGGCAAACATTTCGACGCCTGTCGGGCGCGGTGGTCGGGATAGCTCTTTGATCAATTCATCGGAAAGGTCCGCTTCGCGGCGCCGCTGCTGCATGAGCTGAATGCGCGCCCACGCGAATGGCTTGAGCTTTTCAACGAGCGGCGTGAGATCGAAAACTTGCCGGTCCCTGATGTTTCGCTTCGGTAGCTTCGCGAGAAAACCTTCCTTAACCAGCCAAGATACCGAGCGCTGAACCGAGCGCTTACTAACACCCATTCGCTTGGCGATGGTGTTGGTGTGCGGATAGGCGAGGCGCCCCTCGGCGTGCCAATGGGCCAGAAAGTTCAGAAGGACATTCAAGTTTTCGCTGCTCAGACCCATCTCAGCCTGGTGCAGCAGAAGGACGTAAGGCAGCGCGAGGAAGCCGGGATCGATGACGTAATCCCACTTCTCCCGAAGGCTGTGCCGCGCAACCGTTGGTGTAACCGCCGTGTCCATGGCGGCCACAGATTCCAAAAAAAACGTACCCAGACAACTGTGTTCTTTTTAGAAGTGACAGAATTGGCGCTATTTGCGCAACCATTCATAGGGCCAGCCACGAAAGGGTTGTATCATACCTTTAGACGAATTGATCTCGGCGAGTGAACAGCGCGAGAGCGGGGGCAGAGCAACCGGACGGGCTTCCGGTTGGCGAGCCATTCGAGAAGCCAAGCCGGCAATGAGCCGGTCGGCGACCTGGCATCCTCAACCTCGATGCCCGTGTCCGGGTCTTGCTCGATGGAGATAACCCGGGCCCTTCAGCCAATAGCTGACGCCATCCGTGTTCGGTGCAGCGATGACAAGAAGGCCGTCGACACCGTCTTAATCGTCGGTCGGGTGCAGGCACTGCAGGACGACAAAGCATGGGCACAATTCATCGTCGAGCACGGCTGGGACAAGGTGCCCGATACGCTGGAAGGGGCGACATGCCTATCCAGCACATTCACCCTGAAGATTGACAATGGGTAATTGGAGCATATGCCTACGCCCGTCCAAAGCCTTAGCGGACGACTGTTGCGCGAGTCCCTTGAGGCATGCGCAGTCGGGGCTTAGAGTTGATACCGACTAAGCTCTCAACCCACCTCAGAGAAGAGGATGCCACGAAGACAGATATCGGGGATTTCGCTGGCCCAAATCGAGATTGCCCGGCAGATGCATGGGGGATTGGCTCTCTGGCGGACCACCGAAAATGCGCTACTGACTCTGAGCGAGTGCTACCCGGGCCATAGCCTTGGCGCGTGCTTGGTGAAGGCCGCAGCCGTCAACGCTCTCTACTCCACCTACGTGCTTGCCATCACTCGGATGGGTAAGCACGTTCACAACGTGTTACAACAGGAACGATTTCGGAAGATAACTCTAGCCAATTCGATCGAGCTAGTCGAGGCCATCGCCGACCTCACGCCGCCAGCGCAGCTTGACAACGCAGCTGATCTCAATACCTCGTCTGCGCCGGATCAGCAGAGGAAGCGTCAGTTTCGGAGCTTCGCCTCCAAGTTCTGTGCATTCTTTGTCGATCGCAACCTGTTTCCAATCTACGACGACGCCGCACGTGAAGCGATCAAACTTCATCTCTCGTCGAGAGATCTCGACAAGTCGACAACGTATGGCGGCTTTGTGAAAAACCTGCACCGGCTCCGCGATCGATACGCGTTGCACTCAAGCGACTGCGTGGATCTCGACCGCTATCTCTGGCTCAGAGGAATGTATGACCGGTACGAAAGGGGAGATGCCAGAGTGAATCGAGAATTACGGGAATATTTCGCAGGAGAGCCGCGCGAACTCGCGGCGTTACTTGGCGGCAGTTTGTAAGGTAGGTATGCTCTATTGATCGTCTTCAGTTTCGATGGCTTCCGGTACATAGACGCGACGTAGTGGAAGCAATCCCTTATGACGGGAATCAAAGTGTTCGTAGTGCTGAAAGATAAGTTGAACTAGCTCATCACCGTCAATTAAGCGCAAGTTGCTCTTGCTCTGTTCATAGTTTCGAGAAGCAGGGCTGAACGTTCCGAGTGTAATGAACAGACCGAACTCTCCGTCGGATGACAACTTTCCATAGAGAGCGGAGACATCTTTGTCCGTTGCTACCCCGTCGCTGCTCTTGACCTGTACTTTGATAATGGGCGGTTCAACGCCGAGATGGTCCTTGTGGGCAATGACATCTACGCTCGGTTCGTTTTTTCGAGTCAATCTCGCATGGTATCCCATACACTCTAGAAGGTGGACGATGAAGCCTTCGAGTGGAGCGCCCTTGAGCTCTTGGACAAGTCTCTTCAAAACGAAATCTCTCGTGGTTTCCTCAATATCTTCGGTGACGGCGGCGACGGACTCGTCCTGTGCCAGCGGCGTGACAGGCGCTGTGGGGCCTTCGAGCACCGCACGAAATTCATCAGCATAGTTTTTCACCAAGAACAGGCTCATCGCCGAGCCGATCTCGTGAAGCGCGCCTTGCGTAAAATTCGTTCGAGGCACGGCGTGAAGCCACTTGACCGCCCTGCGATTTGGGTAAGTAGTTTCCCCTGTTGGGTCGTACTTGTAGTCGCCTTGCACTTTGCCAATATGTATCTGGCGATCACGCTTCGACGGATAGACGATAATATCGCCGGCCTTCATTTCATGAACAAAACGGAATAACTGGCCCGCATTGACAGGCCAAGCACCCGGTTTCTTCTCTGGATAGGCTTGAGCAACCTTTGCTTTGAACGCCTCCCGGTCTGCCGCAAGTACGCCAAGATCACCCATTGATGCCCACCCGATGGCGATGCAATTCTTTTTCAAGAAGAGGCTGTCAGCATCCCCGGTACGGCCACCGTGTATACCCCAAAGGTTGATTTCGTTTAGCGTCATTGCTTTCTCCGATGCCATAACGGTAAGAGCGCTCTCTGATGCTCTTTTTTGCTTGGTTTGCTCGTTGATCGAGAACGAGGCACTGAAAAGCGCCTCCGGCTCTTGAGGCGCGCGCTAGATCGATCACTTTTCAGCTTAAGCAACAAGTCCGTACTTGTCGCGCAGCGCCTGCGCCAGCCAGTTACAGATGTCATCATCAGGTAGTTGACGAAGGAACGACTGCCAGGAAAGCCGCCTTAGCAGATGCGGCAACCGTAGTGCGGATCGCGCCTCTACCCATTGCATTTCACACGCGCCATCCCTGAATGTACTTGGGTTGCGTGCGTCATAGATGACGAGAGCATGTCCGCTATTCTCTTCGAAGGCGCCATCTGATGATACGCAGGCAGCCAGTACATTTCTGACGAGTTGATACGGCGATCGCATCGGACAGGGACGGTGATCTATCGTTGGCGACCAGCCGAACGCCAGTTCAGCAAAATTCCAATAACGTACCCCGGCACCCGTCAATGAGCATCGTTGGGTGGTTCGACCGCCTTGATACTCATAGCTGCCATTGCAGTATTTCGGGTCCGCACCGCGCAACCCGGGTCTCGAGCAGGTTCCGAAGCTTGCCTCGGACAACTTGCATTCAACGGCCACCCGATAAGCTCCCCCGATCCAGACATCGATAGAGGTGGCCCCCTTTGGACCTTCGCCGAGGGTAGTGATTTGCTTCTCAAAGGTCAGATTGCCCGCCGCGGCAGAAGGACCAAACGCAAGGCAACCTTCTTCGTCCCTAACATTTGCAAGTACAGCAAACCGATTGAACGCCTCGATTACTCCGAATGTCGATTGCACCAAAGCTTGCGAGCTTTGCATACTTCCAAAATGCCTGTGACGTTTGGATCGGGGTATTTTCCTCACGACCATTTCACGCAGAGATGCCGCGCATGGCGGTGTCATTACGTTAAGATCGCGAGCTAGGTCGGCCCATACGACGGGCTCATCTTCGTTGTAGTTCTTAAACAGCTCGGGCTTGTCCCCAAAATGAGTGCGCCGGTACTCGTGGAAGCCACGTCTAAGTGTCCTGATGTAGTCACTGTACCTGATCGTCATGGCTGTGTGACCTTCGCGATCAGAAGATATCAGGGTTCATAGCACTGCTAAGGCCACCAACTTTTACCGCATTGCGATTAGCAATGGCCGTCTGTGGGAGCGTATACGTCCTGTCGCTTTTTCCAATTTTCCCACCGTATTCCCGGTCCGTCAGGATACTGCACCAAGACGCGTCGTTCACCTTGCGCTTTGAGTTTAGTATTGCTGTCCCAACTGCTTTGGCCTCCCAGACGCACAGCCCGAAAAATGATACCTGCTGTGAAATTACTGACGCCAAGGTCCGCCATCGCGAGCCTAAGAATGTTGTCACAGGTTTCTCGCGACCGACATTGGGTCCAATACAAGTAGTCGTGAATAATCGCTGCGAAGGCATACTCTCCATCAGTTGGCAGAAACGACCAGAAAACTCTCGGGACGCTCGCGAGATCGGTTACAAAACCGACTGGGACTTCAACCGCCTGGTATGTTCCAGCCTGCGCGGGGCTCGGCCGCCACGCAATCGGCTTGTCTACAAAGTAGATTCGATCGAGAAATCGGCCAAGATACAGAGCACCTACGGCGTCCTTTGCGGAAGCCGATTTCATCCAACGCTCCAACCATTGGTCCTTTGCAAGATTGGCCTTGGCCGCGCGCTTTTCTGCCTCAGTTTGTCCCTGTGCGGCACTAACTTGGCAACTAGCGCCGAGCACGATTGCCACAGCGCCACCAACCATACTCGCCACGCATCTGCGACGGGAGATTTGCAACATCTTGCAGCTTCCTCTGAATGAACTTTGCATCTCTGGAGACAATTCAAAATAATGACATATCGCCGATGAGCGCGTTGCGTACGAGCCACGGCGTCTGCTTTCCTTTCTCGGTCCTCACGACCTCCCCTTTTATTGCGCCATAGAGCTCGCTCATATCAACCAGTACGCCGGCGGCACGCGCTTTCGCGACGAACTGAATCAACGATGTAGTAAAGATGCCGCCACCGGCGCCTTCAAAACTTTGCTGGCGAGACTTAGTAGCTGCCAGAACCACAATGGGAGCGCCGGATGCAGTTAGTTCCTTGGCGGCATCCTCGTTTGTACCAAGTCCTTCAGTAGCGCCCGCATGGCAAGCGTCCAAAAGCACAATGACTGAGCCACGTGCTTTACTCAAGGATCGAGCGATCGAACTCCATGGCACTGCTGTCGTTGCGAGTTGATCTATGTTGGTGATAGATGTGGTCAGCGCCAGCCCTACATCGGGTTGCCCAAAGCTGCGCCCTTCGACGCCGTGTCCTGAAAAAGATACTACTAGGGTGTCATCCTTTTCCGTGGAAGCGGACGCGCTTTCGATCGCGGAAAGAACGCTCTTCGGCGTTACCGCCTCGTTCGTAATGGGTGTCACTACAACACCTTCGACCGAACGTCCCTTGCTTGCGTTCAGCATTGTTGCAATTCGTTGAGCGTCTGAGGCAGCATACGTAAGCCCCGGAAGCCGCCGATCTGAATAAAAATCTACTCCGACGGCAACTGCGCGCAACGTGCCGCGCGCAACGGGGGGGCCCGGGAGACGAGCGGCACTTGGTAAGCTCGTGATTCCTGATCTATCGACCGCAACTGCTGAGACCCAACGACCTCCGCCAGGGTCCGCGATTTCAAACGCGCTGCTTACTCTCAACCCGGACACCGTCCGAGTTTCTAGCAGCCTGCCATCGATATAAAGGCGAATTGAAGATAACTCCTGCTCTCCTTGCGCAGTTACGCTGACGGCCCGTTTACCGTTTGCGCTCACGGAAGCGATAGACAGGTTTATCAATGGGGGCGCTTGGATTGGGGCAGCGTCTGGAATCACATGCTGCTCGTCGTGTAACACTGAGGTGACAAGTCCGGGACGGCGCAAGATGGACTCAAATTGGTTGTAATAGTACAGGCCGGCAATTCCCGGAAATCGCACTTGAACGTCTTGAGCGCCGTCAAAGGTGTTGTCGTAAAATCCGGCGTCATTCGCAAGAACAATCTCGCCATCAACATAGACGCCGCTCAAGACTTTTTGCCCATCGTGCAGACGATAAACGAAAACCCGACCATCGGAATTGACCTGCACTAAATGCCGATTGCCAACAGCCAAGCGAAACTGCGCGAGGAGATTGCCGTCGACTAGGGAAATTGCCGCGCCCTGCCTTGTACCGGTTTTGACCGAAATGACAAACGCGTTGCCACCGAATTCGATGGCCAGCAAGTCGTCAGACAGATGGAAAATCCTTGCGCCGTCCCCGAGCTCCCACTGCAAGCCTTCGATCGGGTTGCTGGTTTCAAATGCAGAAGACAGGTCCAACACTTCGTCCGGCGTTCCCGCACGCACAAGAGCGAGCGCTCCGTTTCGTTGATGCGTATCTCCATCGCGACAGCTCGCATGGATAACCCAACGATCGAAACTTTGATCCCGCCAATGCCAAATCAAGTCAGGTCCGTCGAAAGGGGCAACCGATTGGTCGCAGTCAATAAGACCGTTGGCAAGGCTTTTCCTACCCGTCGCAGAAAGCTTGCTGCCTATGTCAGCTACAATATCGTGCGCTTTCTTCAAGGTCGATGTGCGCGAACTGCCAGAGAGCTTGTACATTACTTCAAGCGCTGAAAGGGGCGTGGTCGATAAGCCAACTTCCTTCAAGCGATCAAATGTGAGGTCAGCAACGGTTGCGGGTGATAGATTGCTGGGCAAGTCTGGGACGACAGGAGATCCGTCGAGCTCAATTCCACGACTGGTTTGCCTACGCCCGCGTAGCGCGCCGGGACGCATACCGGCGTCAGCTTGCTTCTCAGTTGCGTCAGTATGCCGAACAAGTGAGCGCCGTTGCAACTCGGGCTGATCTGAATTCCGACCCGAGGTAACATGCGATAGTTTCAGAGGCTCGCCAAGATTCCAACTTCCCGCATTTTCCGGCAATCTCTTCAGGTCAGAATTAAAGGACCTCTGTATCAATCCCAAGAGTTGCTGCGAATCCTGCCATTGGGAATGTCCGGCGTCGAACAATCTATCTTCTTCTGCCCGGTTCGCTTCATCGTTCGTTTCTATTAGCGTCTCGTATCTAGCGGCATCGGCCGGATATATCTCGCCCGTTACAAGGTTCAATAATCGCCATTCGCCGGAGATGCCGGCTGCGTACCCGTTGTCGACGTCGACCAGGATCTTCAAATCGCTTAGCGAGCGGCACATGCCGCACATCGTTCGGACCTTTAGGGGCTTCCGATCCTCCGTTAATGTGCTAACGATCGTCAAATCTTCCCAGCCAACTCCCCCATTTATGGCGAAGCTATCCCCGCGAACCCATGCCAAGAAGTTGTCACCTGGGCCGACATTTGCAATTTGTTTTCCAGACAAAAGATCGATGACTCCGGACTCGCCGCGTGACGCGACGAATCTTCCGGTTGGCGAGAAACTGGGATCAACACCCGCTCGATCTAGAACTTTTGCGCCCGTGTGAAGGTCATAAACCTCGTAACGCTCTTTGAATACTCTTATCTCGTGCGCGCCATTTGGTGACCTGATCCGCTTGATAGGTTTTTCGGTTGTGTATCGATCCTGGACGACGACCTCCGGAGGACCGGCGATGACCTCAATCGTCTTCTCCGTTTCTCCGTATTTCTGCTCGCCGCAATCGCCTGCACTGACGATCGCCCACCGAATTGTCTGTTGCCCAGCGCCATATGGAATGATTGAGACTTCGCCTTCGGTTGGATCGACATTGCGATAGATAGGCACAAAAGCGCGTACCAGGTCTTTGCCGTACGTCAGGCCGCGGAGGCCCTTTGCTTCTGCATTGAGGGCAATAAATCCATGACCCGAGAAGCGCGAGGCGACCGGAGTCACCACAACCAGATAAATCGGAAACATTGACCGCGTACTATTGGTCGTTTTCCAGAGAACCCTAACTGCGTGGCCCACGCGCGGTCGTGACGACGAGTCCATCTGTACTGATATGGAGGCAGCGATATCGCGTGCGCTAGAGATCGTTTGTTGGCAGTCGGCAAGTGCCGGCGAACCTGAAATGGCGCCGCCGAGTAACGTCAGCGCCGCGCAAATGCCGGCGCCCAAACGACTGCTAAGATACATTCTATCCCCCAGCGTAGTCACTATTATCGTATGCAACCTATGCAAGAGGATCAAGAGGAAGTAACGACCGGACGACTCCAAGCCAAGACGAATGGCTAAGGAGGTGGGGGCACTTCCGCAGAGCCGCAATCGTCAATCGACGTGGTCAGATAACTCAAACTTCAAAGCGACGTCTCGCCCAGCAGCCTGGGTGGTGGTGATTTGCTATGTCCCGCCGACGAAGCCAGACCGGTAGTGTTCGGTCCGGAGTGTAGCGTCGCTCTATAGTTACTTCGTCGTTGTTGGATAGGATCTCAGCGTCGTCGTTAGCCTGTTCTTGAATTTATGACGCGTCCTAGATGCGAACTGATTTCTTCCATGAGCCTTTGATACAGAGTTTGTTCGTATGCTGTGACAGCTTCCCGAGCTCACGCTCGCTGAGCGCGCGTTCCATCACTCGGCGACAATCTTCTGGCGTTTGAAGTGCTCTTTCCAAATCGTAAGGCAACATGAGGGGCCCCCGTGGCAAATGGTTAGAAGCAACGAGCCTTGCAAAAGCGATCAGTAGTCCCAATCCTCGTGGCGAACTGGTAGTCTATTTAGAGCTTCTCGGTAGGAATGCCACTTCGGCATGAAATGGTCCATCATAGCAACGAAGCGCTCGTTATGGGTCGGCTCAATAAGGTGAACCATCTCGTGCACGACAATGTACTCTAGGCAATCTCTGGGCTTGCGAGCGAGGTCTGTATTCAGTCGGATGGTTGCGGCCCGGTGGTTGCAGCTTCCCCATTTCGTCTTCATGCGTTGGACGAAGTAGGCGTTTACTCGCACCTTCATAAGTTTTTGCCACTTAGCGATGAGCGGCGGAATTGTCACGTGCAGCAGCTCGCGCTGCCACTCTTCAAGAATAGCCTCGCGCCTTTCTGAGCTTGTGCCTGGACGAACCCGCAGCAAGAGACGCTTCCCACTCAACTCGACTGAGGGCTTTTCGTCCGCTTCAACCAGCTTTAGCAGGTACCGGGAGCCCCACACATAATGGCTTTCCCGATCGATGTATTCCCGAGGCGTCTCGCGCTCCTGCTCTCGCAGCTTCTTCTGCTGCTTCTTGATCCAGGGCAGCTTTGCGATAGCGAAAACCCGCAGCACGTCGAGCGTCATTCTCCGGGGAGCCGCGACCCGCACGCGGCCCGTCGGCGGGTGCACGCTCAAGTGAACGTTTTTTATCTCCTTCCGTATGACATCAATCGCGATGTCGCCGAGTTTGAGTTGGATGGGCATTTAGTATTCTGGTTGGGCCTTGATAATCAGGAAAATACGCTCGACTTCATCCTTGTCATCGCCAAGAAATGGCAGAAGCGCGCGCTTGATGACGTTTTCCTTCGCTTGATGACCTCTGAAAGCGTTAGGACGGACCTTCCGTACCGTTTCGTCGATGCGGAGCGCGAGCTCCTCGTTCTTCCCGAGATTGTTATAGAGCGCTCGTTTGCCGGGAGTATTGAGCTTTTCCGGCGTGTCAGAGGCCTTTCCTCCCTGCACTTGCTTCGCCACTTCAACGATACGTTTCAAGAACCCTTCGTAATCGACCCTCTTCGCCTTCAGGTCGGCTAGCACCTCGGTCAAAAGAGCCGACATCCGGTCATAGAAGGCGGGGTCGTTGAGGTGCTCTTTGATTATCTTGCTGCGGACGTTGTTTGCGATGGTTTCCGCAATCGCGTCCTTGCTTGCCTTGATGCCCGGTGGCAGCTGATTGATGGCGTCAGCAAGCCCGCTTTTGACGATGATGTCGAGAAGGCCGATCTCGCCAAACTCTGAAATTGTTCGTGGCGCGTCGGCCTGGATGTAAGTATCGATGAGATGGCGCATGTCCGCCTCATATGACTTGAGATCGATAGTTTCCCCGCTCGCTTGCCGGATGATCTCTCGTAATTTGAGATACCGCTCAACACCCTTTTTTATCCCGTCGATCTCTGCCTCGCTGTAACCAGCTCTCGGCAGATCGTCGGATACGTTTGCGTATGCGCGGACAAGGGCCGCTGTGGACTTATACAGGGCGGCGCGTTGCGGCTCGCGTTGCTGGAGGTCCTCGGGTATCTCAGTGTTTCCGCAGAAATAATGAATGTGCTCCAGTTCGCCCTTCGGAGGTTGAACTGGCTCACAGAGCAATGCGAGCGCCTCCAGAGCTTCGTCGAGCCGTTCCCGACCCTTCTTGAGACGATCTTCAAGAAGAATGTCGGGGCTTGGGCCTCCATCGCTGTGGTCGAGCTCCGTTGAGTAGACTGCCATCGCGCCTTGGACCTTCTTAAAGAGATCCTTGTAGTCGACGATATAGCCGAACGTCTTATCCTCCCCATCGAGCCGGTTGGTCCGACAGATAGCCTGGAACAGTCCGTGATCCTGCATCGATTTGTCGATGTAGAGGTATGTGCAGCTCGGCGCGTCAAAGCCCGTCAGGAGCTTGTCGACGACAATGAGGAGCCGCGTATTAGCGGGCTCTTTGATGAATTTTTCTTTGACCTCGTCTTCGTACGTCTCGGTCTTCGACTTCCTCGGCCTCGCCGAAACGTTCTTCAACAGCTCGGTGTATGTATCGAAGAGGAACTGCTTCTCCGTCTGGGTATTTGCGCCCGTCTCTTCGAGCGTTATGTCCTTGGCTTGAGGATTGTACGACGTGACCAGCGCGCACCTTCCCTTGAAAATGGTCTTTTGAAATAGCTCGTAATATTTCGCGGCTTCATAGATGCTCGACGCCACGAGCATGGCGTTTCCGCGCTTGCTTGCAAGCCTCGGCTTCACGCTGAAATCGAAAACAACGTCCTCGACTACTCGCTCCATGCGAGACCGCGAGCTAAGGACTTTTTGCATCGTGCCCCACTGCTCGCGCAGAGCGGCCTTTTGCCAGTTGTTCAGACCCTTGGTTTTTGCGTCGAACCACGCGTCAATCTTTTGAGACGATCCAAGCTCCTGTGGGATGTCACGCGCCTCATACACGAGGTCGAGGACGACGTCGTCCTCCACAGCTTCTCCAAATTTGTATGTGTGGATATAGCTGCCGAAGACTTCGAGGCTGGTCGGAGCATCCTGCTTCAGGAGCGGCGTTCCCGTGAAGCCGATGAACACTGCGCCCGGGATAAGGGCTTTCATTGTCTTGTGGAGCTTACCGCTTTGCGTCCGGTGGCATTCATCGACGAAAATGAATAGCTCACCGACCGCCGGGCTCGGTTGCTTTTTCAACTCGTCGATGAAAGCGCCGAAATCGCCAACGTCCTTCTTTCCAAACTTGTGGACGAGCGAACAGATGAGGCGAGGCTTCGCTTGGCCGAGCTGAGCCATCAGGTCTCGCCCGCTACTGGTCCGGTAGATGCTCTCTCCAGTGTCGGTGAATACTCGCTCGATCTGCTTGTCCAGTTCGTCTCTGTCGGTCAGTATCAGCACGCGAGCGTTCGGCTTGTTCTCCAGTATCCACTTGGCCAAGAGCACCATTACGATGCTTTTGCCGCTGCCTTGCGTGTGCCAGATGATGCCGCCCTTGTATGCGTTCACACGCTCCTGAGCAGCTTTGATGCCGAAGTACTGATGCACACGTGGAAGTTTCTTGATCCCACCGTCGAAGAGCACGAAGTCGTGAAGCAGCTCGATAAACCGCTCTTTCCGGCACATTTTCAGTAAGTACTTATCTAGCTTGTATCGGGTGTTGTCCGCCTCGTCCTCTTTCCAGTTCAGGAAATACTTAGCCTCCGTCTTGATCGTTCCGTAGCGCAGTCCCTCCGAGTCATTTCCTGCGAACAAGATCTGAACGGTGCTGAAAAACCGCTCGTTGAACTCAGGGTTTTGGTTCGACAACAGCTGATGAATGCCGTCGCTGATGGAGACATGGCTGCCCTTAAGTTCAATGACGCCGATTGCAATGCCATTGATGTAAAGGACAATATCCGGCCGGCGTTCGTAGCCGCCCTTTAAGGTGACCTCCTCCGCAATGGCGAAATCGTTGAGATCGGGCTTTTCCCAGTTTATGAGTTTGACCGTCTCTGTAACCTTGCCCGCTTCGATTTTTACCGGAACGCCATAGCGAAGAAGGCCATACACGGCTTTATTGTTGTCGTAGAGGCTGCGGTTGGGATTGTTCGCTTCCGTCTTAAGGAGATAGATGGCCTTGCTGATTTGCTCTTGCGTATATCCGCGCTGCGTGAGGTTTTGAGTGAGCAGTTCCTCTTCGGTGTTGCTGTTGCCGGAGCGGTCACTCCAATCACCCAGGTAGCGGTAGCCGAGCTCGTCACGGAGTAGCGCGATGACCCGATTTTGCGTCACGCGCTCTGGCTTGCCGATGGTATTCATACAAGTCTCGTCTTGCCGGTAAGCAATTCCTGCATCATAGCCTGTTTAAGGGCACGGGTCTTCTCGCGGCGCTGCTCCAACGCCGCCAGCTCCGCGTCCATATCCGTCAGTACTTCGGCGATGGCGGTTTGCTCCGCAAGTTTTGGAAATGGAATCGTGGTCTTCTTTGCAGCCGAGATAGTGTACGTGCCTACCGTAGTGCCCGCACCTCCCTCGGCAACTTGCCTTTGTACCGTGTCGGTGAGGTATAGTTGATGCAAAAAATCCGCCGACATCTTTCCTTCGATTTTGAACCAGATGATGTTGCCGTCCTTAAAGTAAAACTCGTGGCCATCGGAAACGACATAGACCTTACCAAGCGTTCCAACACCGGTCACCAGCATGTCTCCCACGCTTGGAACGCCATGGGCGCGACGGTGCTTCTCATAAAGTTCGCGAGTGATGAAAAGCTCGTTTTGCACTCGTCCAGTTTCTCCTAACACTGCCAATTCTCGTGCTCGATAGAATGGAACGCCTTCGGCCCTCCACTCGCTTTGGAAGACGCGCTTGCTTGAAGTGATTTCAAAAAGCTCGCCCAACCGTTTTGTTTCCCACTTGTCGTGGAAGGCATGGAGGCGGGTATGGCCGGTGAGGAGTTGCTGCATGGCGGCCTGTTTGAGGTCGCGCTTCTTGGCGATGAGCCGGTCCAGCCCACCCAGCAGCCCATCCACATCGCTCAGGGCCTCCGCGATGGCTCGTTGTTCGTCCGTTGTGGGTAGCGGAAACTTGAATGCCGCCACCAATTTTTGAGAAAGCGTGGGCAATGCTCCACCGACCACCGCTTCAGTAAGCTGCTTCTGGACGACAGGAAATCCCATCGTGTAGCCAAAGAATCCGGGTGAAGCCTTTAGCTTTTTGAAAACCACCACCTGCGGATTGAGCGTCGCTTTGCCCGGCAGCTTTTTAACCATTGCAGTCTTGCCGACAGTCGATCCCGTTTTGACAAGGATGATGTCGCCCTCGTCGATCTTGATTTCAGGTGACTCCTCGTATTTGTGCCAAGAAATGTAGGTGCATTTCTCGAACACGGTTTCGCCATCCTGAATGTTCGAGGGATTGATCGCGATTGCTCCGTGTCCTTCCTCAACGATGTCATCGACCGTGTAACCTCGAAAGCCAATGCGGCCGAAAATTTGAGACTGCTCACCGATAGTGGTGACATCCCACTCCTCCGGGATGACGCCCACCTCGGTTTGCTTGTAGCCGGGCTTCACTTCCATACCGCTCCCATCTTTTTGAGGTGTCCGTCCACACTGGCGGCGAGCGCGGCCACTTCGTCGATGAGCTGCGGGAGCGGCGTAGCGTAGCGTTCGGCCAGTTGGCGGATGCGCCCGGTAAGGGTTCGTGAGACGCGGTCGAGTTCACCCTGCACGGCAACGGCCAGCGTACCCAGCCATTTGTCATCCACGACGAGGGTCTTGATTTCGTCCTCGGTGAGCTTCGGGTAGCGTGCCGCGACCTTTTCGGTGAGCGCGTCCTGCGCCTCGGCCAGCTTGTCCGCGGTTGTGGCTTCCTGTTCCATGAGGCCGAGATAATCCTTGAGCGCTTTGATCTCGTCCGCCGCTTCGGCGTCGCCTTTGATTTCCTTGAGCCGCGCGCTGACGCTGGCCTTTGTAATCTTGCCTTTGTCGTTTACCGCTTCAGCAAGCAATCCTTCCTCGCCCCCATGTTCCTCTCCTATTTCCTCCATCTGCTGCTGGAGCGCGGCTGCGTCAGCCTCTAGCTTCTCTATGGCCGCCTGCTCGTCGGCGAACCAGCGCTGAATAATGAGGGAGGGCGGGAGGAGTTCAGCTTGATACTTCTTTTTGCTGAGAGTGAAGTCCGGCTTCACCTTTGTCTTCTTACCCTTCTCTTCAACGATCAGCTTAGGCTGCGCGGCTTCATACCAACCATCATCGGCGATCAGGTAGCAGTCATCCTGCATCGTCTCGGACCAGTAATCCATCAAGTGTTGGTAAACGTCGTAGGCATCCAAGAGTGGCGCCGCCCTGAATGTGCTTAGTAAGTCTTCCGAAATTGTTTCTATCAGCGCCTTTGGGTGACCTTCCTTGGCAAAAGCCTTCAGGCGCGGCATGGCCGCTTTCTGCCATTTCGCGAAAAGCTTGTTGACGGATTCATTGAAAGCCCCGAACTCAGGATGTCCCAAGATGGCGGATTTCACCTCAGCCACAGGAAGCTTGAGAAGTGAGTATCCGGCCCGGTCGTCCTTCTTGAATAATGTGGCGCGAACGCCAGGAATGACCTGCCAGTACCTTTCAAGAGCATCGATATCGCGGTCAGGAATGCCGCCGCGCAGATGCGCATCAATATCCTGCAAGTCCTCCGACTCAGAGCTATCGATGTAGCGGGGCAGGTTGAGATTGTAGTCATTTTTTGGATCGGCGATTTCACTGATGGGAACCAGCCGTGAGTAGCCAGGTATTTCAACCTGTCGCGTAAAGATGTCGACGATCTTATGGATATCCTGATCTCGCAACCGATTCTTGTTTCCATCTTTGATGAAGCCCTTAGAGGCGTCGATCATGAAAATGGCCTTTTGGTCGTTGGCCTTGTCGAGAACAACGATGCAAGCAGGGATGCCGGTTCCGTAGAACAGGTTAGCGGGCAATCCGATGATGCCCCTGATTAGTCCGCGTTGGACAAGGTTCTTACGGATCGTTGCCTCAGCATTGCCGCGGAAGAGAACGCCATGCGGAAGGATGCATGCACCTTTGCCGTTCGACTTGAGCGAACGGAGGATGTGCAGCAGATACGCGAAGTCTCCCTGCTTGCCGGGCGGAGTGCCATAGGCTTGAAAACGCTGCCAAGGATCGTGCTCCGGGTCGAGACCCGTGCTCCAGCGCTTGTCGCTGAAAGGCGGATTAGCGACGACATAGTCGAATGTCTTGAGGCTCTCGCCGTCTTTGTGGAGTGGGTTGGCAAGAGTATTTCCCTGTTTGACATCTGCCGTCGCGTAGTCGTGCAGGATCATGTTCATGCGCGCGAGTCCAGCAGTCGCGTTATCCTTCTCCTGTCCGTAGAGGGTGACCTTCACTTCCTTGCCGTCGTGTCGAGCCTCATCGCCTACTTTGAGCAGCAAGGAGCCTGAACCGCAGGTAGGATCGTAGACGCTGGTGTCATTTGTAGTCTTTGCGTATCGAATGCCGATGATCTGCGCGATGACACGACTCACTTCGGCAGGCGTATAAAACTGGCCTTTGCTCTTACCGCTCTCCGTCGCGAAATGACGCATCAGGTATTCATATGCGTCACCCAGTAGATCATCACCGTCGGCCCGGTTCTTTGAGAAGTCGAGAGCCGGGTTTTCGAAGATCGCGATAAGGTTCGTAAGACGCTCGACTCGTTCCTTGCCGTCGCCAAGCTTCGCCGGGTCATTGAAATCCGGCATGTCCGACAGATGGTTGGCCTGGGCGAGCGGTCCGAGGATCTTCTTATTGATCTGGTCGCCGATGTCTGGCTTGCCCTTGAGCCCGACCATGTCAGCGAAACTGGCGCCTTTCGGGATCGTTATCGGCGCATACGGCTCACCGGCGTAGCGGTCGCTGACGTACTTCACGAATAGGAGGACCAGGACATAGTCCTTGTACTGCGACGCATCCATGCCGCCGCGAAGTTCGTCGCAGCTTGCCCAAAGTGATGAGTAAAGTTCAGATTTTTTTAGAGCCATTTCTTGGGTGAGCTTAGGTTGAGGATCATTGGCGTTGCCGGCTCTCCACGCCGCAATTGCGCGGCCGCAGGTCGGCGTCCCATTCTGGAGATTCCTAAATTGATTCATTGTGTTGTGCAATGTCATCCAGCAAACGGTGTGGAGATAAAGTGATCGACGTAACCGCGTGGCGTGCGAGGCCGGATAAACGGGGCTTGCGTGCCATTCACTGTTTGGTTTTGATGTTAGTGACCAGGAAGAACCTGGCCGAGATTGGCGTTTCGGCCCAGCTCTCGCAGTGCGACTGGCGCTAGTGTTTTGAGGGGAGGACGTTTGGCAACGCTGGATAGATGGCGATCGTTTCTGACAACGCCGAAAGTTCTGAGCTTTCCCAAAATGCAGCTGATCGGACGCGATTATCAGCCGCCTCTTGCCTCCGGGAGCGGTGAAGTTGCGATGCAATCGCTTGCGGACCTAACGTACCGGTTTCGTGCATCCGAGATCGATTTCAAGGCCCTCACGGGTGCAATGCAGTACCAACGCGAGAATTCCTACCAGAGTATTGCTCGCATGCGTCTGGTAGGCGTCGACGCTGAGGGAGTCGATTGGGCTTGTGGCTATACTATCCCCGCCAAGCAAGACCTCGTTGATGGAAGGTTCGAGGCCGAGGGCGAACTGGAATCTCTTATCTGTGACGATGCCAGCGCCAGCAGAAGCGCAACATCATCCACCGAGCTCATTTATTCTGTCGATCGACTTCATCCGCTCGTGCTCGCGATGCGCGGCCAGTATGAAAAAAAGATTGAAATGCTAGGCTCCACCATAACTTTTACGTTCGAGCGGGAAGCTGCTTGCCTTGCGATAGTCGCCGAGCACTCTGAACAACTGCCGCCAACATACGCCGAGCAATGGTTGGTCCAACCCTTTCGAATAATGTTCGGTCAACCGCTTATGCCGCGTCTCTATGCGCGAAACTTGGGCGGCCATTCGATGATAAGCGTCTCGACAGTCCCTCGCGTGAAGAACGCCAGTTGGTCTGCTTTCTGGCGTTGTGATGACCCCAACGGATCTGATTTCTTTGAATGTTATAGCGGACTTCTCCACATGATTGCGCTAAGGCGAGATTCACGTGGTGAGCCAATTTATGAACTCCACCCCGTCACTGGCTTCTACGATGAGTTAAGCGGGGTCGCCCGGGCATCCCGCTGGGTGATGGCCCTTGCGTTAGCCAGCACGAGCGAAGGGTTGACCAAGTTGTTGCGACCAGCGAGGACAATGTCCAGCGACAGAAAGGCGGAGAGGGACGAGAAGGTCGCTTTAATTGATGTGATCGAGAGCTCAGGGGTGTCTGCGCGCCTAAAGAGTGTGGCAGTCAAAGCTGTCCAAAATTTTAGCTCGGAAAATGAGACAATCAAGAATAGCCTTCGGCGTCTCGCCGCGCAATCGATAGTTACCTCATCTCAGTTCTCAGCTTGGAACGAAATACGGAACTCAGTGATGCATGGAACATTGATGTCGCCGTTTTCGCATGAGGAGGAAGATGCAAAGCTAGCCGAACTAGCTGAGCTTGTGCGCGCTGTTACCCGTGAACTGCTCCGGGTTAGCAGCGCGAAAGCTTCATGACGTTGCTTGCTATGGCGAACGCGAAACTCGTCTCGTTTGCGGGAACGGCTATTTTCAGATGGTCGATAAAAGCGATTGTTCGGCTGCCGCCAACTCCGCTGTGTCATCACCGCGCGGGAATAGGTGCCCGTAAATGTCGAGCGTCATTGCGATCGTCGAATGACCTAATCGCTCCTGCACGATTTTCGGAGGCAATTCGTGACCACCATCCACCTTGCGATTTATGCACCATGAGGCGAAGAAATGCCGCAAGGCATGCATCCCTGTATATTTGGGTTCAAAGATCACTTTGCCGCTCTCGTCACGCCTTACTTTCTTCTGTTCATCGAGCGCGGGTATGACGAGTCTGGCAGCGATCATGGTCGGGATCAGGCCGCGCTTGATGATGTTGCCCGTCAATTCGACGTTGCCGGCGCCGTTCGGAAAGACGAGGTGCAGCTTACCCGGATCCCTCTTGTGATCTCGCTTCTTTGGGCAAATCAGTTTCCATTCGCGCAACACTTGAGCGGTATCCGGAGGCAAGGGGATCGTGCGATAGCCTGATGCCGATTTCGGTGGACCGATGATGCCGCGTCGATCAGCGCGCTGTCGAACATGCAGTTCGGGCTTCTTGGTGTCTAGATCGACATCCTCCCATCGCAAGCCGCGCAATTCGGAGGCACGCAGTCCAGTGACGACGGCAGTCATCAGCAATGGCCGGTATCGACCTTTCGCTTTCGCGAGCAGTGCCCGGATTTCGTCGCGGGTCGGAATATCGACGCCGATCTTTAACTTTGCCTTGTGACGCTGCTGGCTCGCGCTGCCTTTCCGTCGTGATCGCTTCAATTCGCGGACGGGGTTGTGTGCGGCCTGGCCGCGTTGCTGAGCAACCGAAATCAAGGCACCCAACGATCCCATCACTCCGCGGACCATTGCGGGGGACCTCCCTTCATCGCGAAGCTTGGTTCGGAAGGAACTGACGAACGGCACGTTGAGATGCGACAACTTCTCTGACCCGATGAAGGGTACGATATGCAACCGAAGGTGCTGATCGTATTGCTCGAGTGTGGTGGGTTCGAGGTTTTCGGCTCGACATTCCGCGAGCCACAGGGTGCCTGCCTCTTTTACGGTGATGGAGTCGCGATCGGCAACGTGAATGCCCTTACCGATCTCGATGCGTGTTGTGGCCTCGAACTTCTCTGCATCCTGTTTGCGGTCGAAGGTGCGAAGGCGTCGTTTGCGGTTTTGATCGAAGTAATCGAGCACCCATGCCGTGCGAGCGTCGCCATTGGCGGTCTTCCAGGTACGCTTCCTGATTGACATGGCCGATCCTGCATCACGTGTGACCATTTTGTATTACGTCGAACTATGAACTCATGCAACAAAAATGCAACAAATCGCCAATTTCATTAATAAAATCAATAAAGAAATACAGACTACGAATCTGAGGGTCGGACGTTCGAATCGTTCCGGGCGCGCCATTTTACGACAGGGCGCGGTACCACGCCCTTCCCGCGGTGGCGCCCGCGTCACGAATGATTCCGGAGTGCGGCTCGCCAGGCCGTGAGCCGCGGAATCCAGCGCGGGACATTGGCCCGGAAATCCTCGTACTCCGTTCCGAACATACGAACGAGCGCCGGCTCCTCGTACCCCACGACAAACGCGTGGAAGGCGAGCCACACCAACGCACCGTACCCAAGAAGGCGCTGGTCGCCGAACAAGACCGCTTGGCCCAGAATGACGGCGACAAGGGCAACGTAAATAGGATTGCGCACATAGCGATAGAGACCCGTCACCACGAGGTTCTGCGTCGGTGCGACCGGCGCCGGCGTGCCCAATCCTTGCAGCGCAAAGCGTGCAAACGAGTCGACAAGCCCGGGTAGACCGGCGACGATCAACAGGATCCCGACGGCGCGCGTCGCGTCGAGATCGAAGAAGGGCGGCCGAAACTCCCAACGCGTAATCCACCAGGGAACGAGCCCCGCCACCGAGCTGGGCGCAACCGCAAAGAAGAGGGCAGAGCCCAATACCGCGATCGTTTTCGGCATGGGCACCTCCTTTCCGTCCTGTCGCAAGGCGGTCGGCAAAATTGAACCGTTGCATCATAGCGCCACGGCGAACACGTAGTGCCCATCTTCATCGGCCACGGCGCGCCATTCACGCAAGCTCCCATTGGTTCGGGCAGCTGATGCGTGCTCGTCTTCAGTAGAGCATCCCCAGACACTTCTGGATCGATTGCGTTCCACTGCACTCACACAGCCCGTGGTCACAGTTGGAGGGCGCTGTGGGTGTCATTGGCTTCCCTCCTCAATCCTCAAGAGCCCGGTAAACCGACGCGCGGCCAATCTTGAGCGCCTTCGCGATAGCGGACGCTCCCATGCCTTCAGCCTTAAGCGCCTTCACTTTGGCGGTGTCGATGGACGCTTTGTGGTCTTGGTAGACCCCGCGTGCCTTGGCCTCCGCGATACTCTCAAGCTGCCGCTCTTTGCGGAGGTTGGTCTCGAACTCGGTGAACACACCGAGCATGTCCAGGAAGCGCTTGCCCGCTGCTGTGCTGGTGTCGATGGGTTGCTCTGTATAGCCCCTCAGGGATGCACCACGCGCCTTCACGGTGCGCACAATGTCCTGCGGGCGGGCGCGGGGTTCGCTTCAGCGGGCTATCGCCGCACCGGATCGGAGACCGGCCCGGAAAAATGCGCCCGCGCGGGCCAGAATCGGGCCGAAGACGAGGGCCGCCCCGTAAAAACCCTGCTTGCCCCCGCCGGAGCGTTGAGAAAAAATAAGCTTTTTTAGCCTATAGGCACAGAAATGTTTTTATTCTTATTGTCTGTCCTTTTGAACCGGCGAGTCATCCCTCATGCAGAGTGACATCGCAAACGCCGTATTTTATGCGGCCGTGTTTCTGGGCATCGTCTACACCAGCCGCATCCTGGAAAAAAGATGGCCGATTGCGGACGTTCCCTACGCCGAGTTTCGTGATGATTGGCTCGCGGTGATCGTGAGCCTCGGGTTGTCGTCCATGCTCGCTCCGATCGCGGCGATCACCGCGGGCAAGATTGCGAGCTATACCGGTCTCGGTTGGATCAAGCTGCCGACCGACGGTTACTGGTGGTACGTGTCACTCGCAATCATCGTGGTTGCATTCGATCTCTACAAGTACACGTATCATCGCCTCCAACATGCGATCCCCTTTCTATGGGCGATGCACTCCTTCCATCACAGCGCGAACGGCGTCACGTTCATTACCGGCGGCCGGCATTTCTGGCTGGAGCGGGTGTTGTCCGACGCCTTTCTTCCGATCATGGCGATCCTGTTCCGCATCCCGCCGGACATGGTGATCGCGGTGGGATTTATCTTCTTCATGCCCGATGCGTGTGCCCATCTCAACGTCCGCATTCCGCTCGGTCGGTATGTGACATGGATCAACAATCCGCAATGGCACCGGATCCATCATTCGGTCCTTCCCGAGCACAGGGACAAAAACTTCGCTGCCTGCTTTCCGTTTCTCGACATTCTGTTCGGCACGGCCTGGATACCGAAGCCGGACGAATATCCTGCAACGGGCCTCGTGCCTGCCGAGCGCGTGGACATCATCAATAGTGTGATCTGGCCAATCCGGCATCTTCGGCATTACTGGCATCGGGAGTCTCGGAATGAATTGGGTTAAGGGTCTTTTGGTGCTCCTCGCGCTGCTGCTGGGTTACGCCGACCTTGAGTCGACGAATGTGATCCTGAGTCTCGGATTGGGTGAGTTGAACCCGTTCATGCATCTGGCGCAGACATGGTTCGGCGTCTGGTGGCTGGTGCCCAAGCTTGGCTTGACGTTCGTGGTCACGTGGCTGCTTTGGCGGAGCAACAACGTTTACAACATCGCTCTCGTCGTCGCGTTCTGCTCCACGCCTGTCCTGAACAATCTCGTCATCATCGCGGGCACGAACTGAATCAATCCCTTCGCCGGTTGCCGCAATCGGCGACGTCAAGAGGATCAGCGATGTCGGACAGGTTCGTTGTCGCCTGCATGGTCTGCTGTGCCCTGATCCTGGGTGCTCCGGGGGCGACCGTGCACGCGCAGACGCCGTCGAACTGCAAGGAGCCGCAGACCGGCACCAGCCGCGTCCCGATGCTGTCGCCGCCGCTGGCCAATGTGGTGACGGGCACGGGACGGCTGCAATTCTACTCCGCACCGAATCTGCACTGTCCGATCCGCGGCGTGTTCGTCATTCCGAATGACGCACTGATCGCGTATGCGCAAACCAGGGATGGCTGGTCGTCGGTGATGTATCTCAATCCGGGGACGGGCAACGACGTCTCGGGTTGGGTGAGATCGGCGAGACTGAAGGTGACCGGAACCGTCGGACCGAAGTAGCGTTCGACCAGGATCGCGGCAGGCGGCTTCCCGCGCCGCACCTGACGCTTCAACCAAAATCGCATCGCGTTTCAGGCATCAATGAATCGCCGCGTACATGATTTTCTCCTCGGTGGCTTCGAGCGCGGAGAATTCCTCGACCACCTTGCCCTGGCGCGAGACCAGGATGCGGTCGGATAGCGCCATGATCTCGGGCAGATAGGACGAGATCACCACCACCGCCTTGCCTTCGTCGGCGAGCTGGTTGATCAGCTCGTGGATCTCGACGATGGCGCCGACGTCGACACCACGGGTCGGTTCGTCGAAGATGATCAGCTCGGGCTCCTGCACCAGCGATTTGGCGATCACCACCTTCTGCTGGTTGCCGCCTGACAGCTCGACCACCTTGGCCTCGTCGCCGATGGCGCGAACCTTGAGGCGCTGAGTCCAGGTCTTGCCGACCGAATTGGTCTCGCGCCGCGACAACATCATGCGGCCCCCGGGAAACTTCGAAAGCAGGCCGAGATAGATGTTGCGGGCGATCGAGGCGGTTTCGAAGAAGCCCTCGACCTTGCGATCCTCGGTCACATAGGCGATGCCGGCCTTGACCGCCGGCGCCGGAACCCGGTAGCGCACCGGCTTGTCGTGCAGCATGATTTCGCCGCCGTGGAAGAAGTCGCGCTTCAACACGCCGGAGACGATCTTGAAGGTCTCGGTGCGGCCCGCGCCGACCAGGCCGAACACGCCGGTGATCTGCCCGCCAAACACCGACAGCGAATTGTTCTTCACCATCGGCGCCATCTTGAGGTTCTGCACCGTGAGCACGCGCGCACCGGCCGGCCGGACGCTGGTCTTCCGCGCGCCATACAGCGTGTTGGAGAGATCGCGGCCGACCATCGCCTGCACGATCGCCGCGCGATCGAATTTCGCCGTGTCGTCGGTGATGACATGCTTGCCGTCGCGCAGCACGGTGATGCGGTCGGCGAGCAGTAGCGCCTCTTCCAGCGCGTGCGAGATGAAGATGATCGAGACGCCGCGCTTCTTGAGGTCACGGACCAGGTCGAAGAAATATTTCTTCTCTTCCGGCGTCAGCGACGCGGTCGGCTCGTCGAAGATGATGACCTTGGCCTTGTGCAGAACCGCGCGCGCGATCTCCACCATCTGCTTCTTGGCGGCGCCGAGCCCGCTCACGGTGGCGGTCGGCGTCACGTCGAAATTCAGCGATTGCAGGAATTGCTGGGCGGCGATGTAGATGCCGCGCAGCCGGTTGTAGAATTTCTCCTGCCCGAGAAACAGGTTTTGCGCGACCGTCATGGTCGGCACCAGGCTGTTCTCCTGGAACACCATGGCGATGCCGAGATTGCGCGCCTCCAGCGGCGTGCGCGGCGCGACCTCCGTGCCATCGACACTCATGCCGCCGGACGTCAAGGTCACGACGCCGGCCATCACCTTGGTCAGCGTCGACTTGCCGGCGCCGTTCTCGCCGACCAGCGCGTGAATCTCGCCGCGGCGCAGATCAAAGTCGACGCCCTCGATGGCGGGCACGCCCGCGTAAAGCTTGGTGGCCTTGCGCAGGGACAACACGGTGTCGCTCATGAGCCTGTCTCCTCGGCGAGCCCGGCGAGGGGCAGTTTCAGCACGCGGCCCGGTCCCTTGGCGATCAGCACAAGGTCACCGCCCAGCTCGAGCGCCGCGACGATGCCGTGATTGATGCCGTCGACCCGGCTGTGCAGCGAATACTTTGGCTTGCCGTCCTCGCTCAGCCGGATGACGAGGCCGTAGGAGCGCGGCGGCGCCCACGGCTTGATGACGCCCATCGTCTTGATGTGGGCGCCCTGCATCGGTTCCTTGAACGAGAACCCCGAGCGCAGCCGCGGCGCCACCCAATAGGCCGGGTCGATCTCGGCCATCATGCGGCGCCGGTAGGCCGGCTCGCGCAGCACGAACTCGATCAGCTGGGTGCGTGCGGTGAATGCGGTCAGCCAATAGCCGCCGCCCGCGGCCTTCGACAGCCGCGACGGATAGACGGGCAAATGGCCGAGCACGACCTGCAGCGGCCGTCCGTTCGAGACGAGGACGAGGCGATGCCGCCAGCTCTCGCTGACCAGCACGCCGTCGCCGCGTGCGCAGGCGCCGAAGGCGTAGCCGAGCTTCGACGCCAGCAGCTGCACTGATCTGGTCCTGGGGTCGAGCCGGAACACGCGGCCGCTTCGGTTCAGCTCCATCAGGTCGCGCGCCCAATCATCGATGCCGCAGGTCGCCGAGCCGTCGGTTGCGATCAGGGTGCCGTCGCCGGCCTGCGTCAGCGCGTTGATCGCGTTGAAGGCGGCGTCGCTGAACGTCACGCTCGGCTCGCCCGACGAGGGGTCGGCGTAGAGCCGCACCTCGCGGCCGCCGAGCGCGACCGCGATGCCGCCGCCGGTGGTGAGCGCGCAGAGCGCCGAAATCGGCTGCTCGAAGCTGCGCAGCTCGGCCGCGCCGCCGCCGTCGAGGCGCAGCAGACGCCGGCCGTCGGCGACATAGAGGTTTCGGCCGTCGGTTGCGAGATCCTCTAGCGCCTCGCATTCCAGCAAGGTGGTTGCAGATTCCAGTTTCTGGTTCGGCTTCAGCGCGCCGTCGAACGAAGGTACGGTGATGGTGGCCTCGCCGCGGCCGAGAAAGCGGTTGGCGAATTCCCTGGCGGCCGCGATCACGACAGCTTCCCCCAGCGCTTGTCATACTGCACGAAGTTCGGGTCCGCGTTCTCCAGCTTGTAGCGGCCAATCCGGTTGTTCATGATGCCGCCGAGATAGAGATAGCCGCGGTGCTCGCGCATCGAGGTGATCATCGGGTGGTTCTCGCCGCGCAGGTCCCAGAACGATTCGAGAATCTTGCCCTGCTCGTTGAACTTGACGACGCAGCCGGTGTTGATGTTCGGGAACAGCCATTCGTCGACCGGGACGCGCTTGGCCATGCGGCGGCGGAAGCCCGGCATCTTCCAGGCAAGGTCGAGCGAGGGGCTGCGCATGCCGACCAGCGCCAGCCAGTAATTGCCGTCGGAGGCGAGATTGATGTTGTCGGGATAGCCCGGCAAATTGTCCATCACCACCTCGACCTGGCCCTTCTTCGGCCCCGCGAACCACAGCCGCTTGATCGAGCAGCCGAAGGTCTCGGCGAACAGGATCGACTGGCCGTCGCTGGCGACGCAGATGCCGTTGGGGAATTTGAGGCCGCGCAGCGCCGTATGCGTGGCGCCGGTCTTGGTGTCGTAGCAAATGATGCGGCCGTTGCCGCGCGCCTCGAGGCCGTCGATCGGCCATTCGTCCATCTCGTAGCGCACGGTGGCTTCCGAGAAGAAGATCAGGCCGTCGTCGGTGATGTCGAGGTCGTCGGCCAGCCGCAGCCGGCTGTCGTCGTTCACCGAATGCATGCTGCGGTTGGTCTCGTCGGTCGCCTTCTCCACGGTGCCGTCGGGCGTGATGCGGTAAAGGCCCATGCCGCCGATGCAGACATAGAGATTGTCCTGCCGGTCGAACGCCATGCCGAGCGGCTGACCGCCGATATGGGCGAACACCTCCATGCGCTGATAATCGGGCGCATGGAAGCGGATGATGTCGCCATGGCGCGAGCCGGCGTAGAGATTGTTGTTGCGATCGAGGATCACGTCCTCCGGCGCCTCGATGCGGCCGAGGCCGATCAATTCGACGTCGCGCAGCTTGTCGTTCTGCTCGAACGGGCCGCCCTGGCCGATCTCGGTGGCCGGCGGCGGCGGCAGCGCATGATAGGTCGGCGCGACATAGACCTTGCTGATGATGCGGGTGCGGTTCTTCTGCCAGCGGATGTCGACCATCGCTGCGACCAGCAGGATGCCCGCCAGCGCCATGCGGTTGATGCCGCCACGCGCATTGAGCGTGGTCAGGCCGTTGGTGATCAAGAGCACGATCAGCACGCCGACAAGCGATTTTGCGACCGAGCCCTTGCCGCCGCCGAGCGTGATGCCGCCGAGCACGGTCGCGGTCAGCACGATCACCTCGAGGCCGACGCCGATATCGCCGCCGACGGTGCCGAGCCGGGCCGCGAAGAACAGCGCGGCGATGCTTGTCAGCACGCCGCTTGCGACATAGCAGAGCGCGATGGTGCGGCGGACCGGAATGCCGGAATTGTAGGCGGAACGGCGCGAGCCGCCGATCGCGGTGATGTGCCAGCCCGGGCGCAGCCGGGTCATGAAGATATGGCCGAAGATGGCGATCGCGATGTAGACGATTGCGACGCTCGGAATGCCGAACACGTCGCCACCGCCGATGAAATTCCAGGACGGGATGTCGGGGAAGGCCGCGGCGATCGAATTGGAGTAGCGTTGGATCAACAGATCGAACGCCGAGCGGTAGATGATCAGGGTGATCAGCGTGGTGATGAAGGCGCGCAGCCTTAAGTAGCCGATCAGGACGCCATTGACGGCGCCGAGCAGTGCACCGCAGACGAGGGTGGCGACGACCACCGCGGGCACCGGCCAGTTCAGCACGTCGAGCAGATAGAGCGCGCAGAAATCCGTCAGCGCGAAGATCGAGCCGACCGACAGATCGATGCCGCCGACGATGACGACCAGCGCCATGCCGAGGCCGATAAAGCCGATTTCGCCGGCCTGCCGCGCGGTGTCGGCAAGGCTCGACGGCGACAGGAAGTGATCGATGGAACGGCTGAGCGCGAAGCCGACGATCAAAAGCAGGATCACCGGTATTGCGGTCTCGGTCCAACGCTTGGACAGGATCTCGCCGAGGAGATGATCCGGCCAGTAGCGGTAACGCAGGCTCGTCAGGGTGTCGCGCATCGGCATTCCAGCAAGGCGTTCGATTTGGGAAAATCGACGTCCCGGGTGAGATCGCCCGGGACGTCGAGCGGGAATGGTTCGACTATTTTTTCAGGTCACTGAGATTCCAGCACGCGGTCTGGCTGTCCGCGTTCTCTTTGGTGATCGGAATCAGCGTCGTGTATTCCGACCCCTTGATCGAGCCGGCCTTGGCGCCCGACGACAGCAGCCATTTGATCGTGCCGGCCATCTGCGCGGCCTGGGTGGGCACGTCGTAGCTCATGTTGAGATCGAACGCGCCGGACTTCACCAGCTCGCAGGCGCCCTTGCGCTCGCCGCCGCCAGAGGTCGCGACGAACACCTTGCCGGTCAGGCCGGCTTCCTTCACCGCAGCGGCGGTGCCGATGTCCATGCCGTCCCAGAAGCCGACGATGCCGCAAAGATCAGGATTCTGCTTCAGCACCGTCTGGGTGATCGCCTTGGCCTTCGCGGCATCCCAGTCGGCCGCCTGGCTCGAGACCACCTTGATCTCCGGATGCTTGGCGAGCACGTTCTCGACGCCCTTGAGCGTGTAGGCGCTGGCGGCCGCCGAGAGCGCGCCCTGCACGATGGCGATCTTGTTCGACTTGCCCTGGCAGGCCTTCACCACGGCTTCGGTGTCGCGCTCGCCGATCTCGATCCAGTTGGCGCCGACAAAGGCCGACGAGCGATAGGCCGATCCCATGTTGATCTGGATGACGTAGATGCCTTCGTTCTCGGCGCGCTGCAGCAACTTGGCGTAGGTCTGCACGTCCGGATTGTGGATCACCATCACGGCGGGCTTCTCCGAGATCAGCGAGGTCACTGCCTGCGCGCCGGCATTGGTGTTCCAGTTGGGATCGCGGATCTCGAACTTCACGCCGAAGGGCTCGAGCTCCTTCTTCATGCCGGCGTACCAGCCTTCGGTGAGGTCGAAGTTCATGGCGACCGGAACGTAGGCCACCGTCTTGCCGGCGAGGGCTTCCCTGAACGGCTTCTGGAACGGCTCGTCCAGGCCCTGCTGGGCCAGAGCCGGGGCGGCGATGGCGGCAAGCCCAAGCGCCGCGGCGATCACCTTTGCAGTGCTGACAGCGTATTTCATTGGTTCCTCCTTGGTCGTGATTGAATGTTCTTGTGGCTTGGTTCAGATGTCACCCTGCTGTGCCGTTTCTTCGTTGCGCGGATTCAGGAATGAATCCGTGATGACGGCGAGCAGCAGGACGACACCCTTGACGAGATTTTGTCCGGCGTAGGAAATGTCCATGATGGTCATGCCGTTCAGCATGGTGCCGATCAGCAGCGTGCCGATGATGACGTTGAGCACGCCGCCGCGGCCGCCCGACAGGCCGATGCCGCCGAGCACGACGACGAGGATGACGTCGTAGATCAGGGTCGAATTGAAGATGCGGGTCGGCATCGAGTTGACCGATGCCGCCATCACGAGGCCCGCGAAGCAGCCGATCAGCGCCGCGACGACATATTGCAGCACGATGATCGGGCGCGAGGGGATGCCGGTGACGCGGGCGGCGTAGGGATTATCGCCGATCGCGTAGATATAGGCGCCCCAGCGCGTCTGGCGCAGCAGGAACGCGACCACGACGCAGGCGATCGCGAACATCACGATCGAGGTCGGAATGCCGAGGATGGTGCCTTGTCCGAGCCGCTCGAAGCCCTTCATGCCGTCGCTCCACTGCACGACGTCGAGCTGAAACAGCGCGGCCTGCCCGAGGCCGGCGAGCAGCAGGCCGGTCGCCAGCGTCGCAAACAGCGAAGGGACCTCGGCATAGGCGATCAGCCAGCCGTTGACCAGGCCGAACGCGATCGTGAGCAGCACCGCCGTCGCGAGCGCGGCCGGCAGCGAGTGGCCGTTCTGCACCATCTGCAGCACGAGCCCCGGCGGCACCGCGAGGGCTGCGATCAGCGAGATGTCGATGCCGCGCCCGATCACGACGATCGCCATCGCAAGCCCGAGGATGCCGAGCACCGCGACGTTCTGCAGCAGCGTCAGCATGTTCTCCGGCGTCAGGAAGCCGCGCAGGAAGATCGAGAACGCCAGGAACAGCACGGCAAAGACGGCGAAGACGATCTCCTGTTGATTGAACCGCAAGCGCTTCATTGCCTCGCCCTTCCTTGCGTCTATAGGTGCGCCGTCTGCCTGGATCTGGTGCGGGAGCCGGTCGCGACGCGGCCGGGCCGCGTCCTGGCTGCGACCGCAGCGTCGACGAATGCGCCGACGGTGTTGATGTAGGCCTCGATCGAGGTGCCACGTCTGCGGTACTTGGCGCGCTTGACGTACCAGTCCTGCAGCAGCGGCTTGATCAGCGATGCCGTCAGCGTGACCTGGTCGATCGTGAAGACGCCGCTGGCGACGCCCTGCTTGAGGACGCCGGCGATGATCTTCTCGGTCATCACCTCCATCTCGATGGCGCGCTGGCGCTCCGCCGGCGGAAACGACTTCGCTTCCATGAAGCAGAACACGAACCAGGGCTGCATCGCCTCGCTCATCCGGACATGGGTCGCGATGATCCAGTGCAGATGCTTGCGCGCATCCTGCTTCACGTCCGCGGGCGGCGAGTTGAGGACCTCCGCCACCGTCTCGGCGACCTCGCCGAGGATCATCGACAGCAGCGTCGGCTTGCTGTCGAAATACGTATAAAGGCCGCCCATGCTGAGGCCCGAGGCCTCCGCGAGCTGGCGCAGCGTGGTGGCGTGAAAGCCGTGCTTGTTGGAAAGCGTGAGCGTGGCGCCGATGATGCGCGTGAGATTCGGAACGGCGAGATGGGTTTTCTGGACCCGGATGGAATCCCGATGACGTTCGAGGATGCGCGCGCAAAGCACGTCCATCGCGAACGCATTCGCCGTCCCCGGTCGCTGACGCGCGAGACCCACGTTGCCTCCCTGGCTATGCTCCCGGACCATTTCATTTTGTTGCTGGTCCGAGCCGGGCTTTACGCCCTTGTCTAATTCCTAGCCCACGAAACGGCGCCCGGAAAAGGGGGATGATGAAATTTTCTGAGAGAGCGCTCGCTCGTTTTTTGGGTCCGCGGCCGTGTTGCCGGCCTGGGCGCGTCGTCGTTCTGGCCATCGTCGGGAACTTTTCGCGCTGAAAGCACAGCACAAATTCCAGGTAGTCTGGTCGACCAGCACGCCGGTTAGACGGGCGTCACATTCCGATGATGGGCGTGTGGGAAGCTCAAGAGCGCAACGGCTTGCTGATTCGATGCGAAAATCTGACGTGACGTGTCCCCATTGCCAGGCCGGCTATCGCCGGATCGAATTGACGTCGAAGGGCGGCGCCGCGGGTGAGTTCCGCTGCCTGGTGTGCGACCACATCATCGAGCTGATGGATGGTTCGGCCGACGTCGCCTTTCGGCTGACCGTGCAGCCGGGCAAGACGTCCTACGCCTACTAGCGTTTTCGGTTCGCGTGAAGGACACGTGCTCAAACACAGGGTAGCAGCGCCGGTCGGTGGCGCCATGCTCAACGCTGCTGCGGCAGGTTGACCTCGCTCCTTCGCGCCTCCTGGCTGCGGCGCTCGGCTTCGCCGCCCGATCGGGACAGCATGCCGATCGCCACGATCGCTGCGGCAAAGCCGGCGGCGGCGCCGACGCCGAGGGCCCAGCGCGGGCCGAGGTGATCGGCGACCCAGCCGACGATCGGTGCGCCGATCGGCGTGCCGCCGAGCGCAACGCCGAGCCGCAGCGCCATCACCCGACCGCGCATCGCCGGCTCGGTCGAGAGCTGCATCAGCGCGTTCGAGGTGTTGGTGACGGTCAGCGCGGCGACGCCGATCACGACCAGCGCCGCGGCAAACAGCCGATAGCTCGGCGCCAATGCGGCGAGCGTGCAGCCCAGCCCGAAGATCGCGGCACCCAGCATCAGCGAGCCGAAGCGCGGCTCCTCGCGGCTCGCTGCCAGCAGCGCGCCCGACATCGTTCCGAGCGCCATCATCGACGACAGCAGGCCGAAGCCGCGCGCATCGGTGTGGAACACGCCAACCGCCATGGTGGAAATGAAGATCGGAAAGTTCAGTCCGAAGGTCCCGATCAGAAACAGCATGATCAGCGTCGCCCTGAGATCGGGCCGCGACCAGACATAGTGGAAGCCCTGCATCACGCTTCCCTTGGTGCGATGGGCGCGCGCGTTCGGGCGCAGCTCGGAGGTGCGCAGCAGGGTCAGCGAGGTCAGCACCGCCAGGAACGATGCGCCGTTGAACAGGAATGCCCAGCCGGTGCCGACGGAGGCGATAATCAGGCCGGCGACGGCGGGGCCGATCATGCGCGCGGCGTTGAACGAGGTCGAGTTCAGCGCGATCGCATTCGACAGATTGGTATCGCTGACCAGTTCGGCGACGAAGGTCTGTCGCACCGGGGCATCGAGCGCCGCCGCGCAGCCGAACAGGAACGCGAAGGTGTAGACGTGCCAGAGCTGCACCAGCCCGGTGACGGTGAGAATGCCGAGGATGAGTGCGAGCGCGCCCATCGTCGCCTGGGTCGCCATCAGCAGTTTGCGCTGGTTGAAGTGATCGGCGGCAAAGCCGGTCCACGGCATCAATAATAGTTGTGGCCCGAATTGCAGCGCCATCACGATGCCGACGGCGGACGCGCTGTGATTTGTCAGCTGGGTGAGAACCAGCCAGTCCTGCGCCGCGCGCTGCATCCAGGTGCCGATGTTGGATACCAGCGCGCCGGCCGCCCAGACCCGGTAGTTGAAGCTCGCGAGCGATCGAAATACGCGTCTCATGTTCTCTGAGGTTCATTCCCGCCGTGAAACCGCCCGAACCGCCGCGCCAGGAACAGGCCGATCAGAAGACCGCCGAGCCCGAGCGCTGCAACGTCGCTGGTGGTTCGCAAGCCAAAGTCGCCGACGCGGCAGACCAGAAGATATCCGACCGCGAGGTTGAAGAAGCCCCACACGATGTTGACGGTCGATGAGGACAGGCCTTCGCCGGGCGGTTTGGCGAACGGGCTCTGGAACGCTTCGCCCATCATGCCGGCGACGACGTGGGGGATCGCATTGGTGAGAAAGACGCCGCCGAAGAAATAGGCGACGAGATCAAGCCAGTTCATGCGCGTTGGTCCTTTCAACGAGATCGATGATCGCCTGCGTCGAGCCGGTTTCGCCAAGCCGCGGGAACACGTGCTCGATGCTGTATTCATGCGCGTGCGACCGCGCATCGGTCATGGCGTCGATTGCGAGCGTGACGTTGAAGCCCGCCTCATAGGCCTGTCTCGCCGTCGATTCGACGCCGCCCGCGGTGGCGACGCCGGCGATCACGACTTGCGTGACGCCACGCGCTCTCAGCAGGCTTTCGAGGTCGGTGCTGGCAAATGCGCCTCGCGTTCGCTTGGTCACAACGATGTCGCCGGGCTGTCGGTCGAGCTCCGGAATGAGATCGGTCCATCCGTCGGGAAGCGGGCCGCCAAATGGATTTCCAATGGGATTTCCAATTGGATTTCCATGGCGCGGCGCCTGCTCGGTTCGTCCCGGCGAGCTGCCGTCGACATTGACCAGCGCGACCGGCAGACCGTGCCGCCGGAACGCAGCGCCAAGCGCGGCGGCGCGAGCCACGATGTCGCCGATCGGATGGGCGAAGGGCCAGCCCATGAGGCCGCTTTGCAGATCGATGACGATCAATGCGGTGATCGGATCGAGCGTGGTCAGGGCCATGGTCGTTACCTTTCTCGCAAGCTGTCGCAGCGCAGCCGGCCTCAATCCTCGACCAGCCGCTTCAGCAAGCCGACGGCGGCGGCGAGTTCGTCCTGCTCCCGCGCCGACAGCCGCGCGGCGATGGTGCGCGACAGCCAGTCCTGCCGTGCGGCGCGGCCGGTGCGAAGCCGCTCGCGGCAGCTATCGGTGAGCGACATGATGGTCTGCCGGCCGTCGTCCGGATCCGGCGCGCCGCGGACCAGGCCCGCAGCCTCGAGCGCCGATATCGCCGAGCTCATCGATTGCGGACGCATACCCTCCGATCGCGCCAGGCTGGACACGGTCGCGGGGCCATCCTTTTCGAGGCGAAGCAGCACCGCGACCTGGGAAGGCGGGAGGTCCTCGCGTTGACCCTGCTCGCGAAGCCGCCGCTTCAGCCTTCCAATCAACAGGCGAAGATCTTCGGCCAGCGCGGATGTGCGCGCCGAGCCGGGGCGGGCCGGTCCATTGCTCATGCCGGATCGGATAGCATATATGAAGGTAAACTGTAAAGATTATCTTCGCAGTTTATCTGCATACGTGTCCTGCTGCAGCCAACCGGCTGGTTTGACGCTATTCGCAGCCGGAATCGGCGCGGCACGCGACAGCGCCCGCGCGTGCGTGACGCCGGCCAGGTCTCAGCGAAGAAATGAAATGGACGGTGAGGGTTTTGAGCGCCTCAGCGTAATGGCGCGCGCTTACTCGGGCGCAGCGTCGCTGCTTGCCGCGGCCTCGTACATCTCGCGCGCGCGCCTGGTCACGGCCGCATAGCGCGCCGTTGCGCTGAGGCTCATCAGGCCGGCGCGCACCAGTCCGAGAATGGCGCGTCGGGAGTGGAACGGCCCCGTCTTGCTCGCGGCATATCCGCGCGGATAGAGCTGCAGGCGGCCGGCGAGCGCTTCCTGCAATGCCATCTTCTGGGTTGCGCTCAGGCGCCGGCGCCGCGCGGGCTTGCTTGCTTCCGCCAGCATGCGCAGCTCGATGCCCGACGGTTTCCGTGGTGCGCCCTTCATTGTCAGCTCACATTCCGGCCGACTGGCGCGACCTTTCGCGAGGCCCGGCGCCCGGCCGGCATCGCCATGGACGCCGGCATGTGGCACATCATGGCTTGCGCTGTTGCTCATTCGTGAGACAGAACCGCATTTCGAGCAGCCGTGGCATCTGACGAAGGTCAGGACCGGTTGTGACGAAAGTCATATTCGTTTGCGACCGCTGCCGGCTTACGCCAGAGTGGCTGCTCGCTGAGTTGATGGGCAACGCATGATCGATCTGAGCGCGGATTTGCTTGCGGCCGCAGAAGCCGACGTCATCGGTCTCGCCGTCATCGGCGCCGATCGAAGCATGCAGCGGAAGATCGGCCGGCTGGTCGAGTGGCTTCCCGCAACCGGCGTCGATTGCTGCGAGTGTGTGTTGCTGGTCGGCATGGAAGCCGAGCTGGCGGCGCTTGCCAGCGGCCAGCGGGACATGATCGCGCTGGCCGGTGTGCGTGGCGCGTCGCCTGACATCACGCAACCGATGACGGCGGTCGTGCTGTGGAACGGCGCGCAGTCGCATTACTTCGTCATCGCCATGCCGGATTTTGCCGGCCGTCAGGTCGAAACGCTGCTCGGCAGCGAGCGTCGCGCCCGGCGCCTGATGGAGCAGCAGCTCGAGGCGGCGAGCGCGGAGGTGCGCTTTGCCTCGCTGGCGCGGACGCGGCTGCGGCTGGCTCGCGATCTGCACGATACGCTGGTGCACTCGATCGTGGCGCTGCTGACCCAGATCCGGCTGATCCGGCATTATTTGTCGGCCGATCCCGCCCGTGTGGCGGACAGCCTCGCGACAGCTGAAGATGCGGCCGCGAGCGGCCTGAACCGCGCCCGCGAAGCCATCGACCGCCTGCGCACGCCCGACGACCTGAAGCTTGATCCCGATGTCGAGGGGCTGCTCAGCGACTTCGCCGCGCGCAGCGGTGTCAGGGTGTCGATCCAGATCGACGAAGCGGCGCGCTCCGGCCTGCGCGATTGCGGCCTGACGGTTCAGCGCATCCTCAGCGAGGCACTGCGCAATGTTCAGACGCATGCGCGGGCGCGCCGCGTCTTCTTTCACGCCTTCGACGAACCGGCCGCGGTCGGCCGCAAGCTGATTGTCGAGATCCGCGATGACGGCTGCGGCTTCGATCTCGCGGTCCCGACGCCAGGACATTTCGGATTGATTGGTATGGCCGAATTTGCTGAACTTGTCGGCGGCAGCTGCGCGGTGGAGAGCGCGCCCGGGCAGGGAACGCTGGTCCGGATCTCGCTCCCCGTGGCGGTGCCGCCGGCAGCGTCAGCCGGCGTGCTGGCCGATTGAATTCGTTGCCGCGCATGCAACACGTTTTCGAGAGGATGACGGAAAGCTCGTGAGCAGAATTGAGAAGATACGGGTGCTGATCGCCGAGGATCAGACGCTGATCAGGGAAGGTATCGCCACGCTGCTCGCCCAGCAGAACGACGATTTCGAGATCCTTCCCGGCGCGGCCGACGGCGAGCAGGCTATCGAATTCGCGCGGCGCTATCGGCCGGATGTCATCCTGATGGACCTGCAGATGCCGCGGGTTGACGGCATCGCCGCGACCCAGCGGATTCTCCGCGAATTGCCGCAGACCCATATCGTGGTGCTGACGACGTTCGAGACCAACGACCTGATCTTCGAGGCGGTGAGCGCAGGCGCCAAGGCGTATCTCTTGAAGGACGCCAGGATGGAGGAGATCGCCTCGACGATCCGCGCGGTCATCAACGGCCAGTCCGGGCTTTCGCCCGGCGTCGCCGCGCGCATCCTCGACGAGTTCAAGCGGCTGCGCGGCCCGCGCGTCTCGGCGAAGCTGCCGGTTCGCGACGGGCTGACGGCACGGGAGAATGAAATTCTTACGCTGATCGTCGAGGGCAAGAGCAACACCGAGATCGGCGAGCAGCTGCATTTGGCCGAAGGAACCGTGAAGAACTATGTCAGCACGATTCTGGAGAAATGCCAGGTCAAGAACCGTACAGAACTCGCAATAAAGGCAATAACTTACTAGAAATAATTGGCCGTGATCGCACAACCACGCGGTTGATCCGGCTGAGATTGCTCGCCTTTCTCTGGGCCGCGCCCGCAAAATTGGCTATAGGGTTGTTTCGGATTTGCTTTTTGACATCGCAGGTCCGGATTGCGCAGCTATGAGTAAGCGGGAAATGACCATGAAGGGTATCGAGCGCCAGACCAAAGGTACGGACGGACCGGCGGACGCTGCGGCGGCCGGCAACGGCGTGGATCCGGCGGCGCATGGCATGGCGGCGATCGATCAGGTTCGCGACCTGCTGTTCGGCGGCGCGCAACGTTCGCTCGAGACCAACCTCTCGGGTCTGCGCGAGGAGATGCAGGCATCGCTCAAGCAGATGCAGGCGGACTTCACTAACGAGCTCACCGCGCTTTCTGCGCGGCTCTCCGACCTCGAGCGGGATACCGAGCAGAAGCGGCTCGACTCGCTGAAGGATGTCGGCGCGGCGATCACCCAGCTCGGCTCGGTCATCAGCGGATTGGGATCCGGCCGCACGGGCAAATAGCATGGCAGCTGCTGCCGGCCAGAACCGCGAGATCGAGCAGCTCAAGACATTGCTGTTTCAGCCCGAGGCGACGCGCCTGACGTCGCTGGAGGCCGACCTCGACTCGCTGCAGCGCTATGTCGGCAACGCCGACCGCCTGGAGACGGCAACCGCGGGCATCCTGGTCGAGGCGCTGGAGCGCGCCGAGGTCAACCGGCCGCGCGAGCTCGCCAGCGCGATTGCGCCGGTCGTGGTCTCGGCGATCCGCAGCGAGATCAAGAACTCGCGCGAGCAGATGATCGAGGCGCTCTATCCGATCGTCGGCCGGCTGGTCAGCGCCGCGGTGGCGAATTCGTTCAGGGAGCTGGTTGCCTCGCTCGAGCAGCGCATCAATGCGTTGACCTCGGCGCAATTGTGGGTCGGCCGCGTCAAATCGCTGGTGACGGGACGCCCGATCAGCGAATTCGTGCTCGCCGATCAGCCGCCGCAGATCAACCGGCTCCTGATCATCGAACGCGGCAATGGCCGCCTGATCGCGGACTGGAAGCGCGATGCGACCGCCGACGAACGCGCCGACCTGCTCAGCGCGATGGTCGCGGCGATCCTGGAGTTCTCGGTGCAGGCGCTGGCCGGCGAAGGCAATCTGCAGACGCTCGATTTCGGCGGACGACAGCTCGCGCTGCGCGCCTCGCCCCGCTTCATTCTGGCGGCGGAGTGCCTGGGACCGTTGCGGCCAGCCGACAATGCCAGGATCAACTCGCTGTTCTTCGATGCGATCGAGCGCATCGACCGCGGCGCGGATTGCGACGGGCCGATGCTGGCGTCGCTGGCAGCCGCGATCGAGACCGACGATACGCCACGGCGGATCGCGAGCCGGCGCGGCAAGGTGATCCTGTTCGCCTTGCTCGCGGCCGTGGCCGCGCTGCTGCTCTGGCTTGCCGCGACATCGGTGACGCGCGGCCTGTTGGAGCGGCGGACCCAGGCGGCGCTGGAACAGCTCGCCGCAAAGCAGCCGTTGCTGGCCTCGTTCCCGCTGCGGCTCGACTTCGATCACGGCAGCCGAAGCGTGGCCGTTTCAGGCATCGAGCCGAGCCAGCTGGAAACCGCGCCGTTGATCGATGCGCTCGCCGCGGCCGCGGCACCGTACAAGATCGTCAACCACATCGGTCTGGTGTCCGCACCCGAGCAAATCGCGGCATCGCAGGCCGGCATCGCGGGCCTGCAGCAGAGCCTGACGCGCCTGCAGGCGAGCCTCGACCAGATGCGCGAGGCGATCGGTGCGCAGGCGAAGTCGGGCGACCAGAAATATGTCGCCCTGACCGAGCAATATGACAGGCTCGGCGAGCAGTATGCCAAATTGGCCGAGCAATATTCGAAGCTGCAAGCCGTCGCCGACGGTCCGGCGGCGCGGCTCGACCGCTTCATCGCCACCACTGCGATCTTCTTCGCGAACAATTCAGACGAAGTCCTCGACAACGACCAGGCCGAGCAGCAGCTGCGCGAACTCGCCGGACTAATGGCGAACAACGATCTCAGGCTGCGCATCGTCGGCTATGCCGATCAGAGCGGCACGGAAGGCACCAACCGGACGCTGGCGCGCAAGCGAGCCGAGCAGGTCCAGCGCAGGCTGACTGCGCTCGGGGTCGATCCGTCGCGGCTGATTTTGGTTTCGCGCGCGGCGACGATGCCGATCACCGACCGGGTCGACGCCACCGTCGGCGGTAATCGCCGCGTGGCGTTCGAGACGGTCTATCGAGGCGAAGTGGCCCGCTGATGCTCACCGCGAAAGTCATGCTGCTCGGCGATATGGGGGTCGGCAAGACGTCGATCCTCTATCGGCTGATCTACAACCGGTTCGAGGGCCAGTACAAATCGACGCTGGGCGTCGAGATCCTGAGCCACGACGTGGCGCCGGCGGATGGCAGCGATCCGATGCGCCTCGTGCTGTGGGACACCGACGGCGATTTCGGCACGCAGATCTTCGACACGGTCTATGTCACCGGCGCATCCGCCGCCATCATCGTGTCCGACGTCACGCGGCCGCAGACGGTGACCCGCATGGTGGAACTGGTCCGCGGCTTCGAGGAGCGCTTCCCGGGCCGGCCCTACCGGGCGCTGCTGAACAAGATCGACTTGCCGGAAGCCGCGGGCAGCGCGGGCGCGATTGCCGGGCTTGCGAAGTCGAGCGTCAAATCGGTCAGCGCCAAGACCGGCGTCGGCATCGCCGAGAGCTTTGTCGAACTCGCCCAGACCATCCGCCGCCGCCAGCTCTAGCTAGCGACAACGCGCACACGTCTGTGTCAGCCGCCCCGACTTCTCGGGGCTGGCGAATCGGGCCGGGACGGCTGACTTCATCGCACGTGGGGCGTACGATGAAAGGCTCTCGCGCGGCCGCAGAAAGCCGCACGCTCCGCCGACAGCACCACGCCGTCCCACACTCCGATAGTGACGATGGTCATCTTCCGCTCGGCCAATGGCCTGCCTATCGTCCGCCCCGTCACTGGAAACAGCCACGGGACGAACGGTATCTCGGGCGCACGGAGCGAGAGATCATGAGCATTTTTGGAAGCATCATGGGTGCAATCTTCGGCCACGGCGCCCAGGCCAAAACCGCTGAGAGCACAACGGCGGCTGCGCCCGGCGCAGCGCCTTCGACGTCGACGGCTGCATCCGCTGCGCCCGGCACGGCGGCGGCACAATCCGTCGACGTCGCCGCGATCGTCGACAAGGCGGCCGCGGCGACCGGCGAGAAGCTCGACTGGCGCAGCTCGATCGTCGACCTGATGAAGGCGCTCGGCCTCGACAGCAGCCTCGCGGCGCGCAAGGAGCTCGCGAAGGAGCTGCACTACACCGGCGACACCAGCAACAGCGCCGCCATGAATGTCTGGCTGCATCAGCAGGTGATGGCGAAGCTCGCCGCCAATGGCGGCAAGCTGCCGGACGACATCAAGACCTGACGTCCCGCCTCCAGCCGCGCGCGGCGCTCGCGCCCGCGCGGTTCCGAACGATGTCTATTGCGTGAGGAGCAGTTGCGATGACCTCATCTCATCCTGCCATCCTGAACAGGCCGCGCGCTGGTGTGGTGCGGTCCGCCGTATTGGTCGGCGCGGCACTCGGATCCGTCGCGCTGGCGCTCGGCATCGATGTCGCCACCGCCCGCGCGGATAACGCCCGCGACGAGCCGCGGCCGGAAAATGCGAATGTGCAGCGCGCCGCGCAGAACCCGCCGCCGGCGCGGGTCATCCTGCCGGCGCCATGGGAGCAGGCCGCGCCTGCGCAGCCGGTCGCGGCGCCCGCGAAGCCGGCCGATCGCAAATAGTCTTTCGTCCCCTTGGAGCGGCCGGCGATCCAGTCGCCGGGCCGTGCCACCGCATTCATTTGGAAAACAGGAGATCAGATGCTGAAGGAATTCAGGGAATTCGCCATGAAGGGCAACGTCGTCGATCTCGCCGTCGGCGTGATCATCGGCGCGGCGTTCGGCGCGATCGTCTCGTCGATGGTGGCCGATGTCATCATGCCGATCATCGGCGCGATCAGCGGCGGGCTCGACTTCTCCAACTATTTCACGGCGCTGTCGAAGTCGGTGACGGCGACCAACCTGGCCGATGCCAAGAAGCAGGGCGCGGTGCTGGCCTGGGGCAACTTCCTGACGCTGACGCTCAACTTCCTGATCGTCGCCTTCGTGCTGTTCATCGTGGTCCGCCTCATGAACCAGCTCAAGCGCGAAGCGCCCGCGGCGCCGGCCGAACCGCCGAAGCCGACCAAGGATCAGGAGCTGCTCACCGAGATTCGCGATCTCCTCAAGTCGCGCGCGTAGCGATCGCGCCTCGTATCGCGCGTACAGCCCCAGCTCTGGAGCCTAGCCATGCCAGATCAGGTCAAGCTGCCCCGAAAATTATCGCAAGAGCCCGGTGGTGCAGAGCCGCTGCGGCCGAGCCATCGGCGGGTGATCGAGGAACTCGACCGCTGGGCCAACAGTCCCGGCCTGCAGCCGCCGAGCGATGAAGAAAAGCCGGACGACGACAAGCGCTAGGCGGCCATGACCTCGCACGACCGGATCGCGGCTGTTTCGGTCAAGCCCGCCGGGCCGTCGCGATCAGCGCGGTCGACGGAATCGCGAAGCTGTCGCCGACCCGCCTGCGCTGGATCTCGGCGCGGAAGGCGCGCGCGACTGCGGCGCTCTGGTCGGCATCGAGCCCGCTCCAATGCGGCATGAACTCGAACAATTTGTCGACGTCGGCGGGATTGGCGACATTGAGCTTGAAGTCGTGGGTGATCTCGGCAATCGCCGGATCGGAGAAGCCGGCGGCGATGAGCGCAGCGGCGAGGCGGTCGGGGTCGGCGAGCTCGGCGAGGCCCGTGCCCGGCATCGGCGTGACATTGTCGGGATAGAGCCGCCGGATGATCTGCGAGAGCAGGAGATGCACGGCGGCGCCATCGGCGCTCTTCCAGACCGCAATCGCCGCCGATCCGCCCGGTCGCGTCACCCGCGCCATCTCGCTGAGGCCGGCGCGCCAGTCCGGAAACAGCATCACGCCGAATACCGACACAGCCGCGTCGAACGCGGCATTCGGCAGATCGAGCGCCTGGCCGTCCATTTGCCGCGCCTCGATATTCGCCACACCAAGCGCGCGGACCCGCGCCACCATGCCGGCGGAGAAATCGATCGCGGTGACCTCGGCTCCGGTGCGGGCGGCGGCCAGCGCCGCGGCGCCCGTGCCGGTGGCGACGTCGATCACCCTGGATGACGGGTCGATCGGAAGCGTTGCGACCGCGGCGTCGGCGAACAATGTCGTGAACGGCTGCGACTGCGCCTCATAGGCGGCGACCATTTTGTCCCAATGCGCGGGATCGTTGTACGGCAGAGGTTTCGCCTGCTCACTTGACTGCATGAATCTGATCCTCGAGACTTTGTTTGTGTTTGGCGAGCCGGCGCTTGAAATCCTTCGCGAGCACATCGAGCGTCACCGCGCCGAGCCGCTTCAGGAACAGCGCCTCGACCTCGCGAAACGTGTCTCCGAGCGCGTCGTTGACGGCCTGTTCGACCAGGCAGCCGGGATTTTCCGAGCGATGGCCCATCGCGACGATCGTGGGCGCGCCGACCGCGCGATAGATGTCCGCGAGCGTGATGTCGGCCGGATCGCGCGCCAGCGTCCAGCCGCCGCCATGGCCCTTCTCCGAATGCACGAGACCCTGCTCGCGCAGCCCCGCCATCACACGGCGCACCACCACCGGGTTGGTGGCCATCGCCTGCGCAAGTTGCTCCGACGTCACCGGCTCGCCGGCCCCGATCATGTGGAGCAGGCCATGCAGGACACTGGACAGGCGGCTATCGCGGATCATGTAACGTCATATGTTACATGAAGCGGCGGCCGTCAAGGGGGGCTCCTGGTCGCCCTCCTACCTCCCCTTGAAAAGGGGAGGTCGCTTTGCTCGCCAGAGCAAAGCGGATGGGGATCAGCTCTCTCCACTTGCAGCGTCGTCCGCGGCTGACCCCCATCCCGACCTTCCCCCTTTCAGGGGGAAGGAGAAGATCAGCCCGCGCCCGGTCGTGATTCTTCAATCTGGAATCGCGTGCCGGATTTCGCGGTGTCGCCCGTTTAATCCGCATCGGGGTCGTTGGCAGGGGCGGTATCGTGGGCAGCGTGGCGGTCGATCGGATGTTGCGGGATGCGGTGGCGCATTATGGCGCGGGCCGCGCGGCGGAGGCCGGCACGCTGTGCGGCGACATCCTCACCGCCGATCCCGACCATGTTCCGGCGCTGCATCTGTCCGCCGTCATCGCCTTCGTGACCGATCGTGCCGCGGAAGGCGCGGTATTGCTCAACCGGGTGTTCAACCTCGATCCGGACCATGCACCGGCCTTCGCCACCCTCGGCGATGCGCTCGCCGTGAAGGGCGAGCACGAGGGCGCGGTGGCGGCGTTCGAGCGCGGCGTGACGCTGCGGCCGCAGGATGCCGGCCTGTACATCAAGCTCGGCGTCGCATTGTGTGATCTGTCGCGCTTCGACGAGGCCGAGGCCGCGTTCCGGCGCGCGATTGCGCTCGATGGTGGCCTGACGCGGGCGCGGTTCAACCTCGCCGTCGCGCTGGCCGGGCAGCAGCGACCGGTCGAGGCGGAACAGGCCTATCGCGAGGTGATCGCGCGCGATCCGGTCTATCGCGGCGTCTGGCTCAACCTCGGCAATGTGTTGACCGATCAGAAAAGGCACGAAGCGGCCGCCACGGCCTATCGCCGCGGACTTGCCGCGGATCCTGACAATGCCGGGCTGCATTGTGGCCTTGGCGCCGCGCTCTATCGCCAGGGCTTGCTGGAGGATGCGATCCTGCACTACCGCCGCGCGATCGCGCTCGATCCCGGCAACCTCGCGCCGCAGCGCCTGCTGGCGATGGTGCTGCACGAGCTGGGCGAGCGCGCGGAGGCCGTCCGCATCTACCGGCAGGTCTCGGCCCGCGACCCGTCCGATCACGTTATCCTCAACAATCTCGGCGCCGGCCTGTTCGAGCTCGGACAGGTCGACGACGCCATCGCCTGCGCCGAGCTCGCGCTGGCGCTCAAGCCGGACTACGCCGCCGCGCACACCAATCTCGGGATCATCTTCGAGGCGCAGAATCTGGTCGAGGCGGCGGTCGCGGCGCATCGGCGCGCCATCGAGCTCGACCCGCTCTATGCCAAGGGCCACGCCAATCTTGCGGTCGCGCTGCGCAATGCCGGCGAAATCGACGCCGCGCTAGTGGCCTCGCGCCGCGCCATCACGCTCGATCCCACGCAGCCACTGGCGCATTACAACCACGCCCATTTCCTGCTGATGAACGGCGAGTTCGAGGAGGGGTTCGAAGAGTATCAGTGGCGGCGCAAATCCAAGATGCTCAGCGACGGCGATCCGGTGTTCGACGAGCCGGAATGGCAGGGTGAGCCGCTGGCGGGACGCACGCTGCTGTTGTTTGCCGAATATGGACTCGGCGACGCCATCAATTTCGTCCGCTATGTGCCGATGCTGGAGGGCAGGGGCGGTCGGATCATTCTGCAGGTGCAGCCGGGGCTGGTCGCGCTGCTGCGGCCGATGCTGCCCGATGTCGCGGTGTTCGCGCGCGGCGAGCCGCTGCCGCCGTTCGATCTGCAACTGCCGCTGCTGAGCCTGCCGCGGATCTTCCGCACCACCGTCGAGACCATTCCCGCAGCGATATCCTATCTGCGGGCGGATGCCGGCAAGCTCGCGCGCTGGCGCGAGGCGCTCGCCGGCGTGACCGCGCTGAAGGTCGGCGTGGTCTGGGCCGGCAATCCCAGGCACAAGGGCGACCGCCAGCGCTCGCTGCCGGCGGACGCCGTGCTGCCGCGGCTGGTCACATCGGGCGTGCAGCTGTACAGCCTGCAGAAGGAGCCGCGGCCGGACGATGCTCCGGTGCTGCGAGCCCTTGGCGCAGGTATCGTCGACCTCGCGCCGACGCTCGGCGATTTCGCCGACACCGCGGCGGCCGTCTGCGCGCTCGATCTCGTCATCGCCGTCGACACCTCGGTGGCGCATCTCGCCGGCGCGCTCGGCCGCCCGGTCTGGATGCTGTGTCCCTATGCGCTCGACTGGCGCTGGCTGCGCGATCGCGCCGACACGCCCTGGTATCCGACCATGCGGCTGTTCCGCCAGGACAGACCGCAGGCCTGGGATCGCGCGCTGGCGCGCGTGTCGGACGAACTCGCGCGGCTCGCCGGCGGCGAGCGCGAGTTGCTGTTGCCGGCACGTTTAGTGCGTTGACCGGCCATCACCCCGCACTCATCCCCTGCGCGCCGCCGAGCAGCTTCACGTTGAGCCGGCCGCCGTCGAACAGCATCTCGTTCAGCGCTGCGCCGATGTCGTCAGCAGTGACATCCTGGCCTCCCCCGCGGGCGATGCTGGCCTGAGCGATGCGGCGCATCAGCTCCTTGATGAATGCGGCGCTGACCCCGGCGGTGCGCTGCACCGCTGCGTCAACCACGGGCGGTTCGAGCGGCAGGCCCTTGCCGTACAGTCGGATCAGCTTGCCGCGCCCGGTCTCGTCGGGCACCGGCACCTCGATGGCCTGGTCGATGCGGCCGGGCCGGCCGGCCAGCGCGCCTTCCAGCTCCTCGGGCCGGTTGGTGGTCAGCACGAACAGGATGTCGCAGTCCTCCTTCAGGCCGTCCATCTCGTTGAGCAGCTTGTTGAGCAGCGATTCCTCGCACGGTCCGCCCATGTCCTCGCGGTCGCGCGCGATCAGGTCGACATCCTCGATCACGACCATGGTCGGCTGCAGCAGCCGCGCGAGGCTCATATAGGCGCCGAGCAGGCCGACCTGCTCGGCGGTGATGATCAGCGTGGTGTGATCCGGCAGGTTGGTGGCGAGATAGCGAATGGTGTGGGTCTTGCCGGTGCCGGGCGGGCCGTAGAGCAGGATGCCCTTGCGGGTCGACTGCCCGAGCTCGCGCAGCAGATCGCGGCTTTCGACGAAGTCGAGCACGTTGCGGTCGAGCAGCCGCAGCGTCCGGTCCGGCAGGATCACGTCATCGCGCGCGACCGTCGGCAGGCGATGCACGGTCACGCCGCGGGCGCGGCCGCGATAGTCGGCGGCATCCTCGAGCGACAGGATCTTGCCGCGATAGGATCGTGCCGCGTACACGGCCGCTTCCAGCTCGGCAAAGGTCCGCTGCACCAAGGCGTTTCCGGCGACGCCTGCGGGCACCGCGAGCTCGATCCGCAAGCCCGGCTCGGTCTGATAATCACGATGGTAGCTGAGCAGCACCGCGTAGCGCAGCTCTCCGGTTTGGCATAGCCACAAGCCATTGGTCAGGCATTTCACCGACTCAGGCTCGCCAACGTCGACGTCGTGATACTGCGGCGGCGCGATCGGCGGCGCGTTGCGGCTGTTCTCCATCAGCGAGGCAATCGCGAGGGTCTCATAGCGGTGTTGCTCATGAATGCCGAAGAAATGGATCGGCACATCGAACAACCTGTCGATCGCGATCTGAACGTCCGCTCGCATGTGACCGGGAAATTGTCGCGACCGGGTCATGATCTGATTGCGCGGCGTCCCGGCAAAATGCCAATCGAGCGCCATGAAGGCATATCTGAACTCCTCGCTCGGTAGATTTTCCGAGCTTGCCCGCGCGGCGATCAGGCAGTTGCCGCACAGGCAGACTGTCCGGCGGATGAGAAACACGTCGGTGACGGGCTCCAGCGCGCCACAGAGATCGCACGGCCGGGCCGCGTCGGCGGCCGATGCGGTGATCAGCAATGGATGCCCGTTGTTGCGGATCAGCTGTTGGGCGGACTCCAGCAGTGCCTTGGCCACCGTCGCGGGATAGGGGCCGCATGCGAATCCGTTCTGGGCCTCGATTCGCGCGGTGACGGCAACAGCCTCTTTCCGGGACTTGCCGAATACCGTGCGCAGCAGGTTGCGCATGAATTCTATCGGTGTCTCGTCGTCATCATGGATGAAGAGCCTGACCGGACCGTTCTCGGCAAAAACGTCGTGCATGAAACTCCCGAAACGCAATTGGGAACAAAAGAACAAAGTAAGAACATCACGGCGGCTCCTGCGCGTCAAGCGAAAGATTCTGCGGTCTCACCCCTGACGTGTAGTGAGCCGGCCGGGAACGCGCACTGGAAGTGTAAACGCGGCTCAACGCCTGTGACGATTGTGTTGCGGTAAATGCCAAGAGATGGCCGTCACAGCGGCAAACTTCCGACACACCATCGGGGCGAAAAGGAGTATCCGACATGGCGCGAGCGCGAGAGCAGATTCCTCCCAAGGGTTTGCGGTCGCGCAGTTATTTTATGAGGCCCTCGTGTCGCACAAACTTCGCCTTGCGCTGCTTCTCGTCTTCACCTTGTTCGTCTCTCCCGCGCTGGCGCAGCCGGCCGCCAAGCCGGCGCCGCCGCAACCCGCTACCGGCGACGCGCTGACGCCCGAGCAGGCGAAACGTGCGCTCGACACGCTGCAGGACGACAAGAAGCGCGGCGAGATCATCAACACGCTGCGCGCCATCGCCAATGCCTCGCCGCAGGCGGCGGCCCAGCCGGCGCCTGCGCCGGAGCAGCATTCGCCGATCCCGCTCACCGCCGACAGCCTCGGCGCACAGCTGTTGCTGATGGTGTCCGAGCAGGTCGGCGAGATGTCGCGCGAGGTCGCCGACGTCGCGCGCACGCTGACGCATTTCCCGGCGTTCTACTACTGGTTCGTGCGTACCGCCAACGATCCGGTCGCCTATGGCCTCTTGATCGATATCGCCTGGAAGCTGGCGCTGGTGTTCGGCTGCGCGCTGGCCGCCGAATGGGTGGTGTTCCGCCTGATCAAGCGGCCGGTCGCGTTCCTGGAAGCGCGGCTGCCGCAGACCGCGCGCATGCCGGTGCAGACGCTCGCCATCGTCGATCCGCCGTCGTCGGTTGCCGACGTCACGCCGGCGCCCGAGTTGCAGCGGCGCCGGCTCAGCCTGGCGCGGGCCTGGCAGTCGCTGGTCCGGCTGCCCTTCGTGCTTGGGCGCCTTTTGCTCGAATTGCTGCCGGTCGTCGTGTTCGGCGGCATCGCCACCGCGCTGCTCGGCACCGAGATCGGCGATCAATCGACCACGCGGCTCGTGATCCTGGCCGTCGTCAACGCCTATGTGTTCTCGCGCGTCTTGATTTGCGCGGTGCGCGCGCTGGCGGGGCCGTTCGGCCTGTTCCGCGTCCGTGCCGAGACCGCGGCCTATATCGAGATCTGGGCCCGGCGCATCGTCGCCGTCGGCGTCTCCGGCATCGCCTTTGCCAATGTCGCGCTGCTGCTCGGGCTGCATCGCGCCGGCTATGCCGCGCTGATCCGGCTCGTGATGTTGGTCGTGCATCTGTTCGTCGTCGTCATCATCCTGCAGTGCCGCCGCCAGGTCGCCGACGCCATCCGCGCGCCGGCCGATCGCACCGGGCTTGCGGCGCGAACGCGCAACCGGCTCGCGGCGCTCTGGCATGTGCTGGCGATCGCGCTCGACCTCGCGCTGTGGGCAGTGTGGGCGCTCAACATCCGCAACGGCTATTCGCTGCTGCTGCAATATTTCGTCGGCACTGTCGCGGTGCTGCTGGTTACCCGCCTCGTTACCATGGTGGTGCTGAGCCTGATCGATCGCGGCTTTCGCATCAGCCCGGAGCTGATCCAGCGCTTCCCGGGGCTGGAGACGCGCGCCAACCGCTATCTGCCGCTGCTGCGCAAGGTGGTCACGGCAGTGATCGCCTTCATTGGCTTCGTCGCGCTGCTCGAGGTCTGGGGCGTCGATGCCATCGTCTGGTTCTATGGCGGCCAGATCGGAAGCCGCCTGATCTCGGCGCTGGTGACGATCGGCATTGCCGCGCTGGCCGCGGCCGTGATCTGGGAAGTCGCCAATGCGCTGATGGACCGGCAGATCGAGACCCTGTCGCGCGACGGGCATTACGCCCGCGCCGCGCGCTTGCGCACCTTTCAGCCGATGCTGCGAACCGCGCTGTTCTGCATGATCGTCGCGGTGGTCGGCCTCACGGCGCTCAGCGAGATCGGCGTCAATGTCGCGCCGCTGCTGGCCGGCGCCGGCATCGTAGGCATCGCGATCGGCTTCGGTTCGCAGAAGCTGGTGCAGGACTTGATCACCGGGCTGTTCCTCCTGATCGAGAACACCGTGCAGGTCGGCGACAACGTCACGGTGTCGGGCCTCTCGGGCGTGGTCGAGAACGTCTCGATCCGCACCATGCGGCTGCGCGCCGGCGACGGTTCGGTGCACGTCGTGCCGTTCAGCGCGGTGACGACGATCACCAATTCCAGCCGCGGCGCCGGCAATGCCGCGGTCAGCGTCAACGTGTCCTACAAGGAGGACACCGACCGCGCCGGCGAGGTGCTGAAGGACATCGTCGCCCAAATGCGCCAGGAGACGGCGTATCGCGCATTCATTCGAGGCGACCTCGAATTGTGGGGCGTCGACAAGGTCGACGGCTCGGTCGTGACCATCGTCGGCCAGATCCGCTGCACCGATAGCGGACGCTGGGCGGTGCAACGCGAGTTCAACCGCCGCATGAAACGGCGCTTCCAGGAGGAGGGCATCGAGATCGCCTCGATGGGCCAGACCATCCTGATGCAGCTTCCTCCACCCTCCGAGCCCGATACCAACGCCCAGCCGCGCCGCGCGGCGGGCTGATCCGGCGCTCTGCTTCACCTCGCCCCGCTTGCGGGGAGAGGTCGAATTCGAGCGAAGCTCGAATTCGGGTGAGGGGGAGTCTCCGCGAGAGTATCTGCTTCCGTGTGTGCGAAGGCAGCCCGAGCCAACCAGCGCGAATGCTTGCCGGCGCGTCTCATGGTTGCGACAGGTCTCGCGACGGTGAGACGCTGCCAGCCTTGCCAAGCCCGCTGACCGGCGCGCAGCCGGCCGAAATCCGGCCGTTCTCACCCATTCCCTGCGACTTCCTCCGCTGGCACAGCGCTTGCTGATCGTCATGCAATGCGCGGCAAGACGCATTGCACGACTGAACCCAACGCGAAGGAAGGAAACGCACATGGAGCTTGGATACTTCACCATGCCCTCGCACCCGCCGGAGTGCGGATTGAAGGAGGGCCACGACTGGGACCTGCAGACGCTGCGCTGGCTCGACGAGCTCGGCTACCAGGAAGCCTGGATCGGCGAGCATCACACCGCACCCTGGGAGCCGCACCCGTCGCCCGACCTGCTGGTGGCGCAGGCGCTGCTGCAGACCAAGAATCTGCGCATCGGGCCCGGCGGCTTCCTGCTGCCGTATCATCATCCCGCCGAGCTCGCGAACCGCGTTGCGATGCTCGATCATCTCTCGAACGGGCGCCTCAACTTCGGCGTCGCGGCCTCGGGCCTGCCCAGCGACTGGGCGATGTTCAATGTCGACGGCATGTCGGGCCAGAACCGCGACATGACCCGCGAGGCGCTCGAGATCATCCTGAAGATGTGGTCCGAGCCGGGACCCTGGACGCACAAGGGCAAGTACTGGACAGTGAGCAAGCCGGACACGATGTTCGACTTCCTCAAGCCGCACATCAAGCCGTTGCAGGGGCCGCATCCGCCGATCGGCGTCGCCGGCCTGTCGAAGAATTCGGACACCTTGAAGCTCGCCGGCGAGCGCGGCTTCATCCCGATGAGCCTCAACCTCAACCCGGCCTATGTCGGCAGCCACTGGGATTCGGTCGAGGCCGGCGCCGCCAAGACCGGCCGCAAGCCGAGCCGCAAGGACTGGCGGCTGGTGCGCGAGGTGTTCGTGGCGGATACCGATGAGGAGGCGTGGAAGCTGTCGACCGGCGACATGATGGGCCGGATGATGGGCGAGTACTTCCTGCCGCTGCTCGGCCATTTCGGCTTCAAGGACTATCTGAAGCACGCGCCCGACGTGCCCGACAGCGACGTCACCGTCGAATATTGCGCACGCCGGAATTGGATCGTCGGCTCGCCCGCGACGGTCACCGAGAAGATCGAGAAGATCTACCGGGACGTCGGCGGCTTCGGCGTCCTCTGTGTGTTCGGCTTCGACTACAAGCACAAGCCGGAAGCCTGGCGGCACTCGCTGGACCTGCTCAAGAGCGAGGTGATGCCGCGGCTCAAGCATCTCGGAGCCGAGTTCGAGAAGGCTGCATGACAGCTGCGCGGGGTGCGGGGCTTGCCTCGCACCCCGCCTCGCATATCTTGTACGAAGTGTTTTTACCGAAGCATGATCCGGCGGATCATGCTCAGACAGGGTTTGCGGCATGACGGTCGACGCACAGAGTTTCAAGCAGGCGATGCGCCATTGCGCGGGCGCCGTCGCGCTGGTGACGGTCGGCTCGGAGACCGGGCAGCGCACCGGCCTGACCGTGACCTCGGCCTGCTCGCTGTCGGACAATCCGCCCTCGGTGCTGGTCTGCGTTAACCGTAACGCCAGCGCGCATCAGCGCATCCGCGAGGAGCGCCATTTCGTCATCAACTTCCTGAACGAGGACCACGCGCTGCTGGCGCTGACCTTCTCCGGACAGAAGGGCGTCAACGGCGACGACCGTTTTGCGTTTGGGCGCTGGACCACCGGCGCCACCGGCGCCCCGGTGCTGGAGGATGCCGTCGCGGCGTTCGACTGCGTGCTGGCGCAGGAGCTCGAGACCAAGACCCATTCGATCTTCATCGGCGAGGTCCAGCACGTCCGCGCCGCGACCACAGTCGACCCGCTGATCTATCTGCGCTCCGGCTTCCAGAGCGTGCGCAACATCCATGATCCGGTCGAGCTCGGCGACGTCGATGCGCGGCGTGTGAGCTGGAACGAATTTTCCTGAAACGTACTGACATCTGCGAGGCGGACGGGTCCAGGTACCCGATCCTCTCTCAATCGTTTGAGAGCTGTCGGGCTGCGTCGCCTTGAGGGCGCAATGCTGACGACCCGTCTTGCACGCGTTTGATGGCTTTGGCCCGGCCGTGCGACCGCTGGCCGAGCCAACGCTCATGTGAGGCGTCGCTGTCCTTGCCGTGGTCCCGCGGACGCTGCGCTGCTATGACCCCGGCGTTCTCACGACCAGTTTGATGTTCAGAAGATTGACCCCCTTGAAGGGGTTCGGCGCGCTTTCGATCGTTCCTGTGCCCGTTGCATTCGCATAAGCGCCCGTGCCCGAAAGGATCGTATATTCGCCGTTTGATTTTCCGTCCTTGATCGCGCCGGTGTAACGCGCGGTGATCGCGCCTTCCTCGAACGTGTAGGTGCTGTAACCGTAATAGGAGCCCGAGCCCTTCAGCATGTCTCCTGAATGGACGAACTCCTTCACCCCGATATGGCCATCACTGAAGATGGCGACACCAAAGAACTTGCCGGAAACGACCGTCTGCCCCTCGACGTTTGCTGCCTCGATGACCTTGACGTCGACAGGCTTGGTGACGAGCTTGAACTCGAGCACCTTCTCACCCGCTAACGCGGTCGACCCCGCAACGATGATTGCCACGCTGGAAACGAAAAAGGTGATAAAATTCCGCATAGACTCCTCCTGCGTTTGCTGAAATCAAATCAAGGAGTGCACAGCGGGCTATACGTCATGCCCAGCATTTGCGTTGCAGCACGAAAGAGAGCCCGCGGTTATATCCCGGCAGCGGTCGAAGCTTTCGGTACCCCAGCACGCTGGCTGGAACGCACGCATTAGTCTACGCGACGGTAGGAGGTTCAGCAAGCGTAGACACCAACGGCTCATGCTCGTCAGACGACAGACTCCGCGACATCAGAACAGCCGTGGCGTGCTATAGTGTGGTTGCGTGCGAGAGAGCGACACAAGAGGTCGCGCGACGTACCAATGACGATTGCCGCCGGCAAATCCGGCAAAGCATGTCTCAAGAAACCTCGTCACCGACAAGGAGTATCACCATGAAGATCGTTGTGATCGGCGGTACCGGACTGATCGGCTCAAGGACCGTTGCCATTCTGCGCCAGCGCGGCCATGACGTCGTCGCCGCCTCGCCGAAGAACGGCATCAACGCCATCACCGGCGAGGGGTTGAAGGAGGCGCTGGCCGGCGCGGCCGTGGTGATCGACCTCGCCAATTCGCCCTCGTTCGAGGACAAGGCGGTGATGGAATTCTTCGAGACCTCCGGCCGCAACCTGCTGGCGGCGGAGAAGCCGGCCGGCGTCAAGCACCATGTCGCGCTGTCGATCGTCGGCACCGACCGCACGCCCGAGAACGGCTACTTCCGCGCCAAGGTGGCGCAGGAGAAGCTGATCGAGGCGTCCGGGATTCCCTACACCATCATCCGCGCGACCCAGTTCATGGAATTCGTCGGCGCGATCGCCGATGCGGGCGCGGTTGGAAACACCGTCAGCCTCTCGCCCGGCCTGTTCCAGCCGATCGCGGCGGAGGACGTGTCCGCGCTCGTCGCCGATATCGCGCTCGAGCCGCCGCGCAACGGCATCGTCGAGATCGCAGGTCCCGACCGCGCGCCGTTCAACGAGATCGTGGCCCGCTACCTGAAGGCAAAAGGTGACCCGCGCGAGGTGGTGAAAGACCCTGACGCGCTTTACTGGGGCGGCCGGGTCGAGCAGCACTCGCTGGTGCCGCTCGGCGAGGCGCGCCTCGGCCGCATCGATTTGAACGAATGGCTGCGCCGCGCGCGACCGGCGGCCTGACGGTATCGGCTATTTGAGCCACACCAGCAGTGGGACGGGCGCGCGTCCTTCGCAGGACAGCGTGCCCTCGTAATTGCGCGTCTTGCGGGCGCTGTAGGTGCAGGGCGCGCCGTCCAGCACCAGCTCGGCGGTGACCTGCGAATCCGCGCCCGTGATTTGCAGCTTGATTTCTCCGGCGCGTTCGTCCGGCCCGTCCTGCGTGCAGATGCCCACATGCTTCATCTTGAGCGGTCCGGAGAATTGCCTCGGCGCGCCCGGCGCGCTTTCGGTGAGATGTCCGGTCAGCTCCCATTCGCCGAGCACGCCGGCCTGGCCGAGGATCTCCATCGCACTGAGTGTCGGTGTGTGGCAAAGCGTTAGCGCAACGGCGCCGAGCAGCGCCGCACCGCCGTTGCGCCATGTCGCCCGTGGCATCACAGCTTGCTTCCGGTAGTCTGGCGCAATTCGATCAACTCCGGCCGCGACAGATCGGCATCCGCGGTGAGCCGGGCAATCTGATCAGCGCATTCCCGGATCTTGGCCTGATCGCCGGCCGCCTTGGCGCTCTTGACCATGCCGAGATAAGTCGCCAGCCGGTTGGGCTCCTTCTTGAGCACGGCTTCATAGGCGGCGAGCGCCTCCCTGGCCATGCCGCGATCGAGCAGCATCGCCGCGTAGAGCTCGCGCGCCGGCGCCAGCGGTCCCGGCGTGACGGGGTGCTTCTCGGTCTTGTCTTCCGCCTCCGCGGCGGCATTCATCGCGCTGAGCGCATCGTCGTATTTGCCTTCCGCGTACAGCACCCAGGCGCTCGCGATCTGCTGCTGGATGTCGACGATGTTGGACCAGTAGGCGTCCTTGGCGTCCTTCAACTTGTCGCACAGCTCGATCAGCTTGGCGACATCGGCTTTGGCGGCGGCGGGGTCACCGGAGCGCGCGGCGCCGACCGCGCGGGCGAAATAGGTGATGGCATCCGCATAGGCGTATTTGGTGGGATGCACTTGAAGCGCGGCGGCACCCTTCCAGTCGCCGCGTTCGAAGACATAGCGGGCCTGGCTTGCCGCCACCGCGAAGGGGCCTGCGAACCGGTCGAGCTTGAACTGGAGCTTGCCGAGCTCGTCGATCACAGCACGTGCCTCCTTGTCCTGGCCGAGCTGGAGATAGGCATAGACCAGATAGTCCATCGCGTGCGCCTGGTCCTGCTGTTCGCCGTCTTGCTTGGCGATGCGCGCGGATTCCTTGTTCGAGGCGATCGACTCCTTCCAATAGCCGACGCGCGTGAAGATGTGCGACGGCATGTGCTGGGCATGCGGCGCGTGTTCGGCGATCTTGGCATAGCGCATCGCCGCGGGGAGGCCCTTCTCCGCGAGCGCCGGGTAGTCGTAGAGATGGATCAGATAGTGGGCGATGCCGGGGTGCTCGGGCTGGCGCTTGAAGATCGGTTCGAGCAGCGCCGCGCCCTTCAGCTGGTTGGCGTAGGTCTTGTCGCCCGGCGAGGCCGCGACGTTGAGCGTGATCGCATAGGCGATCTGCGCCTCGTCATCGTCGGCATAGTGCATCGCGACCTGCTCTTCGGCGGCGAGGAATCGCTGCACGCGGGTGCGGTGATCGACCTTGTCGTAGTCGACATACATCGCCGCGATCGCATCGATGTATTCGCGCTCGCGCGGGGTGCCGGCATTCAGCGCCTGGCCTTTTTTCGCAGCTTCAAGGCCGAGCGGAAGGTTTTCCGGCGGCGGCGGCGCGTGCGGATTGTAGAGATAGCTGAGCGCGATGCCCCAATAGGCGATGGCGCATTGCGGGTCGGCCTCCAGCGCCTCCTCGAAGGTGCGTCGCGACGCGCTGTACCAGAACGAATGCTGATACAGCATGGCGCGATCGAACAGCTCCTGCGCTTCGGGCTTGCAGGATGTTACAAAATGGACTTTGCCCAATCGTTGCTCAGTGGAATCCGAGGCGGCAGGCTGCGAAATGGTCGCGGCAATGAGGCCAACGACCACAGCGAGGGGAAACCGTGTCATGGGACCCGCTCCGTGGCGTTGAAGGCGAAAACCGTACGATATCACCTTTCCCGCACCGCCGGAACAGCAGGGGCCGTTCTGGTCTAGCTGTCCAGCGCGATCCCTAACGCCTTGATCTTCCGGTACAACGTCGCGCGGCTGAGCCCGAGCGCCTTGGCCGCGTCCGTCACTCTTCCGTCATTGGCGCGCAATGCATCGATGATCGCGGTGCGCTCGCTCGCTGTGTGATCGGCCTCCGCGCCGCGTGCGCTGAACGGCGGCAGATCGAGATCGGCCTCGGTGATGACGCCGTCCTCCGCGGTGGCGCCGGCGAGTCGCAGCACGTGGCGAAGCTGGCGCATGTTGCCGGGGAACGGATAGGCCATCAGCTGCGCCCAGGCGTCGGCCGCGATGCGGCAGTGCGGCGCTTCATCGTCGGCGATCTGTGCGATGACGTCCTTGCGGTCGGCACGCTCGCGCAACGCGGGCAGGCGGATCTCCATGCCGCGCAGCCGATAATACAGATCGGAGCGGAAGCTGCCGTCCTCAGCCATCCGCGCCAGGTCGCGGTGCGTGGCGCTGATCAGGCGGATGTCGACCGCGACAGGCTTCAGCGCGCCGAGCGGCCAGACCTCGCGGTTTTCCAGCACGCGCAGCAGCCTGGTTTGCAGCGAAAGCGGCATGTCGCCGATCTCGTCGAGGAACAACGTGCCGCCGCTGGCTTGCACGATCAGCCCCTTCGATCCCTCGCGCCGCGCGCCGGTGAAGGCGCCGGCTTCGTAGCCGAACAGCTCGGCATCGATCAGGCTCTCCGGCATCGCTGCGCAGTTCAGCGCGACGTAGTTGCGGCCGGCGCGATTGCTCGCCGCATGGATGGCGCGCGCGAACACGTCCTTGCCGGCGCCGGTCTCGCCATGCAGCAGGATCGGCAGATCGAGATTGCCGAGCGTCATCAGCCGCTTCACGCCCTTGATCAGCACGGGATCGCGGCCCGCCAGCCGGTGCAGGCCGGAAAACTGTCCGGCCGGCTTTTCGCGCGGCGGTGTGGATGGCAGGCGCGGCGAACGCGCCCGCACCGGCGGCGCCAGATGGCCGCGTCCCCACGGCGTGCCGTCGGCGCGGCGCAGCGCGACCTGCTCGTCCGCGGCCCGTGTCGCGCGATCGTCGAGTTGAATAAGATGCGACAGGTCGATGCCGTCGTCGATCATCGCATCGGTCAGGCCGAACGCCGCGCGCGCGGTGCGGCAGGCGCCGACGACACGGCGGTCGTCGTCATAGGCCAGCATGCCGTGCCCGTCGCCGGGCAGCATCGCGATCCAGGAGGCGCGGTAGCGCCGGCGGAAGAACGACTGCTCGATCCGCCGCGTCGCCTCCGTGGTGACGGCGAGCGCCAGCTCATGCGCGCTGCGGCCGAGGTCGCTGCGGCACGAGGTGATGTTGACGGCGCCGGCGAGCCGCCCGGCATGATCGAACAGCGGCGACACCGCGCAGGTGAACATGTGCCACTGCTCGCGGAAATGTTCGTCGCCATGCACCAGGATGGGCCGCTGCTCGGCGAGCGCGGTGCCAAGCCCGTTGGTGCCCTCGAACGTCTCGGCGAAGTTCGAGCCGGTGTAGATCTTCCACTCAAGGAACATCCGCGCGTAGTCGCCCCCGGGCAACCGGCTCACCAGCATGGTGGCGTTGGGGTCGGCGAGATTGACGCAGTAGCCGGAATCGTGGAGCACGCGGGCGAGGTCCTCGAGCTCGGGGATCGCGACCTGGATCAAATCCTCCATCGGCTCGGCGATGTGCCGGATCTCGGCCTCGGTCAGGGTCTGCGGCGGCCCGCGCCGGGCCGGATCGAGGTTGTGATTGACCAGGCAGCGCCGCCAGGACGCGGCGATCCGCGTCTCGGTGTCGACGCCGGCCACCTGGTTGGCCGCCGACAGAACACGGGCGACGTGATTTGAGGCCGAAAGGTTGGCCATCCAGAGGTCTCCACCCCTAATTTTCCGCGAAGTCTGGCAGTCCGCGGCCGAATGTCAATTGGCCGACGGCGTCGCGGGACTCTTACCTCCCCTTGCAAAGGGGAGGTCGCTTTGCTGGTGAAAGCAAAGCGGGTGGGGATCTGCTCTCTTGCAGCATCGCCTGCGGCTGACCCCCATCCCGACCTTCCCCCTTTCAGGGGGAAGGAGAAGGCGGATCGCAGCCCGAGTGGAGCCAACGGGCTACGGGGATGACTTCACCTCGCCAGCGGTGAAGAGCACGAACGAACGCCCTACCGCCTTGTACGTGCCGTCGAACGCAAACTGCGCGCCTGCCGGCTGTTCCGGCGCGTTGGTGTCGAGCAGCCGCGACCAGCGCGGTCCGGCTGACGTCGGCGGCAGCTTGAAGTCGACCTCGCCCTCGTAGCTGTTGAGGATGACAAGCACAGTGTCGTCCTCGCCCTCACGCGCGATCGCGGTCTTGCGCGCGCGGCCGTCGAGCACGACGCCGAAGCATTTGATCCAGCCGGTGCTCCAGTCGGCCTGCGTCATCTCGGCGCCTGTCGTGCTGATCCAGACCACGTCGCGAATCTCGAGTTGGGGATCGCGATCGCCGGAGAGGAAGCGGCTGCGGCGCAGGATCGGGTAGTCGCGCCGCAGCTTGATCATCCGCTTGGTGAAGGCGAGCAGCTTCCCGCCGTCGTCGGAAAAATTCCAGTCGAACCACGAGATGTCGTTGTCCTGGCAGTACGCATTGTTGTTGCCGCGCTGGGTGCGGCCGAACTCGTCGCCGCCGAGCAGCATCGGCGTGCCCTGCGAGGCCAGCAGCGTCGCCAGCATGTTGCGCTTCTGCCGTTCGCGCAAAGTGCGGATATCCGGATTGGAGGTCGGGCCCTCGGCGCCGCAATTCCAGGAGTGGTTGTCCGACGAGCCGTCATTGTTGTGCTCGCCGTTGGCCTCATTGTGCTTGTTGTTGTAGCTCGCCCAGTCGTTCAGCGTGAACCCGTCATGGGCGGTGATGAAGTTGACGCTGGCCCAGGTGCGGCGGCCCTCGCGGTTGAACACGTCGTGCGAGCCGAGCAGCCGCGGTGCCAGGCTGCCTGGCGCCGCCTCGCCGCGCCAGAAATCGCGCACAACGTTGCGGTATTTGTCGTTCCACTCCGCCCAGCCCGCCGGGAAGCCGCCGACCTGGTAGCCGCCGGGGCCGCAATCCCAGGGTTCGGCGATCAGCTTGACGGTCGCGAGCAGCGGGTCCTGGTTCATCGCCTTGAGGAAGCCGGACTGCTCGTCGAAGCCGTAGACCTCACGTGCCAGGATGGTGCCGAGATCGAAGCGGAAGCCGTCGACATGCATGTGGCCGGCCCAGTAGCGCAGGCTGTCCATCACCATCTGGATCACCCGCGGATGCGACAGGTTCACCGTGTTGCCGGTGCCGGTGTCGTTGATGTAGTAGCGCCGCTTGTCTGGCAGCAGCCGGTAATAGCTCGCATTGTCGATGCCCTTGAACGACAGCGTCGGGCCGCGCTCGTTGCCTTCGGCGGTGTGGTTGTAGACGACGTCGAGAATGACTTCGAGGCCGGCGCCATGCAGCCGCGACACCATCTCCTTGAATTCGCGCAGGCTGTTCGGCACGTCGGCGGCGTAGCGCGGATCCGGCGCGAAGAAGCCAATGGTGTTGTAGCCCCAGTAATTGGTGAGGTGCTTGTCCAGCAGGTTGCTGTCGTTGATGAAGGAATGCACCGGCAGCAGCTCGACCGAGGTGATGCCGAGCGCCTTGAGATGGTCGATCGCAGCGTTCGAGCCGAAGCCGGCATAGGTGCCGCGCAAATGTTCGTCGATGCCCGGGTGCTGTTTGGTGAACCCCTTGACGTGGGTCTCGTAGACCACGGTCTCGTCCCAATGCACGTCCTGCCGCTGCGCCTCCTGGACCCAGTCGAAATTGGGATCGACCACCACGCATTTCGGCATGAACGGCGCGCTGTCGCGCTCGTCGAAGGTGAGGTCGTCGCCGCTCTCCATCTTGTAGCCGAACACCGCCGGATTCCAGGTCAGGCTGCCGGCATGGGCGCAGGCGTAGGGATCGAGCAGCAGCTTGTTCGGGTTGAAGCGGTGGCCGCCGTCCGGCTGGTAGGGACCGTAAACGCGATAGCCGTAGAACGTCCCCGGCTGCACGCCATTGATGAAGCCGTGAAACACCTGGTCGGTATATTCGGGCAGCTCGAAGCGGTGCGTCTCGCGCTCGCCGTCGAACAGGCAGACCTCGACCTTGGTCGCGTTGGCGGAAAACACCGCGAAATTGGTGCCGTGGCCGCTCCAGTGGGCGCCCAGCGGATAGGGCAGCCCCTCCTCAATGACGTAATCGGACATCGGTCCCCCAAGGCCCCTGACAGGCCGTCAGATCAATCTGCAACAAACGCCGCCGCGCGGGAAACGTTGCATGGGCTAGTTTAGCGGCAGTTACGCTTGGTTCGTATGACGCGGGCGGAACGAGATGCAAGGCTCGGCAAGAGATGTCGCGAGAATGCGGTCGTATGACTCTCTGCCACAATCTCGATGTCGTCCCGGGCAAGCGCTGCGCGACCCGGGACCCATAACCACGAAAGCAAATTGGCTTGCAAAGCTGGAGCCACAGCGTGCTTCGACAACGCAACCCCGTAGTTATGGGTCCCGGCCCCCGTGTGCAATTGCGCACTAAGCCGGGACGACAGCGGAGGGCTTGTTGAGTGCAATGCTAAATCAGCCGCATGCCCTTGAAGCTGGTATGCCCGTTCTTGCCGACGATGATGTGATCGTGCACGGCGATTCCGAGCGGCTTTGCGATGTCGACGATGGCTTTCGTCATCTGGATGTCGGCCTGCGACGGCGTCGGGTCGCCGGACGGATGGTTGTGCACCAGGATCAGCGCGGTGGCGGACAATTCCAGCGCGCGCTTGATCACCTCACGCGGATAGACCGGGGTGTGATCGACGGTGCCGGTCTGCTGCACCTCGTCGGCGATCAGCTGGTTGCGCTTGTCGAGGAACAGGAGGCGGAACTGCTCCTTGTCGGCGAACGCCATGCCGGTGCGGCAATAGTCGATGACGTCGTTCCAGGACGACAGCGCGACGTTGCGCCTGATCTCACCCTTGGCGATCCGGCCGGCGGCCGCGGCGAGCAGCTTGAGCTGGTTGATCGAGGCATCCTTGACGCCCTCGACCTCGCGCAGCCGCGCCACCGGCGCGTGCACGACCTCGGCGAACGAGCCGAACTTCTTCAACAGCGCCTTGGCCAACGGCTTGGTGTCGCGGCGCGGGATCGCGGCGAACAGCGCCATTTCCAGCAGCTCATAGTCGGTCAGCGCGTCGGGACCGGCCGCATAGAAGCGCTCGCGCAGCCGTTCGCGATGGCCGTGATAATGTGGCGTCTCGTCGGGCTGATCGGGGCTGTCACTGGCTTTGGCGGGCATCGGCTACAACCATGCCGTGCTCGCGGCGATTTGCAAGAGCCGATGCAACTGCCGGGTTTGCCACGATGCTTCGGGCGAATTACCGTCGGCGGCAACGGTTCGAGAGCAAGAGGGGGAGGGCGGCGTGACATCATTCAAGGTGATCCGCTCGCGCGCGGAGAAGCGCAAGGGCGGGCCGAAGGCGCTGGAGAAACTGCTGCGGCCGCCGGCGGGCGCCAAGGCGCTGGCAAAGCTCAGCGACGACCGCGTGCTGGCCGAGATGACCAGGCGCGTGTTCTGCGCGGGCTTTGCCTGGAGCGTGATCGACGCCAAATGGCCGGGCTTCGAGGAGGCGTTCCTCGGCTTTCAGCCCGCCAAGCTCGCCTTCAAGCCCGACGAATTCTGGGAGAAGCTCGTCAGCGACGCCAGGATCGTGCGCAACGGCGCCAAGATCATGTCGGTGCGCGACAACGGCCGCTTCGTGCAGGAGATCGCGCGCGAGCATGGCAGCTTCGGCAAATTCCTTAGCGCCTGGCCGTCATCGGATGAGGTTGGACTGCTGGAGCTATTGGCCAAGCGCGGCAGCCGGCTCGGCGGCAACACCGGACAGATGCTGCTGCGCTTCCTCGGTTGGGACGGCTTCGTCACCTCGCGCGACGTCGTCGCCTGCCTGCGCGATGCCGGCCTCGATATCGCCGAGGAGGTCAAGTCGAAGCGCGATCTCGCCAAGGTGCAGGCGCAGTTCAACGCCTGGGCGGAGGAGACCGGACTGTCCTATCTGCATCTGTCGCGGATCTGCGCGATGTCGATCGGAGAGAACCATACGCCCGAGGAGATCATCGAGCGCACGCGGAGCGATTATTGACGAGGACGGTTACAGCTGAACCCGATTAGACCTGAACCCACGGCTTCTCGCCATGGCGTTCGGACAGCGTGAAGATCTCGACGCCGTCGGCGGTGACGCCGACCGAATGCTCGAACTGCGCCGACAGCGAACGGTCGCGGGTCACCGCGGTCCAGCCGTCGGACAGGATCTTCACATGCGGCTTGCCGAGATTGATCATCGGCTCGATGGTGAAGAACATGCCGGGCTTCAAGGGCGCGCCTTCGCCGGGGCGGCCGATATGGATGATGTTCGGTTCGTCGTGGAACAGGCGGCCGAGGCCGTGGCCGCAGAAGTCGCGCACCACGCTCATGCCCTGCGGCTCGACATAGCTCTGGATGGCATGGCCGATATCGCCGGTGGTGGCGCCGGGCTTCACCGCGGCGATGCCGCGCATCATCGCCTCATAGGTCACCTCGATCAGCCGCTCGGCCTTCCGCGCGATGGCGCCGATCGCATACATGCGGCTGGAGTCGCCGTACCAGCCGTCGACGATGAAGGTGACGTCGACATTGACGATGTCGCCTTCCTTCAGCGGCCGGTCGCCCGGCATGCCGTGGCAGACCACGTGATTGATCGAGGTGCAGGTCGAGTAGCGATAGCCGCGATACATCAGCGTCGCCGGATAGGCGCCGTGGTCGAAGGCGAACTTGCGAACGAACTCGTCGATGACCGAAGTCGGGATGCCCGGCTTGACGATGTCGGTGAGCGCATCGAGGCATTTCGACACCAGGGCGCCCGCCTTGCGCATGCCGGCAAAGCCGCTCGGTCCGTGCAGCTTGATCTGACCGGTCTTGCGAAGCGAGGTGTCGGTGGCGTCGATATAGCTCATGGGCGGGCTGCTTCTGCGGGCAAGGGGCTGATTTCAGGCCCTAATTTAATGATCGGCGCGCCCGGCGCAAGCCAAGGTTGGGCATGGGGACATGCCCAAACGGCTTGATTTTCAGGCCATATCCGGAACAGCGACCACCGCTGCGGCGAAAAGACCGCGCTCAAGCGCTAATTGGAGACCTCGACCACGCTCTCGACCGGCAGCGCGCCGCCGCGGATGCGGAGTTCCCGCACCGGGTAGGGCACCCTGATCCCCTCCTGCTTGAAGGCGTCCCACAGCGACAGCATGACGTCGCTCTTCACATTGTCCATGCCGTCGGGGTCGGCGATCCAGAAGGTCAGGGAGAATTTCATCCCGGCCTCGGCGAACTCGGTCAGGATGCAGTTCGGCGTCCGGCCCTTGGTGGCGCGCGGATGGGCCGCCGCGGTCGTGATCGCGAGCTTGCAGACCTGCCGCGGATTGGCGTCGTAGTTGGTGGAGAAGGCGATCTTCACCAGCGTGTTCTTGTCGGTATAGGTCCAGTTGGTGACCTTCTGCGTCACCAGGTCCTCGTTCGGGATCAGGAACTCGCGGCCGTCGCCGGCGGCGACCGAGATGTAGCGGGTCTTCATCGCGCTGATCCGGCCCGAATTGTCGCCGATCGTGACGAGGTCGCCGGGCTTCACCGATTTGTCGACCAACAGGATCAGGCCGCTGATGAAATTGGCGACGATCTTCTGCAGGCCGAGACCGATGCCGACGCCGGCCGCGCCGGTGAACACCGCGAGCGCCGAGAGGTTGATGCCGACCGCGCCGAGCGCGATCACGATCGCCGTCACCATCAATCCGATGCGGATGATCTTGACCAGCAGCACCTGGATCGACGGCGTCAGATCGGTGGCGCGGTTGATCCGGCTCTCGGCGAAATTGCCGGCGAGGTTGGTCAGCCACAGTGCCACGATCAGGAGCGCGCCGGCCTTGATAAGCAGCAGCGGCGAAAGGCGGAGGCCGCCGACCACGACCGCATATGCATCCAGCGTGTCGGCCGCCCAATCGAGCTGGCCGATGATGCTGAGGGCGGCGACCACCCAGGCCGCGATCGAGACTGTTTTCACGATGAAGGCGTTGTCGATCACCGAGGTGACGAGGCGGATCACCAGCCAGGCCAGCGCCAGCTTGGCGGAGACCGCGATCAGATAGCTGCGGCTCGGCCAGGTCGCGTGCCACATCACGATGCGGGAGATGATCATCAGGACCGCGAACACGGCGGTGGAAGCGCTCTTCACCATCACGCGGGCGAAGTGCCGGAGCGGCAGCGGCCAGCGCATCGCCAGCGACGACATGTCGACCCGCGCATGAATGGCGGTGTCGGCGGCGTAGGCGAGGCCGGCGGCGGCGAGGATGATGCCGAATTGCAGATAGAACCAGGGCGAGGCGACCTCGGCGCCGACCGAGCGCGCCGCCATTTGGATCGATTCGAGGACGTCCTTCCAGTTCATGTCCATCGGCAAAATCTCAACTCGAAGCGCGGGTCAGCCAAATGTGATTCGAATGCCCCGCGAGAATCCCACAAAGGCGCACACGCGACCATCGATACAACACAGTGTCGGGGCGACCTAGGGCTGATGAGACCGGGCACATTGCCGCTTATGTCAGAAATCGGTTGGCGTCCCAGTGTGGCGACGATAAGGATGCAATTGCAAGTATTTGAGACCTCCGAAGGCGCATGGCATCCCTCGACTCCGTCAGTATAGCGATCCTGCTCGGTGCGGTGCTGGTGATGGCCGGCATCCTGTCGAGCCTGCTGGCCTTGCGGTTCGGCGCTCCCTTGCTGCTGGTGTTCTTGCTGGTCGGCATGCTGGCGGGCGATTCCGGCCCCGGCCGGCTGCAGTTCGACGACGTCCGCACCACCTATCTGGTCGGCTCGGTGGCGCTGGCGCTGATCCTGTTCGACGGCGGATTGAAGACGCGGTTTGCCAGCATCCGCACCGTGCTGGTGCCCTCGATGGTGCTGGCGACCGCCGGCGTGCTGTTGACCGCGCTGATCACAGCGCCGGTCGCCCGTTTCGTGCTCGACCTCAACTGGACCGAGTCATTGCTGGTCGGCGCCGTCGTGGCCTCGACCGACGCGGCTGCCGTGTTCCTGCTGGTGCACACCCAGGGTCTGCGGCTACGCCCACGCGTCGGCGCGACGCTGGAGGCGGAATCCGGCACCAACGATCCGTTCGCGATCTTCCTCACCTTGATGCTGGTCGAGTTCATCTCGATCGGCCAGAGCTCGGCCTCGCACATCGCGCTGGAGTTCATCCAGGAGGCGGTGTTCGGCGCCATCATCGGGGTGATCGGCGGCCGGCTGGTGGTGATCGCGCTGAACTATGTAGCGCTGCCGCAGGGCCTGCATGCGCCGTTCGTCACCACCGCGGCACTGGTGATCTTCGGCGGCTCGCAGATCGTGCACGCCTCGGGATTCCTCGCGGTCTATCTCGCCGGTATCATCATCGGCAACCGGCCGACCCGCGCGCATAATTCGGTGGTGACGTTCCTCGACGCCGCGACCTGGCTGGCGCAGATCGTGATGTTCGTGCTGCTCGGCCTCCTGGTCTCGCCGCATCGCCTGCTCTCCAGCGCCGGCGGCGCCGTGCTGGTGGCGTTCGCGCTGATGCTGGTGGCGCGGCCGCTGGCGGTGCTGATCTGCCTCGCACCGTTCAAGTTCAACTGGCGGGAGAAGGTCTTCATCGCCTGGACCGGCCTGCGCGGCGCGGTCGCGATCTTCCTCGCCTCGATCCCGATGCTGGTCGGCCTGTCGAAGGCCTATCTCTATTTCGACGTCGCCTTCGTCGTCGTCATCATCTCGCTGCTGCTACAGGGCTGGACGCTGGCGCCGGCGGCGCGGCGGCTGCATGTCGCGCTGCCGCGCGCCGAACGCGGCCCGCGCCGCGTCGAGCTCGATTTGCCTGGCCAGCTCGAGCAGCAGCTGGTCGGCTATCCGGTGCGGCCGAAGAGCCTGTACTTCCGCCGCGGGCTGATCCCGTCCTGGTCGAAGCCGACGCTGGTGATCCGCGACGAGCGGATCCTGACGCCGACCGAGGCCGATCCGGTCGCGCCCGGCGACTACATCTACCTGCTGGCGCCGCCGGAGCGCGCCGAGGCGCTCGACCGCTTCTTCGTCGACATGGCGCCGTCGAGCGCGCCCGATCCGCATCTGCTCGGCGACTTCATGGTGTCGGCGGAGCATACGCTCGGCGAACTCGCCGAGATCTATGGCGTCAAGGTCGACGAGCACCAGGCCAAGCTGACGCTCGCCGACTATTTCGACGTCAATCTCGACCGCGCGCCGAAGGAAGGGGCCGAACTGGCGCTCGACGAGATCGTGCTGGTGGCGCGCAGCATCAGCGGTGGCCGCGTTAACGTCGTCGGCCTGCGCCTGCCGGAGGAAGAGGAGAAGGTCGCGCCGCAAACGCGGATGCAGATCGTCAAGCGCAAGCTCGCCGATATCTGGGCGTCGGTGGCGGGGGTCTGAGGCGCGCCGTTACGTCTTGCGCAGGAAGCTCGAATCCGGCGCGAACTTCCTGATCATGTCGGACAGCCCGTCGTCCGGCGGACCGGATGGGCCCTTTGACGCCGCGTCCGGCTTGGTCTCGCCCTTGATTTTCTGGCCGGAAATCTCGGCCAGCGCCGCGAGCAGCGTCTCGTCGAGATTGTCGGCCGCTGTCTTCGCAGGTGGTGTCGTCGCAGCTGGCGTCGTGGCGGGAGCCGGCGGAGGTGGCGTCGGTGGAGTGGGCGCGACCGCACGGATTTCGGGCTCGCGCCGCGCCGGCGGCGCTGACCCCGGTGCCGGCTTGGACGCATCCTTGGATGCATCCTTGAACGCATCCTTGGGGGCGTCCGCCCGCCGGGCGGCAGCCTCGCTGACGGCGGCGATCAACGATGCTTCGAGAGCGGCGGGCGTGTCGGCCGGCATGGGCGGCGGTGTAGCCGGCATCGGCGGCGGTGTGACCGGCACCGGCGGCGGCCCGGCGGGCTTCGCGTCCCGGGTGGCGCGACCGAACAGCGGTTCCCGCTGGCTCGCCGCCTGCGGTCGGCTGTCGGTGGCCTTGCCCGGCTCCGTTCCAGGCTCCTTGGCAGGCTTGAAGAGACCCGCGCGTTCGGCGGCCATCTTGGCGGAAGCCTCCTCGACTGTGGCGAGCAGGGACGCTTCGAGAGCGTTTGCGCGATTGCTTGGCGAAGTCGCCGGCTTGGCGGCAGGAATGATCACCGGCTTTGGCGGGGGCGGCAGCGGCGGCGGCCGAGATGCTTCGACTGGTGCGGGCGGCGGCGGGATCGGCTGACCGTCCCCGGTGCGCGCGATGATGCCGTCGACGATCGCCGCCAGGCGGCCCTTATCGGGGGCGGCCAGATAGCTCGCCGCCAGCTCATCGACATATTGCGGGCCGTAATCGGCGAGCACATTGGCGATCTGGGCGAGATCAGGATCGCTGTCGACAAGCCGGCGCCAGGCCTCGCGGTCGTAAGTCTCCCGGCCGTAGGCTGCGTCCCCCTTCTTGTCGGGCCAGGCCACCCGGCGCGACTGACGCTGCCCGGTATCCTGGCCTGCGATCGGATCGAGGGTCGGCGGCTGCAGCCCGTCGCTGAGGCGCGGCGGGGTAAATCCCGAGGCGCCGGCCGGCACGGCGGCATCGGCCGGACGCCGGCGCCGCTCGTCGACCTGCAGCGCGATCAGGCCGACGCCCATCAGCAGGAAGCCGAGCGCGGCCCACGAAATCGTGGCGCACAGCAGCCCGCCGATCAGCAGCAACACCCAGCCAGTCAGTCGCACAAATACACCCTTCCCTATGCCCGATCGGACGTCCCGACGCGGGCCTGGCAGACAAGATAGGCTATCTTATGCCGACTTTCGGAAAAACGGCCAGCTAGGCGCCCGCCGTCAGCACCTTGACACCGCCGAACGCGGTCACCTGGCCGCCGCGCAGCATCACGATCTGGGTGGCGAGCTGGCGCAGCTCGGCCGCGTCGTGGCTGACATAGACCATCGGGATGCCGGCTTCGTCGCGCAGCCGCACCAGATAGGGCAGGATCTCGAGCTTGCGGCTTTCGTCGAGCGCCCCCAGCGGCTCGTCGAGCAGCAGCAGCCGCGGCTTGGACAGCAGCGCCCGGCCGAGCGCGACGCGCTGGCGCTCGCCGCCGGAGAGCTTTCCGGGACGGCGGTCGAGCAGGGCGCCGATGTCGAGCAGGTCGACGACGCGCCGGTGTTGGGCGGGATCTTCGGTGAGGCCGTTCATGCGGCGGCCGTAGTCGAGGTTCTGGCGGACATCGAGATGCGGAAACAGCCGCGCGTCCTGGAACACGTAACCGATGCGGCGGCGCCAGCTCGGGACGTGGATGCCGGTCGCGGTATCGTCGACGGTCTCGCCGTCGATCACGATGGTGCCGCGGTCGGGACGCAACAGTCCCGCGATGGTGTTGATCAGCGAGGTCTTGCCGGAGCCGGACGCGCCGAACAGACCGGTGACGCGGCCCTCGCTGGTGAACGAGGCTGCAAGCGAGAACTCGCCGAGCTGCTTGGTGATGTCGACGCGCAGCATGGCTAAAGCGCGATGAGATTGAGTTGAATCGTCATCGCGCTTTAGCTCCTTGTTTGAGCATGGCCTCTTCGGAAAACCGCTTCACACTTTTCCGGATCATGCTCTATTGCCCATGCAGGCGCGCGGTGGCGCGACGCGCGAACACTTCAGCCGCGACCAGTGCGCCGACCGCGAGCACGATCGAGATGATCACGAGCCGCGCGGCGGCGGGGTCGCCATCCGGCGTCTGGATCAGCGAATAGATCGCCGACGAAATGGTCTGGGTCTCGCCGGGAATGTTGGAGACGAAGGTGATGGTCGCGCCGAACTCGCCGATCGCCTTGGCAAAACCGAGCACCATGCCGGCCAGCACGCCGGGCAGCGCCAGCGGCAGCGTCACGGTTGCGAACACCCGCCACGGCGCAGCGCCGAGCGTCTCGGCCGCCTGCTCGAGGCGGCGGTCGACCGCCTCGATCGAGAGGCGGATCGGCCGCACCAGAAGCGGAAACGACATCACGCCGCAGGCGAGCGCCGCGCCGGTCCAGCGGAATGCGAACACGATGCCGAGATGGTCGGCCAGCCAGCCGCCGACCAGGCCGCGCTTGCCCAAGGTCAGCAGCAGCAAATAGCCGGTGACGACGGGCGGCAGCACCAGCGGCAGATGCACGGCGGCATCGAGCAGCGACTTGCCCCAGAAATCGCGCCGCGCCAGCAGCCAGGCAAGCGCTACCCCGAACGGGGTCGCCACCAGTGTTGCGATGACGGCGACCCGCAGTGACAGCAGGATCGCCGTCCATTCGGCCGGCGAGATCTCGAACACGTGCTTAAGTCGTCGGGCTGATCAGGAACTTGAAGCCGTATTTCTCGAGGATCGTCTTCGCCGCGGACGAGCGCAGGAAGGCCAGGTACTCGGCGGTCTCTGGCTTCGCGGTCGTGGTCGCCGCGACCGGATAGATGATGGCCGGATGGGTGTCGGCCGGGAAGGTGCCGACGATCTTGACGCCCGGCTCGACCTTGGCGTCGGTCGAATAGACGATGCCGAGCACGGCTTCGCCGCGTGCCACCAGCGTCAGCGCGGCGCGCACGCTCTCGGCCATCGCGAATTTCGGCTCCGCCGACTGCCAGGCGCCGAGCTTCTCCAGCGCGGCCTTGGCGTATTTGCCGACCGGCACCGCCTTGACGTCGCCGGTCGCGATCCTGCCGTCGCCGGCTAGCTTGGCGAGATCGAAGCCCGGTCCGATGTTGACGTTGTCGATCTTGGAATCCTTCGGCGCGATCAGCACGATCGAGTTGCCGAGCAGGTTCACCCGCGTCTGCTCATTGATGTTCTTCTGCTTGATCGCATAGTCCATCCAGTCGGTGTCGGCGGAGACGAAGACGTCGGCCGGCGCACCCTGCTCGATCTGCTTGGCAAGCGCCGAGCTCGCGGCATAGCTGGCGGTGATCTTGACGCCGGACTTGGCGGTATAGGCTGCATCGATGTCGTCGAGCGCGTTCTTCATCGAGGCGGCGGCAAACACGGTGAGCGTCTTGTCGTCCGCTCTCGCGGGCGAATGCAGCGCGCCGAGCAGGATGACGAAGGCGGTGAAAAGTCCGGCAAGCCTTGAAATTGAAAGTCGTGGCATGGAAAGCGCTCCGTGCGGGTTCACGCGCGAACGGGCGCGCAAATCAGGCGTTGGGTGAGGTCTGGCCTGCGACGAACGGAAGCGCTGTTCCGCTGGTCCCCGACGGACTTACGGTCCTCAGGGATATCGCACTGCAAACATAGCAGGCTGGGGCTTACGGTAAAGGCGACCGTTTGTCTAACCGCTCGTCCTATTCGTCCGCCGGCTGGATCGCGATCGACAGCGAGTTCTCTTTTGAGCCGCTGACCTGCAGCACGAAGGGGCTGGCGGCGAGGTCATATTTCACGGTCTTGCGGATACCGTCGCAATCGGTCGCGCCGCTGAACGCCTTTGGCTTCAGGAAATGCCCGTCCTGCACCAGGTCGACCCAGGCCCCGGCCGACAGGCTGACGGTATAGAGCCCGGCCTTCGGCGCGGCCTTGAAGCTGGTGAAGCCGGCGAAGGTGCCCTCCTTCGGCGCGCGCTCCGGCGGAGTCGGCAATTTGGCGTCGCCGGGGGCCACCAGCGCCAGCGTGATCGCGGTCGCCGGCAGCGCCGTCTGCTCGCTCCCTGATACGACCTTGGCGCGATCGGACGCGGTCAGCGCGGCACGTGCGCGCTCAATCGACCATTTGAACTTGTCACAGCCGCTCGGCTGCTCCGCCGCGAAAGCGGAGGTCGAGACGAGTACGAGCGATGCGGCGAGGAGCGATTTGCGCATGTCTGGTCCATTCATGATGACGGATAGAATAGATCAGCCGCCCCGATCCATCGCCCGAACGCGCTTACGGCGCGACGGCACGAGATCATATCGCAGTTCGAGCCGGCCGGCATAGCCGCCTGACGAAGATGTCATTGCCCTGGCAGCTGCTGCTTGGCGTCGGGGGCGTTCAGCACCGTCCTGCAGTCAGCCGGCATCTGCGCCAGCGTCATCGGTGGGCGGGGTTTCGGCGGCTTCGGCGGAGGCTTCGGGTGCAGCACCGAATCCTTGAACCAGAAGGCGAGATCGGACGGCTTGCAGCCTTCGCCCTCAGCCTGCGCCTTCTGGCTCTCGCAGGCCGGGCTGCCGGGCGGACATCGCATGCGAATGTGGAAGTGGTAGTCGTGGCCCCACCACGGCCGGATCTTCGACAGCCAGCCGCGATCGCCCGTGGCCTCGCGGCATAGCGCCTTCTTGATCGCGGGATTGACGAAGATGCGCTGCACCGCCGGCTCCCGCGCCGCGTCGCGGATGACCAGCACGTGGCCCGGCGTGAAGACGCGCGGATCGATGTCGAGCCGGTCGTCGCGCACCATCATCACCGCCGACATCTCCTCGCGGTCCTCGCGCGACAATTTGCGATCGGGCATCGGCGTCAGCCAGATGTCGGCGTCGAGCCCGATCTGGTGGCTGGCATGACCGGACAGCGCGGGGCCGCCGCGCGGCTGGCCGATATCGCCGACCAGGATGCCTGGCCAACCGGCATCCTTGTGTGCGTTGGCCGCCAGCCGCTTCAGCAGCGCGATCATGTTCGGGTGACCCCAGTAGCGGTTGCGCGACAGGCGCATCACCTGCCAGGTGTCGCCGTTGAGCGGCATCTGCGCGGCGCCGGCGAGACAACCCTTGGTGTAGCCGCCGATCGACCGGGTCGGCAGCGCCGCCGGCAAAACCTTGCGCGCGAACAGCTGCTTCGCCCCGATCTTTGGATCGTTGGGGTTGGCGAGCGGCGGCAGCGGCTGTGGATTGAGCGAGCCCCTGTCCTGCGCCCGCGCGGAGATGGTGCAGGCGACGAGGGCTAAGATCAGGAGTGGGAACAGACGCAGGCGGGGTGTCATTCGGATCACTCTGTCGGCGCAAGGCTAGCATGGATTCGGAGCAGGCGGACCGCGCTTTCATCCCATTCGCTTGATCGCCCACAGGGTGGATTAAGATTACCTGCGGCTTCCAGGCTCCGATGTGAGCCACGCCACTTTACAAGCGCACGTTGTGGGCGACATCATGTCCGCAATAATTTCAGGGTAGGCGTTGTTGTGACGAGCGTATCGTGCGTACGGCTGGCGTTTGCCGCCGCGATTGCCGCGCCGATTTTGGCGCTCTCGCCGGCGCGGGCCGACGTCGTCGTTCACATCGATAAATCATCGCAGCGCATGGCGGTCAGCGTCGATGGCGCGAGACGCTACAACTGGCCGGTGTCGACCGGCCGCCGCGGCTATGGCACGCCGAGTGGGGTGTTCCGTCCGCAGATGCTGGCGCGCCGCTGGTACTCGAAGAAGTACTATAACTCGCCGATGCCGCACTCGATCTTCTTCCACCGCGGCTTTGCCATCCATGGAACATACGAACTCACGCGCCTTGGCGGGCCGGCCTCGCATGGCTGCGTGCGCCTGCATCCCTCGCACGCCGCAATGCTCTATGGGCTGGTCGAGCGCAACGGCCGAGGCGGCACGCGCATCGAAATCACCAACTAAGGTATGATCCGGCAAAATCCGAAGGCTGAGGCGCACCGCGCTTTAACCGCGCGATAACCCTGCCGCACGCTGACGAACATTGATGCGCTTGAAGCGTCTTCGGCGCATTCATTGTGCAATCGCGCGCCGGTTTACGCTTCCTTCACCAAGCGCCGGCGCTTCCACGCTGCGAATCTGTGCCGTGCGCCGCCGGCGCGCCGGGAGCAAACTCGCGCCCGGCGTGAATTCGCCTGCAAAGCAGGCATGCAAGGGTTTCTCAGGCAGCGCAGCTACTCGCCAAGAGATACCAATTTTTCAGAGACTTATCGCAGATATATCGCCGAACTGGAATGCGCGTGGGGCGTGCGATACCGATGATGCGGCCGAAGAAAAAGACCAAGAAACCGAACCAGGCCAAACTGTCCCGTCCTCGGGGCCGTCGTCCCACACCGATGCCGAAAGTGTCGGGCAGATCGCGCCGCCCCGCGGTCGAGATCGGCGAACTGGTGCGCCAGCGCGCGCAGGCCGAAGCCGCGATCGCCGAGGCGCGCAAATCCAACGCGCGGCTGCGTGAGGCGATCGACATCCTGCCGCAGGGCATCGTGTTCCTGGATCCGGAAGGCCGCTACACACTCTGGAACAAGAAATACTCGGAAATCTACAAGCGCAGCTCCGACCTGTTCGAGCACGGTGCGCGCCTCGAAGACACCATCCGCATCGGCGTCGCGCGCGGCGACTATCCCGAGGCTGCCGGCCGCGAGGAAGAGTGGATCGCCGAACGGCTCAGGAAGATGTACCAGCCCGGCGAGCGGCACGAGCAGGTGCTGGCCGACGGCCGCGTGGTGTTGATCGAGGAGCGGCTGACCTCGGATGGCGGCATCGTCGGCCTGCGCGTCGACATCACCGAACTGAAGCAGCGCGAGGCGTCGTTCCGCCTGCTGTTCGACGGCAATCCGGTGCCGATGATCCTGTGCGCGCTCGACGGCGAGCGGATCCTCGCGGTCAACGACGCCGCGATCGCGCATTACGGCTATGTCCGCGCCGAATTCGAGCGGATGACGATCAGGAGCCTGCAGGCGTTCGACGCCGACCTGCCTTGGGCGGCCGGCCGCAGCAGCGACGAGCAGGCGGCGCGGACCTGGAAGCATGTGCGCGCCGACGGCACGCTGATCGACCTTGCGATCTATTCGCGCCAGCTGATGCATGGCGACCAGCCGGCGATGCTGCTCGCGCTGATGGACATCACGGAACGCAAGCGCGCCGAGGCGCGGCTCGCCTTCATGGCCCAGCACGACAGCCTGACCGGCCTGCCCAACCGCAATCTGCTGCGCCAGCAGATGGACGAGATGCTGCAGCACACCCGCCGCTCGACCGACAAGGTCGCGGTGCTGATGCTGGGTCTCGACAATTTCAAGGCGGTCAACGAGACGCTCGGTCACGGCATCGGCGACAAGCTGCTGCGCGCGGTCGCCAAGCGCCTGCGCTCGACGCTGCGCGAGGAAGATGCGCTGGCCCGCCTCAACTCCGATGAGTTCACCATCGTGCAGGGCGGCGTGATGCGGCCCGAGGACGCGGTGCTGCTGGCGCGGCGGATCTTGGACGCGATCGGCGAGCCCTATCTGCTCGAGGGGCATTCGGTGGTGATCGGCGCCAGCATCGGGATCGCGATGTCGCCCGGCGACGGCGAGGATTCCGAAAAGCTCCTGAAGAGCGCCGACATGGCCTTGTCGCGCGCCAAGAGCGAATTCCGCGGCACCTTCTCCTTCTTCGAGGCGGAGATGGACGCGCGCGCCCAGAGCCGCCGCAAGATCGAGATCGACCTGCGCGATGCGATCCAGAACGAAGGCCTGCGGCCCTATTACCAGCCGCTGGTCGATCTTGCGAGCGGGCGCATCACCGGCTTCGAGGCGCTGGTGCGCTGGCCGCATCCGGAGCGCGGCATGATCTCGCCTGGCGAGTTCATCCCGGTGGCCGAGGAGACTGGGCTGATCAATCCGCTGGGCGCGCTGATGCTGCATCGCGCCTGCATGGACGCGGCGCAATGGCCGGATGACGTGCGCGTCGCGGTCAATTTGTCGCCGCTGCAATTCCGTACCGGCAATCTGCTGGCGCTGGTCACCGACGCGCTGCGGCAATCCGGCCTGCCGGCGCGGCGGCTCGAGCTTGAGATCACCGAGACGCTGCTGCTCGAAAAGAGCAGCCAGGTTTTGGCGACGCTGCATGCGCTGCGTGCGCTCGGGGTGCGGATGTCGATGGACGATTTCGGCACCGGCTATTCCAGCCTCAGCTATCTGCGCAGCTTCCCGTTCGACAAGATCAAGATCGACCAGTCGTTCGTGCGCGACCTCGGTGCGAACCCGGACGCGCAGGCGATCGTGCGCTCGATCGTCAGCCTCGGCATCGGGCTCGGCGTCACCATCACCGCCGAGGGCGTCGAGACCGAAGCGGAGTTGAGCCGCCTGCGCGCCGAAGGCTGCCACGAGGGCCAGGGCTTTCTGTTCAGCCGCGCGCGGCCGAACGCCGAGGTCATCAGCCTGCTGAAGGCGCAGCGCGTCGCGACGGCGCTGGTGGCGTAGTGGAGCCTAGAGGCAGAGATGTAACCTCGATCGAGCGTCGGGCTCCCCTTACCTCGCCCCGCGTGCGGCAGGGGTGTCCGGGGAATGATTCACTGTGTCGCGGTGCATGCTCGGCAGGACCGAGGCAAATCGGTCTTTTC
>NZ_JAUMTJ010000046.1:0-76205 GCF_032654765.1 Bradyrhizobium sp. 33ap4 | reverse complement strand
ACCGCCCGGAATTACCGGGCCGTCGTCACTCTCGCTGCCATCGTCCTATGGCTGCGATAAGTGTCCACACCACCTAGTCCGTTTTGTTCGCGCTGATACCCCCTTTCAGCGACGAACACGGTAGCCACCGCAACGAAAACGCTAGGCAATGGCGGCATTGGCGGGGTTATCAATTCCATGCCATTGAATTTGCTTGGGATATCCCTCCTGCCGGGATCGCCCCGTCATTTCCCGGCCCAGTGTTTTCAATAGGTTGAGCCTCAATTTGGAAGTCGAGCTTGTTCAGAAGGCGCAGCCTCATGAAGACTGGAACGAAAGCAAGGTGTCGAAAGCCAAGAGAGCCAGTGACGGTCCTTTGGCGCGCGTTCGCGCCGCCTCATGCGCACGGCTCGGCCGGCCCGTCATGTGCACGTCGACATGCGTGTGAGTGACAAGGTCATCGCCTGTGGTCGCGTTCTTTCCGGATCACGAACGGACCCGAAGTTTGACGATCATTGTGAACCACCCCACAGCCCGGATGCGGCCGAAGTGATAAAAGGCATTTTAGACATTGGACAAGACCGCTGACGGTCTCCGGCGGTCCGAGAACCGCAGGTTTGTTGATTTTCTCTCCAAGACAGGGTTCCATTCCGGCTCCATTGAGCCGAGGTCGTGCAATGCCTGCCGGAGCTGTCGCGAGGGAGCAAGCCGCCCACACGCCAAAATGGGTGAATGCACGCCTCCGGTCTCAGGAGTGGTCCAACAACCCTCGCGCGGACGCCCGGACCGCGGCAGTGCTGCTTATCGACATTGCCGGCTTCACAGCGAAGACCGACCGCGCTGCCGGCGACGGCGCTGAAAGCCTTACCTACTTCATCAACGATTGCTTTGCGATACTGGCCGACGTGATTGATTCAGAGGGAGGCGACATCGTCGCTTTCGCCGGCGACGCCATTCTCGCGATTTGGGTCGATCCGGACGCGGCCGTCGCTACCGCGCAGGCCGTGCGCTGCGGCCTTGCGCTGCGACAGGCCATGACCGCCGGGCCGGGCCGAGAAGCGATCAGTGCGCGTACGGCGGTGGAAACCGGCGAAGTGTTCTTCTGCAGGCTCGGCGGCTGGCAGGACAAATGGCACTATGTTGCAGCCGGAGAACCCTTTTACAGCATCGGCCTCGCCTATCAGAAGGCCGCGATCGGCGACATCGCGTTGTGTGCAAACGCCGCGCGGCTGTTGACGGGCTCGTGCGAACTCGAGCCCATGCCCTATGGAGCACGGCTCCTTGGAATGAACGCGCCCGATGCCGTCGCACCGATAGACGGCATTATCTTCGGAAGCCACACGGGCAAGGCCGATGCCAGCGACTGGGTCGGCGAGTTTCGCACGCTCACAGTGGCGCGGGTCGGCCTCCCCGATTTCAATTTCGATGATGATTTCCTGACGAGACTGCAGGCCTTCGTCGTTGACATCCAGCAAATCGCCGAACGGCTCGAGGGAACCGTTCATCAGGTCCTGATGGACGACAAGGGCCTGACTCTTACGCTCGTCTTCGGATTGGCTCCGCTTGCCCACGAAGACGATCCCTTCAGGGCAGTCGAGGCGTGTCTGCGCCTCCGTCGCCAGCTGGAAGCGAAGGCCATTCCGATTTCTGTCGGCCTGGCGACCGGCCGCCTGTTCTGCAGCAATTATGGCGGCCTCCATCAAAGGACGTTCGGGATTTTTGGGCAGGCCATCAATGTGGCCGCGCATTTCGCCGAGGCCGCACAGGGCGACATCGTCTGCGACGCCACGACGGCCCAGGCCGTCGGGCGCAGGATCGTGTTCAATCTGCTGCCACATCTCCAGGTCAAGGGGACGGGCGCATCGATGTTGGCGTTCAGTCCGGCGGCAGTGACCGACGATTTCCATGCTCCACCCCGGCGCACCATCATCGACCGCGTCAGCGAAACCGCGATGCTCAGGAGCTGTCTCGACGGTCTGAAGACAGGAACCGGTAAGCTCGTCCTCATTGCAGGCGAAGCCGGCATCGGAAAATCGCGCCTACTCGAAGACTTCATCGGATCGGCGCAGGCCGACAATCACGCCGTCCTGGTTGCAAATGCCACGGCGATCGAAAGATCGACGCCCTATTTCGTGTGGCGCGCCGTATTGCGGCAGATCTTGCAGTTTGAAGGACCGGGCGACGGACCGCGGGTTCGACGCGAATTGTCGGAAGCGCTGCTCGAAAACGAGTCGCTGCTGAATTGGCTTCCGCTGCTCGAAGAAGTCATTCCACTGGGATTTTCCGAATTCGCCTTCACCGAACAGATCGTCGGCTCGGCTCGCGCGAGCGCGATCGAAGAACTCGTGATCTTCATCCTTCGCCGATCGAGCGTTCGCATCCTCCTGATGGAGGACGTCCACTGGTTCGACGGCCCCTCGATCGAACTGCTTGGCGCCGTCGCGCGCCGGCTTTCGGACTTCCTGATCGTGGTTACTCAGCGGACCCAGACGACAGCGATCGCAGAGCAGCGTCTTGCCGTCGAACTCGCCTCATCGCTGCAGCTGCGGCTCGACCGGCTATCGCGCGACGACGTGCGGCTGCTGGTGAAGCGGCGCCTGAGATCGTCCGAGGTTCCGCCGGAACTGGTGCGATATGTCTACGGTCATGCCAGTGGAAATCCGTTCTTCAGCGAGGAGCTCGCGCTCGCGCTCAGGGACACTGGAAAGATTCAGGTTACGCGGGGGATATGTTCGTTCGATGAACAGAGCCTCGCCGATTCCAGTATCTCGCTCTCGACCAGCGTTGAACGCGCAATCGTCAGCCGGATCGACCTGCTATCGCTCGACGACCAGCTGGTGCTCAAGGCCGCCAGCGCGGTCGGCGACGCCTTCTCCTCCGAGTTGCTGGATCAAATCGTCCCGGAGTTGTCCGCTGCCACCAAGGCGGAATGCATCCGCCGATTGATCGACTTCGACTTCCTGCAACTCGATCGCGAGACGCGGCCACTTTCCTTTGTGTTTAGGCACTCCATAACGATGGAGGTTGCCTATCATGTCTTGTCTTTTGCGCAGCGAAAAACCCTCCATCGGCGGATTGCCGGCTTCATCGAGCAGCATCACGCCGAGGAGCTGCAACCGAATTATGCGCGCCTGGCAAGGCATCTCGAGCTTGGCGGCGAGCCGTTGCGGGCGATCACTTACCTCGAGCTTGCGGCGCAACAGTCGCGCAACAACTCGGCAAATCGCGAAGCGATCCGTTACGTGGAGAAGCTATTCGATCTCACGCAGCGCGAAGCAATCCAGATCGGACGCAGCCGCAAAGCGGCTTGGGAGGTCATCCTCGGTGACGCTTGTCACGAATTGTCGGACTACGAGAGCTCCGCCAACCACTACCACCGCGCGATGGAGTTGCTTGGTCATCGTCTTCCGGCGAGCAAGACCGAACGAATCGGCGCGCTTGTTCGCAACGCCGCAACCCAGTTGAGGTTACGGTATACTTCGTCGAAACAAGTGGCCCTGGCTGAGCAGGACAGGTCCGACATGCAGCGCGTCGCTCATATGCACGAATTTCTGTCGGAGCAGTATTTCTACCAGAATGACTCGCTGGCCGTGCTCAACGGAACGCTGGCCTCGTTGAACCTGGCCGAAAAATGCGGCGCGACCCCGGAGACGATTCGAGGATACAGCGCGCTGGCGCTCGGAATTGGGATGTCCGGCATGGTGGGGATCGGCCGCAGGTACGCGGCGCGCGCGATCCAACTTGCGGAAGGTTACGGCTCGCTGCCCGAGATCGCGCGGGTCCGACTCGTGCTCGGCGTTCTCTCTTATGGCCTCGCCGAATGGGATAATGCCGAGGCGCATGGCGAGCATGCAAGACGTTGTTACGAGCGCCTGGGAGACCGAAAGCGTGCGCAGAACAGCGAGACGATGTTGATCTTCATCGCGCTGTTGCGGGGATATATTTCGCTCGCCGACGAGCGGCTTGCCAAGCTGTTCGCGGAACTCTCCGACGATTCCCCGCCGCAGATCCGCGCTTGGAGTCTTTCCTTACGGGCATTGATCGACATCACCCGGGGCGGGGCCGATACCGGATGCCTCGACAAACTGAAAGCGCTGGCGGGCCAGCGGTTGATCCGCACCGAACAATTGCTTTGCACGGGCGTGGCCGCGGCCGGCTATCTCGAGCGCGGCGAGGCCGCGGTCGCCCTTGAGCTTGCGGAACGGGGACTTCCAATCCTGCGCGAATGCGGCGTTGTGTGGGGCGGATATGCCTTCGGGCCGGCAGGAATCGCCGATGTCTTACTGAGCCATTGGGAGCAAGCTTCCGGCGCGGTCTCTTCGAACATTCAAAGCCAGGCGAAGCTGGCGTGCCGGGAGCTTTCGCGGCTGGCTCGAACATCGCCGATCTGCCGTCTCTACAGCCTGTTAATGAACGGCCGATTGCGCTTCCTGACCAGTCAACCGGCGCGGGCGCTCGAGAATTGGAAGCGCGCCGCCGAAGTGGCCGAGCTGCTGCAAACCCCCCGCGAGCAGGCGCAGGCGATCTATCGAATCGGCCTTGCGACCAGCGCGAGCGATCCTGAGCGTGAGTCTCGCCTGCGGCAGGCGGCCGACATCTTTGAACGCCTCGGCGCCGCCAAGGAGCTCGCCGAACTGAAACGTGTCCATCCATCGCCGTCGTCGCAATGGAGACAGGCTTGAGCCAGCGCCGCATCATCATCGTGGGCGGCGGAATGGCGGGACTTTCCGCCGCCTATCAGCTCAGCCTTACATCGGAATTGCGCAAGCAATATCACGTCACGGTCTATCAGCTGGGATGGCGGCTCGGAGGCAAGTGCGCCAGCGGGCGCGATGCGCAGGGCCGCAACATCGAGCATGGCCTGCATATCTGGTTCGGCCACTACCTGAACGCTTTCCAGATGTTGGCCGAAGTTTACCGAAACTTGCCGCGGAAGGGAGCGAAAGTCGATTTGAACACTTTGATTCTCCCACAGGGTTACACGCCGATCGGCGATCCCGATGGGGCCAAGCCGACCGTGTATGACGTCAACTTCCCGACATCGAAGAAAGTCGGTATACCCGGCAGAGAACCGGCTGACCTCAGCATCGCCAATTGTCTGTCGCACGCGATAGGGCTGTTGATCAACTTCCACGACTATGCGCTCGGGTCAGACTCGCCGATCGTCAAGCTCGACGAAGTTTCGATCGAAACGATAAAAATGCGCGACGACCCGCGGTTTCCCCCCTCAAGACTACTCGGTGTGGTGACGGCAAGAACCTGTCTGGAGATTGCCTCGGCATGGCTGTTGCATCTCGACGAAGACATGATCTCGTTTGGCCCCGCGGACATGGAATTAGTCCGCCGGGTGCTTCAGGGCGCTGCCGGCGCCAGTTGTCATATGACCTTTGCGAATACCGCAGCCGGTCACTTGTTCGACCAGGCCTTGCGACTAGCGTGGCCGCTGGTGGACGGCATTTTCGACGACATCGTGATTGAGCAACGATCCATCCAGCAGATGGACGGCGAGGACTTTCGCCGCTGGTTGGTTCGTCATGGCGCCGAGCCCTCACTGGTCAAGCATTCGCCAATGGTGAAAGCGCTCTACGACACGATGTTTCAGTATCCGGACGGAGACATCGCCAACGCGAGCTACGGAGCAGGAACTGCGGTCCAGGTCCTGCTTCGAGCACTCGGAACCTATCAAGGAGCCGTGGCGTGGGAGCTGCAGGCCGGTGCAGGCGAAGTGATCGTCGCTCCCCTGTTCGAGATACTCAAGCAGCGAGACGTCGAGTTTCGGTTCTTTCACAAACTGACCGACATCAGGGTCTCGTCGGATGGGCGATCTGTCGATTCACTGCACTTTGACGTGCAGGCGATACCGAAGTCCGGCTATGAATGGACCGTGCCGATTGGCGATGGACTGTCCGGCTGGAGCAGCCAACCCGACTGGCTTCACCTCGACGTGCCCCCGAACGGCTGCGTTGATTTTGAATCGTTCTGGTGCAACGAGCGGGTCGGCACCGACGTAAAGACACGCGTCGACGATTTCGACGATGTCGTCCTGGCGATACCGCTCGGCGCTTTCAAGAAGTTCACGGGCAACAAGAGTGTCGAGCGACCGCCCGGACCAGGCCTATCTGGCATTGAAGCAAAGCACGAGCCGTTCGACGACCTTTACAACTACAGCACCGGCTTCTGGAATATGGCGGCAAAGCTTCGCCTGGTGCCCAGCATCGCAGTTCAGCTCTGGAGCACGCGCTCGCTTGCCGACCTCGGCTGGCCCGGACAAAAGCCCGCGCTGGTGTCAGGCCCCAATCCTCTCGACATCTGGGCGGACATGTTTCAGCTCCTGCGGTATGAGCGCCGCGTCCCTCCTCCCTACTCGCTTCACTACCTCTGTGACGTCTTCCCTTCGAAATTGTACGCAGCGCCGCAGACAAGCCGGCATACCCAGGAGATGGCAAATCTGCTCGCCTATCTCAAGACGCTGGATTGGCTCGAGCACAAGGCTAAATTCATCTGGCCGAAGGTGATGACGAACGGTGCGTTTGACTGGACCGTGCTTTACGACGATCAGGATCGCCACGGCTATCGCCGGATCAGGGCTCAGCACGTCAAAGCCAATATCAGTCCCTGGGACTGCTGTGTCGCGACCGCGGCCGGCACCAGCGCCTGGCGCCTGAAGACCGACGAGTCCGGCTTCAAGCACCTGTACCTCGCCGGAACCTGGATCGACACCGGCTTCAACACCGAATGCGTTGAAACAGCCGTGATCTCGGGAATGCAGGCGGCGCGCGCGATCACCGGCGCAGAGCTCGAAATTCCCGGCGAGCGTTTCCTTCACGCTACCCGACAATTTGTGTCTCTCTGTGATGTTATGCGCAGCTGCGCGCCCGCCCCCGCTGAATGAGGATCGGCCGCATGGCGCTCAGAAAGATTGCAATCCTGGGAGGCGGTGTCGCGGCGCTCAGCGCGGCGTTCGAGCTGACGGAGCAAGATCCGCAGCATCAACTGTTCGACATCACCGTCTACACGATCGGCTGGCGGCTTGGCGGCAAGGGAGCGGTCGGCCGCGACAAGGAAAAAGGATATCGCGCCGAAGAACACGGACTTCATGTCTGGACCGGTTTCTACGATAACGCATTCGAACTGGTCGACCGGCTTTATGCCGCGATGAACGATCTCGATCTCAGCCCGCCGTTCGGATCACGCGAGAACGCCTTCGAGGGCCTCGATCGATCCGTGCTCATGGAGCCGTTCAATTCCGGTTGGACTTCATGGACTATCGACATTCCACCCCATGAAGGTATTCCCGGCACACCGCGTCCCGCAGTCTCGCTCGTCGATTTTCTGCGCTCCCTGCTCGAATGCTCGGTGCAGCAGAGCCAGTCGATCGCTGGTTTCACCGACCAATGGCCGGCGGCGACCCAGCACTCCGCCGTGGCGGCCGGAACAACCGACGGTCCGTTCAGAACGGCGCGGGCGAAGATCGATATCCTGCCGCAGGATCCCAGGGCGGTCAGCCCGAGTGACGCCGCCGAACTACAGACGATACTAAGGCATGCGCGGTCTCAGCTCTGCGACAAGCCGGCGTCAGCCGCCATGCCACGCGACCCGCGCGAGATCGTGGCGGAGGTCGCGCTGACGATCGCGATCGGCATGTTGAGCGACGGCGTGCTGTGGCAGGGCTTCGACTGCATCGACCATCAAGAGTGGACCGATTGGATGAGGTCGAACGGTTGCTCGGATTCGACGCTGGATTCCGCCATTATCCGTGGCTGCTATGATTATGTGTTCGGGTTCTTCGGTAGCCGCCACACGCATGAATACGGGAATGTCATTCCCTGCAGGAACGTGGCGGCAGGCACCGGCACCCGCATCCTGTTGAAGCTGCTCTTCACATATCGCGGGTCGTTCTTCTACCTTCTCAAGGCGACCATGGGCGAGCTGCTGTTCGCTCCGCTCTACCAGGTCCTCACGAAACGCCATGTCAAATTCGAATTCTTTACCAAGGTCGAGCACATCGGACTGTCTCAAGACAAAGCTTCGATCGAGTTCATCGACACCACCGTGCAGGCGACCACCCACTCCGGCAATTCTTACGATCCGCTGATCTGGATCGGCGCAGATGGCACTATCCCGAGCTGGCCTTCCCATCCAGACTACTGTCAGCTGGTCCAAGGACAGGATCTGCGGGACCAAAGAATAGACCTGGAATCGGCGTGGACGAAGTGGCCCGGCGTCGCCCCTCCCCGAAAGCTGCTGCGAGGGAGAGATTTCGACGATGTCGTGCTCGGCATCGGCATCGGCGCATTTTGCACGATATGCAGCGACCTGATCTGCCACACGCCCGGCTGGCGAGAGATGGTCGATGCCATCAAGACGACGGCGACGGTAGCCTTTCAGGCATGGACAAGCGTCGGCATGCGAGAGCTCGGTTGCAAGCAGGATCGAACGGCTCTTTCGGGATTCGTATTGCCGCTCGATACCTGGGCCGACCTCAGCCTGATGTTGCCACTGGAAAAATGGCCTCAATCGCCTCCCAAGGGGTTGGCATATTTCGTTGGCTCCCTGGTCGACGATCCCCTGCATCCGCCGCCCCCGTTCTGCAAACACAGTTATCCGGCCAGGATGCTCGCGCGGCAAAGGCGAAGGATGCTGCACTGGGTCGAGAGCAACCTTCACTTCCTATGGCCCGGAATTGAAGGCCCCGGCCATGCCATTCGTTGGGAGCGATTCTTCGACTATCGTGCTTATTCCCCCCCGACTCGAAGGCGGTTCTTCGCGCAATATCCGAGGGTGAACATCAATCCCTCGGACCGATATGTGCTATCGGTTCCCGGCAGCGTGTTCAAACGCATGGAGGCCGGCAAGTCGGGGGTCGACAATCTCTTTCTCGCCGGCGACTGGGTTCGTACCGGTATTAATGCGGGTTGTATTGAAGCATCGGTCATGGCGGGCCGCGCCGCGGCAGCCGCAATTGCAGGAGTAGATATTGCCATGCCAAACGCCAACGACTTCAACGACGTTTCGCTGCCAACCGCCTTGTTGCCGGCATTGGACCTGTTGCGCAAGCTTGCCACTAACGCCGTCGCCGGTACCGGCGAAATCGAGGCGTTTTGCGTCGTCCAACAACGGCCGCGCTGCGAACTCGAGAAGATGCTACCCGATGGGCTGACACTCCTCGAACCTCCAGCGCCCCACAGCACGATCAAGACAGCGCATCACGGCGCGTCGTCCGATGCAGAGGGCAAGACGGAAAGGACACCGGAGATTATTCCCGAGCCACCGCATCATGTCGTCCTGATCTTTGCCCGGCAACGCAACGTGCGTCCGGGACCACTACCCTTCGGCGGCGCGCACTACCTCGAAATCGCCCAGCTGATTCCCGACGTTGTCCATAAGAACGCACCTTCATTGCAGAACGTCCTGTTCAGCTACATGCCGCATTTGTTCGTGAGCTCGCTGGCAGCCACGTTGATCGGTCAGAATTTTTACGGCTTCAACAAACAGGTCGCACGAATCCAGGATGATAATGACTCCTTCTCCATGCGAAGCTCATCCGGCACCATAAGAACCTGGTTCGAGCGCGACGGCGTGCCCGGTGGCATCGACAGCTATCTCGTCATCAAGCAACTCCGCGACAAACTGGATCAGCCTCTGGTCGGCGTCCAGCCGGATGGCAATTTCATCTACTCGATGCTGAAATACGGTCTTGGCGGTGCGGTCGTTCAACCCATCAAGGGCAAGATCGCGCTATCCTCGCCTTTCGCCCATAAGGCAGAGGAGATCGAACTCGCACCGATCTCAAAGCCACCGCAAAAGGACGACTCCTGGGGATTCCGGTTCATCGCGCCTTGGACGCTCAGCCTGCCCTTCAACTTTCCGGGCGGGCAGCCGAGTTCGAGCGCAAGAAATCTGGCGAGGGCCACCGGCGAGTACAGCACGGCATTGCTGGGCCGTATCTTGGTACGACGCTGACGGCCGGGAAGCTTGGCGCCACTAATTCGCTCAATGGTCGCCAAGGCACCGCACTCGTACGAAGGTCTTAGATTGACGACCGCCATCAAAACGGCGAGAGTCGAGCATGAGGATGCAGCGCCCCCACCCGACAGCTGAACGCCAGGCAGCCTTTCCCTCGTTACTCGCGCCGTGGCCGCAGAGCGAGCTGGCCCCCGAGCTGGCGGACCGCGTGGAAAGCACCATCCCTTCGGAGGCTGGATAAGGCGATGAACCGCGACGGGATGACGAATGCCGCATGGTAGCGGGGGAGCGCTACCGCCTTTCCGCACAGCCAGAAAACCTACGGTACCTTCTGAAATCTTTCGCCTAAAGCCGCCTCGACGCGACCTCCTATCGCGCTAAGATGATCGAGAAGCCGGTCTCCATTCAGATTGGAAGTCTTCGAATCTCGGCAATGTTTTCTGGTGCTATTCCGATATTTTGCAGCCTTTCGGGCTATTGAGATCATTAGATAATTTTGCTTTGTCGGAATGGGCCACGCGTGCCGGCAACAGGGATCGGACGATGGACCGCGAGTCTCGCCGGGCGCGCTGAGCCCTGCGTGGCGCCTATGCTCATCTTGGCAGCCCAACACTAGTGAGTAGCTGCTCGACGCTACGGTCGAGAGAGCTGAGCGGCGAACGCACTCAGGTTTGTGCGCCGGGAACTCTCGAGACCTTCGTTGACTCCAAGGATTGTGAGCTTTTCGCAGCCCTCTTCAGACCGAAATTGTGGTTTAGGTAGTAGTACTTTCTATTGGTGGCCCGACCGTCGCCTTCGTCGCTGGGGTTACGAAGCACGAATTCCCGGACCAGATCGTCCTTCACGCCGAAGACGACATCGGAATCGAGGTACTGGTCGCCTGCGACGAAGATGTGCGTCACTAATTGCTCGAAGCCCGGGGCGGAAATCATGAAGTGCACGTGTGCCGGCCGCCAAGGATGCCGGCCCTGTGCCTTTAGCATTTCGCCGACTGGGCCGTCGTGCGGTATCGGATAGGCTGCCGGCTTGATCGACCAAAAATTAAATCGACCGCTGGCGTCGGTGCGGAAGCGGGCCCTCATCGCCAGCCCCCCGATCTCACCGAGTTGCTGCACGTCGTAATTACCATCGTCGTCGGAATGCCAGACATCGACCGATGCGCCGGCAAGGGGGAGACCGTCGACGGTCGAGACCGAGCCCGTGACGAAAAGCGGATCGCCTTCGACGCCGTTGGAGATGTCCTCCCCCAATTTCCCTTCTGGAGCGTCCTGAACGAAGAACGGGCCGAGCACCGTGCTTTCCGTCGCGCCGGGCACCGAAGAAACATTGATCGCGTCGACCAGCATCGAGACGCCCAGAGTATCCGAGAGCAGAATGAACTCCTGGCGTTTGTCGTCGCACATTTGACCGGTCCTCGTGAGGAAGTCGATGCCGTATTCCCATTCCTTTTGGGTGGGACGCACCTCGCGTACAAACGCATGGAGATGTCGCACCAGGGCCTCGCTGATCTCTCGAATGCGGGCATTCGTTGCGCCCTGCAGTCGCTCAAGCACCGCATCAGTGATCGTATCTTCGTTGAAGTTGCGCATTATCACTCCGTGGGTTGAGTTCGCTTTGTTTGGCGGAAGAGAGCATCGTCTCCTAAGGTACGGCAGGCGGTTCGCCTGCCCAAGCGCGGGCGATAAGGTCTCGGATTGCGTCGCGCTCGAGAGAACGGGGATTCCAATAGGCGTCGACTATCGCAAGGTCCGCCGCACGGTCGATACCATCCTCCGGCATACCGATCTCGCGCAACCCGCGCTTCGTGCCTAGTCGCCGGCTTAGATCGAATAACCCGGTGGCTGCGTTGTTCGCGTCTACTGCCTTGGCGATGCGAGCCGCGGCGTCGGGGGCTGCCGCCGCATTATAGGCCAGCGCATGCGGGAGAACGATGGCGTGCATTTCCGAATGCGGAAGATCGAACCGACCACCGAGCACGTGACAAAGCTTGTGATGCAGTGCCATTCCGACGGTACCGAGACAAACCCCGCAAAACCATGCGCCGTAGAGTGCTTCGGTGCGCGCGTCGTGATCGTCGCTTGTGACGGCAATCACGGGCAACGCATGTGCAAGGGCACGGATGCCCTCTTCCGCCATCAGCGAGATCACGGGATTGGCCTCTTGAGCATAGAGCGCCTCCGCGGCATGGGCGATCGCATTGATGCCCGAAGTCGCGGCAAGCTTAGCAGGTAAGGTCATCGTCAGGTCGACGTCGTAGACAACCGTTTCCGGCAGCACGGCCGCACTGCGTAGGGTTGTCTTCCGTCCATCGCGGGTTTCTCCGAGAATCGGAGTCATTTCGGAGCCCGCATAAGTGGTGGGAATGCAGAGCTGATTGACGCCGGTGCGCAACGCTAACGCCTTGCCGAGGCCGATGGTCGATCCGCCGCCGAGCGAAATGACACAGTCCGCCTGGCACGTCCTCAGCGCGGTCAATGCCCGCTCTGTCACCTCGACCGGCGTATGCATCGTGGCGTCGGAGAATATGCCGGCACAGAGCGACCCAAGCTCGTCCGCGAGCGAGACGCCCTGCGTCATTTGTTGCGAACTGGTCAACACCAGAGCTCGTTTGCCACCGAGGCGTCTGACCTCGGCGTTGACGGTACCCAGCGTGCCACTGCCGAAGACAACGCGACACGGAAGACTTTCGTACGTGAATGATCCGATCATGCCAGCACTGTTCTTATGAGAGCGTAAGTTGGCAGCCCGATCCGTGGGTCGCTCAAGTTCGAGGGCATCGCAGCGGTTGCCGCGGCGCCTTGCAAATCCGTATCGAGTAGATTCAAGTCCGAAATGTGAGGGGTTGGTCGATGGCGGAGCGCTGCCACCTGCCGGCCTGTCACTGAAGAGAGCCCTCGACGCTCGGGCTTTCGCCCGAGCGCTTCAGGATGTTTTCTACTCGGCGGCCGTCGACATATAACCGTCGCGCTGGTCCTGCGCCTTGGCGTATTCGGGTTGGAAGCGCACATTGGCGTAGTGCGAGTTCTTCTGTGCCTCTGCAGCTCGCTTGCCGAGTTCTGCCGTATCGCCGAAGCCGAGAACCTGCCGAGCCAACTCGGTCAATGGACCGTCTACCTGGTACTCCGTACGCTGCATCGTGAGCAGATTGATGAGGTAGAGCGGCGTTCCATTGAACTTCTCAAACATCTCGTGCCTGTTGCCCCATTCGGTCAGGAACCGCTCGCTGATCTGACGGAAGATCTTGATGCGGTCGTACGCGCTGATCTCGGCACCGCGCAAAGCCTCGGAAAGCTTCGGACCGATGTAGGGGTCCTCCAGCTCTTTTCTCGACGGTTGGATCACGACGCCGCGGCCGCAGAAATCGATGAGCAAGTTGACCATCTTGTTCTGATTTTCAAGATAATAGGCACGGCCGAAGTCGATGTAGATGTTGTTCGGCTTGAAAAGACCGCCGGGCGTCGCGAAGCCGGTTTCTTCGGCGGCGATCATGAATGCACGGCACGTCTCGCGGAAGCGGATGAGTTCAGCGAGCTGGGCCTGTACGACCGGATTGGTGCTGGTACCCAGCGATTGCGTTAGGAGCAGCGCGAGACCAACCATCAGTTCGGCGTGGACGCAATGCCGGATCTGAGTCTCGAGATGCACCCAGTCGAACTGCCGCTGCGGATACCACTTGGCATGATCGGGATTACCGACGTGTTGGACGCGGTCCCAGGGAATCAGGACATCGTCGAAGTACACCATCGCATCCAATTCGTCTCCGATCGTGGCCAAGGGACGATCGTACGGATCGGCATCTGGCTGAGCGTTCGATTTACGGGCGACGACCGAGATGCCCTTCGTGGCGATCGGTACCAGCGCGTAAACGGTCTGCTCGGGCGTCTGACCGGGGCGCCAGAGGTTTCCAATGAGGAGGTGGTTGACGAACGGAACGGAAGTGCCGATCGCCTTCCAGCCTCGCACCAGAATGCCGTCATCGCGCTCTTCGATGATCTTGAGCATCGGCGTCTCGGCCATCGCATTGTCGCGGCCGCGATCGAACTGCACGTCGAGGAACATCGGCGAGATGGCCAGATCCTGCGAAGTCACTTCTTCCCACTGCCGTTGGATGTTGCCGGAGAGATCGCGCTTCTTTCCGGAGAAGCGGGAGTTTTCCGACCAGGGCTTCTGATCGTCCACCTGGGTAAACATCACGACGTTCATGCCGGCAGGCGGCCTGGTGAAGATGCCGCCCTTGAAATGGCGGCAGAGGAAGTCGCAGTATTGCCGGCGCTTGACGACGTCCTCTTTGCTGCGCGGTAGGAACCAATGCATCGACTGGCGGTTACCGTGCTTGTCGATGAAGGTCGCAATTTCCTGGTTCTTCGGATCGAGGTGGAGATCGTAATATCCGGCGATGGCTTGGGCATAGCCCTTAGTCGCAGGGTGAGTCGTGACGTCCTCGATCAGTTCGCCTCCGACATAGACTTTCCGGCCGTCGCGGAGCGACTCCAGGTATTCATTCCCGCTTCTCATTTCTATTCTCCGTTAGACATGGTTGAGTTGACGTTGAAAAGTATCTGCATCCCAGTAGTCCTCGCTCCGGTGAATGAGGCCGTCGCGGATTACCAACAAATGCACGCCGCGAAGTGAAATCGCCTGCTCGCGCGGCGCGATCGGTCCCATCTGGCTCTTGAGCGTCGCCTTCAGGAGGTAGCTCATCATGGCGACACCGTTCGCACCGACAGCACGCCGTTCCGGTGTCCAGGAAGCGTCGGGAAACCAGCCGAAGAAGCGCTCCAGGCCCGTCGCTATTTCCTTCGGACCTTGTTTGACCTTGCGTTGCGCAATCTCCTCGTGACTGGCGTCGCGCGCATAAAGAGCCGCGACCGCTGCGGCATCGCGGGCGTTGTGGGCTTCGTAGAATCGTTCGACGACCTTCTCGATACTCATGCAGACGCCCCTGCGGATGCGAGGTCCAACGCGACTGTCTTCAAGTAACGGCCCTGCCCGTACAGCAGGGGACGAAGCGACGTAGGCGCCAAGATCGTGCGGATCGCACCGATCACGACGACATGGGTCCCTATCCGTCGGATTTCGGAGGCGTCGCAATCGAACGTTGCGATCGCCTCACGCAGCACGGGTGTAAAAGATGGGACGGGAAGCTCGTCCGCGGGCACGACATAGCCGTCGAGGTACTTCGAAGCACCGGGCTGTGCGCAACGTTGAGAGAGTCCGGCTTGAGCTTCACTGAGCAGATTGAGCGAGAACTTCCGGTCTCTCTCGATGTCCGCGGCCGTGACCGTCTTCGCGTTGATGCAGACCAGAAGGGTCGGTGGCTCCATGCAGACGGGCGTGTACGCGCTCACCGTCATTCCCCACGGCCGTTCTTCCCGAAGCGTGCCAACAACGGCGACGCCTCCCACGATCCGACGCATCACCGTGCGGAAAGCATCGGGTCGCGGACCGGAAGCGAGATCCCAAAGCGCAGCGCGCGCACTAACGCCCTTCTCCAAACGATGTCTCATCGTATAGCCTCCCATCGCAGCCTCGCGCTATTTCCTGCCCCGCTTGGAGGAAAGTGCGCGACATGTTGGCAACGTCACGAGGCTATTCGGGAGAATTACAAGGCGTCCAATCGATATTTGTGATTTCAAATATTTACGCGAATGCTGCGTTTTGCAGGCGATCGGACTGTGGCGGTCAGCAAACCCGGCGCCGCGCCCCACTATCGATGCAATGGATGTCTAACATCGATCGTATGGATATTATGACCCGATCTTTCCCCGGCCGCGGGCTCCCGAAACCATCAAATCAGGTTGATTTTGTTCGGTCGGAACGTGCACACTCCTGCATCGTGCCACTTGCCGGTCAACGGGAGCAGGGCTTTGAACCTTCGCAGCGTCGACCTCAATCTCCTAGTCGTGCTCGATGCACTGCTGACGGAACGAAACGTCAGTCGCGCCGGCGAGCGCATTGGCCTTACGCAATCTGCGATGAGTGCGGCTCTGTCGCGTCTCCGCGAGCTGTTCGACGATCCGCTTCTGGTTCGCTTCGGTCGAGGGTTGGAGCTGACGCGAAACGCAGAAGAGCTCATCGTTCCGGTGCGGGAGACGCTGGAGCGCATCGAGCAGACGCTTTCAAAGAAGGCGCATTTCGATCCTGCCGAAAATTCGCGTAGCTTTTCGATAAGTGCTTCGGACTACGCCGTCCTGGTATTGTTGACGCCGCTGGTGCGTGCGCTCACCACCGAAGCACCCAACGTGACCGTTCATCTCCTGCCGCGCGCCCGCGACCCGGGGCGCATGTTGCAGAGCGGCCAGGCCGACCTCGTGATCGAGCCCAGCGAACTGTTTGGCGACGCCGGATTCCCGTCGACGCCTCTACTTCGCGACCGCTGGCTATGTGCCGCCGACGCCCAACATCCGCACATCGCGAAGGATTGCTTGACCCACGAACAGTTCCTGGAACTGCCGCATCTCGTCTATGGCATCGGTATGGACCGGCAGCTAAACTTGGCCGACCAACGCCTTGCCGAGATGGGTATCCAGCGGCGCATTCACGTCACGGTCGAAAGCTTCCTGCTGGTTCCGTTTCTCATCGAGGGTACCCCGCTCATCAGTCTCGTGCTGGAGCGCGAGGTCCGGGCGCTGCATTCCTGCCCGAGGCTCAAACTATTCGAGCCCCCCATTGCCTTGCCCGACATTCACGAAGCGATGTATTGGCATCCTCGACATAACAACGACCCCGCACACGCCTGGCTGCGCAATCGACTGCGCCTTGTAGCCGCCGAAATCGCTTAGCGCGATCGACATCGGCAACCGGGAGGACGGCAACCTCAAGCTCCATGTCCACGCGTTGGGGTACTAGGGGCGCTGTCGCACAGATCATGTGGGAGGCCGACGACGCTTGGCGCGAGAAACCGCGCAGCGTCACGCTGTCCGATCTCGTTCCTTTCAAAGGAAACACCTGCGGCGCTCTGGAAGGATACCTTTGCGTGAACCTTAACCCGCGCGGGATGAATGCGCTTCGATTGCCCTGGCAGAATGTTCGCCGCTGATCGCGGCCGAGTCGAAGACAAGGCTTTCGGCCGGCGCGGCCAAAGATAGACCGTTTGCTTTGCATTGGCTGTAAAGGAGGTCGATGACTTCGTTGCGGGCCGCCGTCCAGCCGGCGGGACTCTCCACACGGAATAACAACTCGACTTCAATCGCGGCGGCGTCAATCGAATTCAGGGCGACAATCGGCGACGGGTCCTGGACGATCCGCGTGCTGGCATCCAGTACGGACCGCATGACTTGCTCGACGAAGTTTGGCGTCGTGGTGGCAATGCGTACGGTCAACGTTATCTGGTGCGTCTCGTCGGGGCGGCTGAGATTGGTAACACCCTGTCTTGCCAGGATGCTGTTCGGCACAACAACGACATTGTACCCTCCGGTAAGCAGATTGGTCGAGCGCCAGTTGGTCTCAACGACGCGGCCTTCCGTGCCATCCTTCAATTGGATCCAGTCGCCTATGGCATAGGCCCTCCCCAGCGTCAGCGCGATCCCTGAGAAGACATCGCCAAGGGTATTTTGCAGCGCAAGGCCGAAAATGATCGCGACGACGCCTGAGGTCGCGACCAGCGTACCAACCGGGACACCGAACACAAAACCAATGATCGACAGCACCACACCGAGATAGATGACACCAACGGCCATGTCCTGGATCAGGTGCGCTTCCCGTGGCCGACGATTGAGCAACATATAGATGTGGACTAGGCCAATGATGGCCCATGCGAGATGGGTCCACCACAGGATCCTGGCCGATATGGAGAGCAACGCGCCGAGACCCCGCAACTGGGCGCCATCGACGCGATGCGGAGCGATGCCGCCCAGATAGAGCGTAAAACTCATGCCGATAAAGAACAGGATCTGGGCGATCAGTCGGCCGGTCGGACGGTTGCTCCCCTGAAGATGCCAAACGACGATACCGGCAATTCCGAGGATGCTGGTCAGAACAAGCGGCATCATATGATCTTCGTTTAACATGATTGGGATTCAGCAATAGCGGTCGGTTGCCACCGACGGAAGGGCCCTACGCTCAGGTGAAGCTACGCATCAATGAGCCCACGCCCTGGAGGTGTGCCCAATTACCCCACATGCATTCGAACACCCTTGGCCCCGTTGAGGAGCCGCTTCAGATGAAAATTCGCCAGCGGGTCGGCGGCGTTGAGACCGACCAGTGCTGCGAAGGCTGGCACCACGTCAGTGTCATCTGCCTCCAACTTGTTAAAGGCAGTCGCGTACTGTGTCGCGGCCAACCCATAACTCTCCGCAGCTGACAAGGGCTCGTGGGCGCGTAGCGCCTCACTTCGTCCCCGCAGAACAAGGTCGCCGATCGGCCGCCCTCTGAACTCCCGAACCTTACATGCGATCGAGTCGCTGACGCAGATCCGTGTGCCCAATGTCTTGTTCGCCGCCTCGAGTCTGGCGGCAGTGTTAACTGTGTCCCCGTAGGCTGTGTAGTCAAAGTAACGGCCGCCGCCGAAATTGCCGACCAGCGCAGGTCCGGCGTGGACGCCTATCCGCGTGACACCGAAGTCAACGCCCCTCTGTTTCCAGCGCTCCCGAAATGTTTCGGCCCATCGATCGAGCGCCTGCGCGCAGGCGATCGCGCGGGCGGGGTAATCGATCTGGTCGCCGGGTGCATTGAACAGTACCTGAATGGCGTCACCGATCACCTTCGCCACCGTCCCTTCATAGGCGAAGACGACCTCCGTCAGTCCACCGACATATTCGTTGAGCAGATCTCTCAGCACATTCGAATCGGCCGTCTCGACGAGTGACGTAAACCCTGTAATATCGGTGAAAATCACTGCAATGTCGCGCCAGTGGACCTGCATTCCATCGTCGCCATCTACAGCAGCAAGGCGCTTAGCGAGCTCAGGCGAGAAATATCTCGACAGCGACGCATGAGCCCGCTCCGCGTCCGCCTGTCGCCGGCGTGCTTCGCGCAAGACCTCGATGTGACGGATGGTCTTCTGGATCGTGGATTCCAGGTCGGCGAAATCGATGGGCTTGGTCAGGAAGTCGAACGCGCCGCGATTCATTGCGGTACGTATGTTGCTCATATCGCCGTAGGCCGACACGACAATCGCCACCTTCTTGTCCTCTCGCTCCTGCAGTTTCGCCAACAGGGAAAGGCCGTCCATGCGCGGCATGTTGATGTCCAAGACCACGAGATCGACATGCGGATGCTGCTCGATCGATTGCAGCGCTTCAAGACCGTCACGCGCGAACACGAAGCTTAACTGCCGTTCGCGAATCTGCCGGCGAAACCTCCGGAGGACGAGCACCTCCAGATCCGGCTCGTCATCGACTACAAGAACGGTGGAGGTCATGCGGGCTGTTCCAGTCTCGCCTGGATCGCCTGGCGGACCTGGCCGAAGTCGATCGGCTTGGTCAACAGGGCGTGTGCCCCCCGTTCAAGTGCCGTCTTGCGCGTTTCGGCATCCCCGTACGCCGTGATCATGATCACCGGAACGTCGGGCCGCCGAGCGCGAAGCTCCGGCAGCATCTCCAGCCCGCTCATTCCGGGCATATTGATGTCGGAGAGGATGAGGATCAGCGTTTGCTCGCCGGTATCGGAAATGCGGTTCAGGGCCTGCGCTGCCGATCCGGCAAAGTCCATCACAAAGCGCCGGGCGCGAAGCTCGCGTCGAAATTGCTGGCGAAACAGAACCTCCAGATCGGGTTCGTCATCCACCACAAGAACCGATACAGTCATAGTCAGCCCCCGATACTGTGAGAAAGACCGATGTTGCGCGGCAGCAGGATGGTGAACTCGGTGAATTCGCCGGGCTCAGTCTCGACATCGATCCTGCCGCCATGTTGCTTCACGATGATGTCGTGGCTCATGGAAAGTCCGAGGCCCGTTCCCTCGCCCGGCGGCTTGGTCGTGAAGAACGGATTGAACATCTTCTCCTTCACCTCGGGCGGAATACCGACGCCATTGTCGCGGATGCGGATTTCGACGTATTCGCCGCGATCATGCGTGACGGCGCTGAGCGCGGGTTCAAATCCGGGATCACCGCGCTCACAGCGCTTCGCCACGGCATAGAAGCCATTGGAGATGACGTTCAGCAGCACCCGCGTGATCTCCTGCGGGAACACGTCGGCGATCCCGGTGTTCGGATCGAACTCGCGCCTGAGGGTGACGTTGAACTGCGGTCTCTCGGTGCGCGCGCCATGATAGGCAAGATTGAGGCTCTCTTCGACGAGCGCATTGACGTCGGCAGGCCGGTGCTTGCCGCCGCCACCACGCGAATGCAGGAGCATGTTCTTGACGATGGAGTCGGCGCGCTTGCCGTGCTGCACGATCTTCTGAAGGTTGTCCGTTAGCAGCTCACTCAGTTCATGGACTTCGCCGCGGATGTCGTCCGGGAGCATGGCCGGAGTGAGGAGCTCGTTCAACTCGCCGGTCAGTTCGACCGAGAGCGTGGCAAAATTATTGACGAAGTTGAGCGGGTTCTTGATCTCGTGCGCAATGCCAGCAGTGAGCTGACCGAGCGATATGAGCTTTTCGGTCTGCACCAGGCGGTCCTGGGCCGCGCGTAGATCGTCGAGGGATCTAGCGAGCTCCTTCGTGCGGGCCTCTACTTCTTCGAATAACCGTGCGTTCTCGATCGCGATCACGGCCTGATCGGCGAACGTCTTGAGAAGGTTGATCTGGCTACCAGTGAAGGTTCCGGGTTCGACGCGCGAAACGCCGATCGTACCGATCGCCACGCCTTTTCGGAGCATGGGCACGACCACAATACTTCGATATCCCCTCGCGCGTGCCATACTCCTGATCGCCGGATGCACACCCGGTTCGGTCTCGATATCGGAGCGAAATGCAATCGTCGACGTGAGTGCGACCCGGCTGTGGATCCCGGAGGACGTGAGCGGCGCGGGAAATGAGATTCGGATCTCCTCATCACCGGCCACGCTTCCTGCCGTGCATGCCGCCAGATGAAGCATGTCGCCGACGACACGTGTCACGAGCGCCGTTTGGCCGGCAAGCAATCGCCTCGCGCTTTCGGAGATGACGTCGAATACCGGCTGCACGTCAGTTGGCGAACTGGCGATGACATTGAGGATTCCTGCCGTGACGGACTGCCGCTCCAACGCGATCGCGAGTTCGCCCTGCAGGCCGGCATTCTCGGCCACTCCGCTCTGCAGTCGTTGTTCGAGCTCATCGACCCTGTTCCTCAGGTCGGCATCCATTGTGCTGATCATCACTGCCGGATTCAGCGCCCACACCCCGATTGCGACTAGGCCAACCCGAGGCCGCCGTCGATGGCAACCACCTGGCCGGTCATCCATTCCGAGGCTGAGCCGGCAAGCCGGACAATCCATTCTGCGACATCGTCCGGAACGCCGCGCCGCGCGAGCGGGATGCGCGCACGCTCCTGTTCCTTGACCGCGGCGGCCTGTTCCTGGGTCAGTCCCATCATGCCGGTGAGGGCGCCGGATTCCGTTGGCCCAGCGGCGACAGCGTTCACCCGTATGCCGAATGGCGCAAGCTCCAGCGCCCAACAACGGGTCAGGTGCTCCAGCGCGGCCTTGCTCGCAGCATAATGAGACAGTCCGGCCGCGGGTCGGTGACCAAAGGTGCTCGACACGTTGATGATGGTGCCGCACCTCGTCTTCAGGTGCGGAAGGGCAGCGGAGGCAAGCAGGCTAGGACCGAGCACATTAACCGAGAAGATATCCATGATCCGATCGGCCGTGGTATCGGCCAATGGAAGGATTGCGCCCGCGCCGGCGTTGTTGACCAAGGCGTCTATTCTGCCCCAGAGATCCATCGCCTTGGCAATTGTGCGCCTGGCATCATCGATCGAGGCCGCATCCGCAACGATACCCGCGATGTTCGGATGCTCGGCGATCGTTTCGTCCAGAGGACCCGCCCGGCGGCCGGTCACGAGCACCTTGTCGCCCTGGTTGGCAAGGCGGATTGCCGCCGCTCGCCCGATCCCTGAAGTGCCGCCGGTCAGGACAATGACCTTTTCTTCGCTATGCATGTTGATCGCGTTCCTTTGCGGTTACTGGGCGGTCCAACCGCCATCAACCGAGATCGCGGTTCCGGTGATCTGGTCGGCGGCGGACGAACATAGGAAAGCGACAGTGCCGCCAAGCTGCGCCGGAGAAACAAATTCGAGGGACGGCTGCTTCTCCGCCAGGAGTGTCCTGGCCGCTTCCGTCCGGCTGACCCCTCTTTGCACAGCGATGTCGTCGATCTGCTTGTCGACGAGGGGCGTTCGCACCCAGCCCGGACAGACTGCATTGCATGTGACCCCGCTCCCGGCAGTCTCCAGGCCGACTACTTTGGTCAAGCCGACCAGTCCGTGCTTGGCCGCGACGTAGGCTGCCTTATGCGTCGAAGCGACGAGGCCGTGCGCGGAGGCAATGTTGACGATCCGCCCCCAGCACTGCTTCTTCATCTGCGGGACCGCCGCCGCAATGCCGTGGAACGCGGCCGACAGATTGATCGCCAGGATCGCGTTCCACCTGTTGGCTGGGAACTCTTCGACCGGCGCAGTGAATTGGATGCCGGCATTGTTGACGAGGATGTCGAGCCGGCCGAATTTCTCGACCGTCGCTGCGATCAATCCGCGCACGGCCTCCTCCTTCGACATATCGGCGCCATCGTAAACGGCGCGCACACCATGCTCGCGTTCGATGCCGCCTCGGATCGCCTCGATTTCGCTGGCATCGCCAAAGCCATTCAAAACGATGTCTGCCCGGAGCTTAGCCAACTCCCTAGCGATACCGAGCCCAATACCGCTGGTCGATCCGGTGACGACGGCTACCCTGCCCTTCAACATGGGACTTCCTCGATGGTTTGGGATTAGATTTGCCGCGAGATCAGTCACGGCGGTGGATATCGTGCGTGACAATGCCGAGCTCGGGAGCAGGCGGGTCGAGCCGCCGCGGATCGGCCAATGTACGGCGGATATCCTCCAGACCGCTCTGCCAATGCGCCCGCATCGCATTCATCCGAATTCGTAATCCTTTGAATGGCGCTCGTAGATCTTGGACTGGTAGATCAGATGGATGATGTTGCAGGAGCGATGGCGAGCCATGTCCGCGATGGCGCGGATTTCCGGATCCTGCTTCGCGCCATCCGGTAACATTTCGAGCATTCGCTGCAGCGCCTGACGCATCTTCTGCATCCGTAGCGCCTGGTCCGTGATGGCGCGTGTGCGGCTGGAATACTGAATGTCCTTCTGGCGGCTCGACACCTCCATCAAGTCATTCGGCACACGGCCCCGTGCCGACCAAAGATCGACCTGGAAGGTCAGCGTGTCGCGCGGCTCGCTCGACAGCACTCGGGATAGAGGCGTGTTCGAAACGACGCCGCCGTCCCAATAGTGCTCGCCGTCGACCTCGACCGCAGGGAAGCCCGGCGGCAGGGCACCGGATGCCATGAAATGCTGCGGTCCGAGCCGGCGTTCAGCCGTGTCGAAATAGGTCAGGTTGCCCGTACGGACGTTGACCGCGCCAACGCTGACGCGCACCTCCCCGGCGTTCAGCCGATCAAAGTCGACAAGCCGCTCCAACGTCTGCTGCAATGGTGAGGTATCGTAGAAACTCGTCGCCGCGTTGCCCGAGAAGGGCGACAGGAACGGTGGCGGGAAGCGTGGCTTGAAAAAGCCGGGTTGCCCCTGCAAGAGGGCCCTGAGCGCCGCCAGGGCATTGTGCGCTGAGCGGAGATCGAAGGCGAACGGCATCGCATTGGCAAGCCCTTCGCCGACCGGCCATTCCACCGCCGCCGCGCAGATGCTCTCCCAGAGCTTGCGTAGCCGTTCGATCCGCTCGGCCTCGGGCGAGCCGGCAATAATGGCGGCGTTCAGCGCGCCGATCGAAATGCCAGCCAACCAGTTCGGCCGTATGCCGGCTTCGTGCAGGCCTTCGTAAACGCCGGCTTGATATGCACCAAGCGCGCCGCCACCCTGCAGCACCAAGGCCACGACATCATATGGCAATGGCTTGGCCGCTTGCGGCGCCGGATCGATATCCCCGCGCATGACGTTCAGCATTTTCTGGAGCTCCGGATATAGGGCTGATCTCGGTCAGCCGGCATTTGCTTCGATCAAGACGTCCGAGACCGAGCCGCGGCCCTGGTCGGTGGCAAGATAGTCATGGACCACGCCGCCTAGCCCGAGCGTCAGGTCCACGACGAGGTGCTTGGCCGACAGCACCTGCAGCACCGGCAACTCGGCGACGGGTGCCAGGGCATGCGAGTACAGATCCAGGGCAGCGGGGCCGGTCCAAGCACCCTTCACGGTGATGTCCTTTAGGTGGAAACGCACCAGCTCGCAGATGCGCGGCGAACCATCGACATGCGGAATGATCTTGAGCAGGAAATTGGGGGCTGCGAGCTTGCGGGCTTCCGCCGCCGTATCGAGCGACCGGTGCTTGTAGCCCATGGTGCCGGTCGCAATGCGGATTGAGCCATAGTTCAAAGTGCCAACCAGCGTATCGATTTCGACCTCGAGCTTCGGTTGCGCCAATTTCTTGGGAAACCCCCATAGCTCGCGCCCGCCCGCAATCGGCGGATGGTCGTTCAGGAACATCTGATGGGTGAAGCCGCCCAGCTGGCCCCTGTAGGATACGGGAATGACCTGGCCGCTCTCGGTGTAGTCGCCGAAGCCGGTGGAATCCGGCATGCGAATGAACTCGTAGTTCACTACTGGTTCGGTGATCTCCAGCGGCTCCGGCACCACGCGGCGCAGCGCGTCGGGATCGGTGCGGTACTGGATGATGAAATATTCGCGGTCGACGAAGCGGTAAGGACCGGGAGGAAAGGCCGGACTGCTCAGCGGCATCGCGAACGACGATGCGCGCACGGTCTCGTGTTTCACGGTGGTGAGCTCCAAGCTTGTCAGTGGCGGGCGCGGTCGCCGCTTGTCAGCGCCCGCCCCTGATTCGGATTTGAGCCAACAATCGGTCAGTAGTCCCAGAAGGCCGGCACCCAACGAAACGCGTCTCCTGCGACCGCAACATGACCGACCGACGGGAACGGCATGTGCGTGGCCACCAGCAGTTCGCGGTTCGCCGCCAGTTCGCGCAAAAGTTCGATCCGGACGCGAGCGGCTTCCTCGGGATCGTGCTCGAAGCCGTTGTGCCAATCCGGGTGCTCGAACCCGACGGTGAAGACGAGGTCGCCAGCGAATGTCAGCCGGTCGCCGCCGCATGCCACGCGAACCACGCTGTGTCCGGGAGTGTGGCCACCGGTGCGGCGGACTACGACGCCCGGCGCAACTTCGTGCTCATCTTCGAACGTCCGCAGCTGGTTGTGGTACTCGTTCGCGAACCGCTTGGCGGTGGCCCGAAGCGCGTCCGGGAATCCCGGCGGCATGGAGACGCGGGAGAAATCGGGCGCCTCCCAGAATTTGACCTCCGCGGCCGCCACGTGGATCCGCAGGTCCGGACGCAGCCGGTCCTTCACGCCCTCGACCAGCAAGCCGCCGACATGGTCCATGTGCATGTGGGTCAGCACCACGTCGGTCACGGATGCCAGGTCGATGCCGGCGGCTTCCAGTCGCTTGACCAACTGTCCGGCCCGCGGCAGGTGCAGATCCGGGTCCAGTCCGAGACCCGCGTCGATCAAGATGGTCTGCGCGCCGCTGCGTACCACGACCACGTTCAGTGCCCAGTCGAACGCGTCCGGCGGCAGGAACATGTCGTCCAGCCAGGCGGCGCGGACGGCCGGGTCGGCGTTGTGCGCCAGCATCTTGGACGGCAGCGGCAGCACGCCGTCGCTGATCACCATAACATCGATGTCGCCGATTTTCAGCGCGTAGCGCGATGGTACCAATTCGTCGGGCTTCGATCTAACGGAGCGTGCGGCAGTGTCTAAGTTCATGGTTGCCTCCTGTTGAGTATTGCGAATCATCCGATCCATCTTCGAGAACTTCAGCGCTCGATCCTGAGCAGCTCGTGCTTTCGCGCAGAAAGCGCGGTCAATGCTCGTGAGGTGTTTAGAGATCAGTGACACGCTCCGGATCAGCGGAAGCAAGAGCAGCGGCACGCTCGGCCCGCGGCGGATAGATCCAGACGGTATTAATCTCCTTCTTGGTCTTCTTGGCTTCGTCGCCAACCATCTCGACCTTGCGCTCCCAGCCGCGCGTGAAGAGCGCACCGGCCTCTCCTAAGTCGAGACAAGTGACGTAAGCCTTCTGGCGGTACGGTTTGGTAGGGACGCCGAGCAGCTCGGCGGCCGCATTGTTGCCGGCGAAGGCGCCCATCCGCGTGGCGTGTTGGCAGGACATCAGCGCGTAGTTGCCAACCTCGTCACATGCCGCCCTCGCCGCATCGCCGGTCGCAAAGACCCCAGGCACCGACAGCACGCGCAAGTCGGGATCGACGAGCAGGCGCCCAAAGTTGTCGCGCTCAGCGGGAATCTGCGCGGTTAGCGGAGCGGCACGCATGCCGGCCGCCCAGATCACGGTCCCGCTATCAATATGCTCGCCGCTGGAAAGCGTGACGCCGGACTTGTCGAGCGAGGTAACGCCAACGCCGAGCCGGGTCTCGACCCCCAACTTGCGGAGCGCGGCTTCGATGATAGGACGAGGACCTTCGCCCATGTCGGGGGCGATCGCACTGTTTCGTTCGACGATGATGACACGCGGCTTGGCATCCTTGCCGAGGATCTCACGAAGCCGTGCGGGCATTTCTGTCGCGACTTCGATGCCAGTGAATCCGCCGCCGGCCACGACAACCGTGTCGCGCATCCGTGATACCGGCCACCCCACCAAATGATGCAAATGCCGGTCGAGGGCGATCGCGTCGTCGAGCTGGTCGACGCTGAAACCGTGTTCAGCGAGCCCGGGGATACTGGGACGGAACAGCCGGCTACCAGCTGCGACAATCAATCGGTCATAGGTGAGTCTCTGCTTCGCACCCTTGGCCGCAACGATGTCTACCACTTGAGACTTGGTATCGATCGACTCGGCGCTGCCTTTCACATAGGCAACGTCAACGGCCTTCAGCACATCCAGGAGCGAAGCTGTCAGGGTCTCCGGTTTCGGCTCATAGAGCCGCGGTCGAATCACCAGCGTCGGCTCCGGTGAAACCAACGCAATTTCGAACGCCTCGGGCGAAACGCCCTGGATGTCGCGCAGCCGGGCCGCAGAGAGAGCGGCATACATGCCGGCGAATCCGGCGCCAATGATGACTAGTCGCATTTGATTACTCCTTGGGTTTGACTCTCTTCGATGAAAGCACCGGGTTAGGCGCTCACGAATTTCAGCAAGTCTGCGTTGATGATATCGGGATGCGTCGTACACAGACCGTGCGGTAGCAGGTCGTAGATTTTCAAAGTGCTTCGTTTCAGAAGCTTCGCCGACAAGGTTGCAGAATCGCCAACGGGCACGATCTGATCGTCGCCGCCATGCAGGACGAGCGTGGGGACGTCGATGTTCTTCAGATCCTCGGTGAAGTCGGTTTCCGAGAAGGCTTTGACGCCATCGTATTGTGCCTTGGCGTTACCCATCATTGCTTGGCGCCACCAATTCCAGATCACCGCCGGGGACGCCTGTGCACCTGGGCGATTGTAGCCATAGAACGGGCCACTCGCGAATTCGAGATAGAACTGTGCCCTGTTCGCTGCGAGCTGCTTGCGCAATCCGTCAAGCACCTCAATGGGCACGCCCGCCGGATTGGCTTCCGTCTTCAACATCAAGGGAGGCACGGCCCCGATCAGGACCAGTTTGGCCACCCGGTTCCTGCCGTGGCGTGCGACGTAGCGCGCTGCTTCGCCGCCGCCCGTGGAATGACCAACGTGAATGGCATTGCGAAGATCGAGATGGTCAACGACAGTCGCAACGTCGGCTGCGTAGTGGTCCATGTCATGGCCATCGCTCACTTGACTCGAGCGGCCATGACCTCGCCGGTCATGCGCAATGACTCGATAGCCCTTGCCGACGAAGAACAGCATCTGCGCGTCCCAATCGTCGGAACTGAGCGGCCAACCGTGATGAAAGACGATCGGCTGGGCGGACTTCGACCCCCAATCCTTGTAGAATATCTGCACGCCGTCCCTGGTCGTCACAGAAGTCGCGGGATCGCTTCCTTGTGTGGCCGACATCGAATGGTCCCTTTCCTTGCCAATCGCCGAAGACGGGCGAACGGTCAGCGATGTCGCGCAAATGAGCGTGCTCGCCAGCAAGTTTCGACGCGACGTGGCGAGGCCGCTGAAGGTCTTTTTGGAAATCATCTGTTGGTCTCCGTGTCGTCAGATTTCTTGCGGCTATCTAGGGGAGCTCGCGGACCACTGCCCAAGAGCGATTGCGCCGATTGCAGCGCGATTGCTGCTAACGCATGCTGCGCCGCCAATTGGTCGGCGTTTCGCCGGTGAACCGTTTGAATGTCGCGGCGAACGCGGTCTGAGAGCCGTAGCCGAGGACCTCCGCGACCGCGACGACCGATGCGTCCGTGTCGCGCAGCATCTCCATGGCCTGCTCGAGCCGTCGCTGGCGGAGCCAGGCATGAGGCGAAAGGCCTGTGCTCTCCTTGAAGGCACGGCAAAAGTGGTAGCGCGAGAGGCCGGCCTCGGAAGCGAGTGCTCCGAGGGAAACGTCCGCATCGTTATCGGAGCGCAAGCGCTCGATGGCGCGGCGCAGGACATTTGGCGACAGGCCGCCCAGAGCTGGCCGGACCGTGATCGACGAGCCAGCATGTGCTGCCAAGAGGCGCGTTGCCAGAAGGTCCATCAATTGCTGCCTGAACAATGCTTCCAGCGTCGCGTGTCCTTCCAGAACATCCACTGCACTCATCAGCAACCGGGATGTAACGGGATCGGAGTACACTGTCCGCTCCAGAAGATCGCCGGGCGCGGCCACGTAGGCTTCGTCGGCAACACGCGAGAGTGTTGCCTGCGGAAGATAGAGCTGAAGGACATGCATCGGCCGGTGAATATCCCACCGAGAGGTCGAACCAGCCGGAATGAGCGTCACGACGCCGGGACGAGCCGTTCCGATCGCAACTGATCGTCCGGTGCGCCGCTCGAGCCGTTGTACGCCGGTCGGGTAGGTCATGATGACGTGATCGACCATCGGCTTGACGATGTCGTGTACGGGCTCGTGCTTCCAGTATGCAATCGTGCCGCTGGACGGCTCCAAAGCAACGCGAAAGGGCTTAGTCCTGAGCACGCGTGCCATCTCTTCATTGGCGGGGCGCCGCTCACCGACCGGCAGGTCACTCCTATGCGCCTGCGTCGCGCCGGGCACATTGTCCAGGGGGGCGCGCAAGATGGGCTTGCTCATGAACTTCCACTCGCATTGGGGAAGAGCGTTCGTTCCGCGCGTCTGCGGATGCATCGCTTCCCGTGTGCTGCGATCATGGCGGTGAGCGCTGTACGAGGGCATCGTGCAGCGGGTCTGGTCGCGCTGGTTCAGCGGATAGGTCGACCTATACCTCGGTATAGTTCGGGAGAGATTGTCCGCATCGCGGGCGCAATTCCTTGCAAACGCAGGCGCTCATGCGAACGTTGGCGCACTTACCGAATGAGCGCGACAACGCTGGAATCGGGACCGGCAGTCGCCGGCACCGGAAGCGTGAAGCGAAAATGCGCGCCGCCATTTGGACGATTCGCGCCCAAAATGCTGCCTCCGTGCGCCCTAACGATCGACTGGCAGATCGCGAGGCCGATGCCAATTCCTGCATCCTTGGTGCTGAAGAAGCTGTCGAAGATGCGCCCGAGGTCTCCGGTGGCGATACCCGGCCCATTGTCGAAGACGGAGAAGCCGACCGAGCCTTCTTCGGTGACCGACGTCTGGACGTCGATTCGACGTGTCGGTTGACCGGAGTGCACGATGGCCTGGACGCTGTTGACGAGCAGATTGATAATCACCTGCTGCAGCTGAATCCGGTCACCAATCACTTGGGGAAGCCCAGATGCAAACGTAGTCGACAAGGCAATTGATTTTGACTCAATGTCGTGGCGAATGAATAACAGCGCTTCTTTCGCGACGTCATTGATATCCATGAGCCGCTTCTCTGGTTCATGCTTCGCCGCCATGCCTCGTATGCGATGAATGATTTCGCTCGCGCGCCGCGCATTCGCCACGATTCGGGACGTGAGCTGGGTGACCTTTTCGATGTTTTGATCTGCGCGCGCCAGCCACCTCAAGCTTGCCTCACCATTGGTCACGATGGCCGTAAGCGGCTGATTGATCTCATGCGCGATCGAAGTTCCGAGCTCCCCAAGAGTTGCGATGCGGCCAGCATGCGCGAAATCAGCTTGCAGCTTCCGAAGTTGCCGTTCGGCGTTCAAGCGCTCACTGATGTCCTGGATGGTGATGAAGGTGTTGTCGAGTTGCTCGGGGGGCACAGGATATGTGACCGTGAACAGGACATCGATGAGCGAACCGTCGAATGCACGGATCCTGGTCTCCTCTATGAGATTGCGTCGACCTTCAAAGTGAGCCACCATGACCCGCTCGGCGAGCCCCGGGACGGCGGCAAACAGGTATCGAACCGGTTTGATTAGGTCGGCGGGATTGCGTGCCCGAAACAGTGAGACTGCATCGTGGTTGACGTCCGTCACACGAACGACGTCCTTGGCGTACTCGATAAGATCAGGGTGTGTCGCCAGATAGGAAGCAATATCGCGAACACCCTTCGCCTTCAGATCGTCGAAGACCTCGCCCGCGCGTCGGGAATCGACCTGCCAGAGAGCCGTCGGTAGATACTGAATGAGCTTGCGATATCGATCCTCGCTCGCGTGCAACTCCCAGGACGTGCGGTCATCATCGATCGCGCCGTTGATCGTAACAAGCACGGTGCCCGACGGCTTCGGGTCCGCAGAATGCCAGGCCCTGATGATGGGGTTGCGTATCGCGCCGCTCAGGACCATTCTGCGGGTCTCGAGGCGCGAGCGGTCTGTGGCAACGTCTCCGATTAGTCCGGCCAGGATTGAGCGGCTTTCAGCCGGCCAGAACGTACCGATCGGTTGACCGATCATCTGCTCGTGCCCTGCATGTGCCCCGAACATGCGAACCGCGCGATCATTGACAGCCAGAATTCGAGTGGCGGTAAGCAGTCCGTTGACCCAGTCCGGATGCTGATCAAGGTCGATAGCGGCTCCGCCACGCCTGTGCTTCGCGATTGCATCGAGCAGGGGCCGGGCCGGCGAGGCATCAAGCTCCCAAGCAGCGGCCAGAGATCCCTGCAACTCGGCATCCATGCGCAGGTACGCTGCTTCGGTTAGTGGTCCTGCATTTCGGCCACACTCAACGATGTCAAGGACCGCGCCGGTTGCGTCTCGTCGCACCACCTGCCGCACGGCCGCCGCAACCTCGACCCCGGTCAGGCTACGCCGAAAGACGATACCTTCCCATCGACCTTCGCGGAGCAGTATGTCGATGTGATCGACACCCGAGTGGCCGCGCGAGCCGATCTCTGCCACGTGTCGACCGACCATCGCCATGGAAGGCCAGCCGTACAGGACTTCCGATGCGGCATTCCAGTACTGGATGACACCGTGCAGGTTGCTGACGATGATGCTTTCGGACACAAGGTCGGCCAGTTCCGTGCCGGGAGCAGAGGCAACGAGATTCGGCTGGCCGCCTTGCGATATCTGTCGGGCGAGATTAGTCATCTGATGGTGGATCCCGTCGCTCGTTGCGTCGCGAGCGGCCTGCGCAGTTCATTGCGTTCTGCAGGAGATGAAAGAGCACCTCATCATTGACCGGCTTCGTCAGGCAGGCATAGGCACCGCCCCTCAGTGCGCGAGCCTCTGTCGCCGGGCTCGTGTCCGCGGTGATGAAAATGACCGGCATTGACGAGCCCAGCTCGCGCAATCGCTCCTGTAGTTCGAGCCCGCTCCGGCCGGGCATGCTCACATCCGTGATCAGGCAATCGAAGCGGCCTGGCACAAATTCAGCCATGAACGCCTCCGCCCGATCAAACGAGCGACACGCAACGTCCAGGACCAGGAGGAGATCGCAAAGAGCCTCTCGTACAGCTTGGTCGTCATCTACGATGGCAACTAGGGGCGTTTTGGACAAACAGATGACTTTCGCTGGCATGGCCCGCCGATCATCTGCCCATTGCTGATCGGGTTGTACCTATTCCTTGGTGTAGGATGGGCTACCTCCCGCGAAGTTCCGCAGGAAGTGCTTCCCAAATCCGGATCAAGTCTCCGACGGACGTTGCTTGCAGCTTTCTCGTCGCGTTGCCGCGATGCAACTTCACAGTGATCTCGCTGATGCCGAGATCAAAGGCGATCTGCTTGTTGAGGCGGCCCCTTGCTACCTCGCCCAGGACTTCACGTTCGCGCGGTGTCAGCGTTGCGAAGCGGGCGGCGTGTTGCGTTATGCGCTTGGCCGCGGCTCTTTGCGAGACATCCTTCTCGATCGCCGCCGCGACGGCGTCGAGGAGTGTCTGGTCTCTGACTGGCTTCGTCAGGAAATCGACGGCTCCCGCCTTCATTGCCTGGACGGTCATGGCTATATCGCCATGACCCGTGAGGAAAATGATCGGCCTCGTGTTGCCGTTCAATGCCAGACGCTGTTGCAGATCCAGCCCGCTTGCTCCGGGCATGCGAACATCGAGAATCAGGCAGCCGGGCCGCTCCGGAAGATCGGCACGCAACAATTCCTGCGTCGAGCCAAAGCAGCACGCGTCGATGCCGACCGATAGCAAAAGCTCCCGAAGCGCCGACCGGATCTCCTCGTCGTCGTCCACGATCAAGACAAGTGGGCGGTCTGCAGTGTTAGTATTGAGAGTCATAGGTAAGCGCGCTACGTGCGATGAAGGCTGCGAGCCCGTGGATACGGTTGCCCTAAGCATTTGCGTGGCCTCCTGATCGCTTCTGCCCCGCGGTCTTTCGCTGCTTTTTCGCAGATGCCCGTAAGGTCCATGTCATGACACGGCCGTCACGGTCACTTGGCTTCTACGGCGTGTTTCTAGGGCTCGCAGGGCCCCCGCGTCTTTCCCAAAGCCGTCATGTCTTGCCTCATTCCGTGCCAAACGAGGACCATGCGACTGCGAGTCGCGGAATCACGTGTGCTTGCGAATCGTTGCGACCTGCGCTCCGGATTTCACCCCAGTTCCTGGCGGCAGTTGATTGGGTCGACCGCATTGAAATTGCTTCCGAATCCGTTGCGACTTTCGCGACGATTTGCCCTCACGAAAAGTTGCGCGTCGCCGGGTGGCCGTGGACAGCCGCTTCCCTATTTCCGATAATGCACCGCAAAATTCGCAGGGCGATCAGCGCCTGCGGTCTAACCTTCCGGATCAACTCAAATGGCACAGGCCGGCGTCTACGGATCGAGGCTCGGACGACCCCTGCAGGCGAAGAACGCACCTTCGCTGATTGCACGTACGCTGCGCAGTTCCGAGCTAGCGGTGACCGAAACCCGAAACGACGACCCGGTGCCGAGCCTTTCCGGTTCGCTGCCCTCCGAGGACGCCTACCTCGTCAGCCTCAAATTTCGTGATTATCCGGACTGCGAGTGCTGGGAGCGGGGCCGATGCGTCATCAAGACGAATGTCCACGGCGGCGCGACCTATCTCTACGATCTGAAGCGCGATCCGCGCTACGTCATCGACAAGCCGTTTCACTCCCTCTTTTTCTATCTTCCGCGCTCGGCCCTTGACGACATTGCGAGGCAGGCCGGCGCACCGCGCATTGGCGAGCTTGCCTATGAGCCGGGTATAGGCCACGACGACGCAGTCGTCCGTAACCTCGGTGCGTCGCTCGTGGAAGCTTTGCGTCGAGCGGACGAGACCAACCAGCTTTTCGTCGACCACATGTTGCACGCACTTACTGCGCACGTCGCTCAAACCTACGGTGGCCTTCGGCGTAGCGCCAAGACGATACGCGGCGGCCTCGCTCCGTGGCAGTTAGACCGCGCTTGCGATATGCTCAATGCCGATCTCGCCGGAAAGACTCCTTTACGGAAGATCGCAGCCGAGTTTGATCTTTCGGTCGATCATTTCTCGCGGGCGTTCCGAATCTCCACTGGTCTGCCGCCGCATCGATGGCTACTTCGCCGGCGGGTGAAGACGGCCGAGCAGTTGATGACCATCCGCGATCTGCCGCTGTCCGAGGTTGCGAAATCGGCTGGGTTTGCCAATCAGAGCCACTTTACGAGGGTATTTTCAGCAATGGTCGGCGTCAGTCCGGGAGCGTGGCGCCGAGGAGTGCGAGGCGCGTCGGATAGTGAGGGGTAATCAGGGTTACGCATAAAGACGGTCTGCGACCTACACAACCGCAACGTATGCATGGCTAGGCCGACCCTCATGACGATAATCACGGCGAGCAGCACCAATTCCTAGCCGTCCTCGCACGACAACTAAAAGGCATTTTCGACGCCCAACTCATGGAGCGAGCTTCAATAGCGCGCGCGTCTCCGGCACGGTCGCTGGACGCCGCCCGTATCGACCGCAGAGTTCGACCACACGCTTGACAAGCGCAGCGTTCGACGGTGCAAGCTTCTCACGATCCAGTCGCACATTGTCCTCAAGTCCTGTGCGGCAGTGTCCACCGAGTTCAAGAGACCACGCATTGAGCGTGATCTGGTCCTTTCCAATGCCGGCGCCGGTCCAGGTCGCATCAGGCGCCAACCGGTTAAGGGTCTCAATATAGAACTCAAACGCTGCTCGATCGACGGGCATTGCGTTCTTCACGCCCATTACGAATTGGACGTGCAGCGGTCCTTTGATCTTGCCGATCTTTTGCATAGCGATGGCCTGGAAAATCATCGATAGGTCGAACGCCTCGATCTCCGGCTTTATCTCATGAGCCAGCATCTCGGAGGCCAACCAGTCGACGAGTTCGGGAGCATTCTCGTAAACGCGCGTGGAAAAATTGCACGACCCGGTCGACAGCGACGCCATGTCCGGCCGCAGTGACAGCATTCCGCCTCGCTCCCGGCCTGTGCCTGAGCGCCCTCCAGTCGAGAGCTGCACAATCATGCCGGGACAGTATTTCCGGAGGCCTTCCAGCAAACGCCCAAAACGTTCGGGATCCGATGTCGGCTTACCCGCATCGTCGCTCGAGTTGCTCCGGGCCTATTCCTCATCCTTCATCAATCGAATCGAACAACATGCGATAATTCTTCTCGGAGTCGCGTGCGAAATCGACCTCTGTCGCGGAATATCGAAAGCCCGTATTCGGTGCCGGGCATCGTGCCGTAGGCGCGTGGTGCCCCTCGTCTGCTTCCTTCCGACCATCTCCGGCCAATTTCTCAACTTGACCTACCAGATCGCGCCAGACCTCTCCTTGTCGCGCGGATACCATTTCTAGACGGGTCGCGGGTCGATGACGCCTGGACAATCAACCTATCCCATGTGCCAGGCACACCACCGCGGTCGCCGGCGCGGTGCTGTTTCGTATCGATCCGGCGCCGTTCCAGTACAAAGTCAACCAGCTCGAGGCATCGCTTGCGCAAACACGCCAGCAGGTCAAGCAGCTGAAGGCCAGTTACGAGCGGGCGACGGCGAATGTCGACGGGCTACGGCATCGACCCCGAAGGCAGACATCGCTTCTGCACTTGAAACTAGGCCGCCGGCGATATTCGTTTCCCGAACAATACGTGGGCTTATGGTGCGCGCTCCGAGGGCATTCGTCTTTGCTGCAGCTTCAAGGAGTTGCGGATGTGGACAACGAGGCTGGGGATATCCGTGCCGCAGGGATGCCTTGCCGTCTCTTGTCAGCGACCACTCTTAAGAGACGGCGGCACTCCCGGCATAATGGGCGCGGGGTTACGTTTCAGCGGGACATGATGACCGGCAAAGCCCATGGCCCGACCTATCGCGGATGAAGCCCAATTTCCGGCAAGGGACCGCTTCGGAAGTCCTCAAGCTTCGCGATCACCGCACCCAAGGTTTGAGTTAAGAAATCAATTCCCCGCCGCGGGTAAATGCTGCCGCCGTCCGCAGCGCGGCGCCGTGGAGAGCCTGCTCCCCACTACTTTCGATTATGCAGGCGTCCACGGATTTTTTCTCTACCGGTGATTGCGCAAGGCGACGCCAGCCAAGTATTCAGTCACGCGGTGGCGACAATCCACTCCGAAGAGCTGCAGCAGGCTCGGCGGGGATAGGGCGTCCCCGGCAGATGAGTTCTAGAAGCTGGTTTTGCGAACCGAGCTGACAAGCCAGGATTGCCGGCGGCGGCTTGCTCGCCCGCTCTTCGTTGAGGAGCTGCGAATGAAGCTTCCGGACCTGGATGTTTTCGTTCGTGCAGGGAAATGCACAAGCGATCCCCGCTAAGGACGTTCTTCAACCGGAGCGGCGAGTTCGCCGCCTAGCAACATGCGCTCCGCAGCCCGACCGGCCATGAACTCGATGCACTGAGTATATCGGCCCATGCCTTGGCGTCGAAAACCCGCCCGTCATCTCCGTTATTGGACTGGCCCTGTCGATCGCAACGCGCGTTTCAAGACGGTGCTTGTGTTCTTGCGTCGGCTGCCAACATCATAGCGGCTGCTGAAGCTTGCCGACTTGCAGATGGGATTGGGCTGAAATCTCGGTGCACCGCAAGTTCACCGCCTGCGGCAAGGTCGGCTGGGTTGATACCCGGATCGAGTGAGGCGAAGTGATCAATTCGCCAAGGACGTCTCTGGTAGGCCCTGCCGATTTCTCCTACTGGTACCTTCCGATGCGCGGAGGTTTACTTTGCTTCGCAATCTCTGACGATGCGGCCATCACGGGTCGATACCACGATCGGCGGGTGGTGTAGTCGTCGCCTCAATCGCCACAATCTGCTTCAGGATGGATTATGCTGCACTTCCCTTGCACTCTCGTAATGGTTGCTGTTGGATAAGTGGGCGTCACATTGGCGTGTCGCGAAAACATTTCATTGTCTATTTGAGGAGGAAAGTATGCTTCGGATCACTGCTCTTATTTTCTTCGCCCTTACCTGGTCCGCGAATGCCCAAACAAACCGCACCGAGTTGAAACGCGCCGACCTAAGCGGCACGAATATGGAGATTGTAGTCAGCGTCGTCGACGTACAGCCCGGAAATAATCTCATTCGCCACACGCATCATGGCGAGGAAGCCGTTTACGTTCTAGAGGGCGCAACGTTGGCGCTACCCGATGGAAAAGAGGTGCCATTTCCTACGGGAGCAGCAACAATCAACATTCGCGACGTGCCCCACGGTGGTTTCAAGGTGGCAGGCGACAAAACCCTGAAGATGTTGACGGTCCATATCGTCGATAAGGGTAAACCAATGATGGAGCCTGCAAAGTAAGAGGTCCCCTCAAACCGACATCAAGAAAAAGCGGTCGCAAACGCGCACCCGCTTTTTCTGCTTGAGAAAGCTACGCCGGGGCATTCTCGAATCCAGATGGTCGCCTCCGCGCCCATCCGCCCCTCGGCGACGCGCTCAACGCCGCATCGCTATCTCGAAGTAGCTCCAGCTCGGGGGGCACGTCGCCTTCCGCCACGGAAAGGACAGCGCATGGTCATTAAGCGTCGGCACTTCAAGCAAGAGCACTCTCTGGAGGAACGCCTTACCGAAGAGGCCAAGAGTCTTCGTGAAGAAGCAAGCGTACTCCCCGCAGGTATGGAAAAAGAGCAGCTACTTAAGAGAACCCGGCAAGCTGAGACCGGCGCGCATATGAGCGAGTGACTTCAATCTTCCGGGTTCTGGCCCCCCATATGAACCAATCAGCGAAGCCAAGCGCCGGACGAAAGATAGCGGCCGGGGCGTCTGTTTTGCTCGCCCTGCTACTGATGGGTTTTTTCTTTGTCGCGTTCTAAGGTAGGCCCGCAGCGAATGTCCTAACTAGGACGGCACCCAATCGCATGACCCCAGGCCGGCGAGAATCTGTTCGGCTAACCGAATAAACACGACTTCAGCTGAATGTTTATTTCGGTTCGCTAATAACGCTGGCACTCCGCGGATCACCCAGGTCAGCAAAGACCTTTTCGCGTAGTCTTTGCAAAAACGGCCCCAACGCGGTGAGGCGCGGCGCGGAGGGGCCGAGTTGCCACGATCACCTGCACGCCAAAACCAGCATCACTGGGCCGTTTATCCTAAGGATCGATAATAGGAACGATCGGCTTGGCAACGAGTCGGCTCAGGTCCCCCAGCCGATCCAGCCCCCCCCCCGGCTGCTGGAGGAAAACCCGCATTGTTCGGGTTGGCGGCCCTCGGGTTGGGGGCGTTTCAATTCGCTGGACGCATGAAACCCTTCAATTTCACAGGTGGTGTTGCAATGGAATTTATTGGACGCCCGATGAGAGGCCGATTCCTCGTTCGGCAAGGCGGCAACGGCTGGATGGTCTACGATAGCGAATGCAAAGGACCGGCCCAGATAGAAAAGGACGGCGCGTTCGCCGAGAAGCTGACAAAAGACCAGGCTGAGATTTTAGCGAAGCTATTCACGAGTCGCGAAAAGCGGCCCCTGACGTTAGAATGGCCTCAACGCCCGCGGAGAGCGCTAAGGCCGCGGTAATAGTCCCAGTCCATCGTTTAGATTTGACGTCGTGGACTGCTGCTCGTTCCCTGAACAGAACGGCCCCGGCGAGACGCTGAGGCCGAGTCGACGGCCCTAGCGAGGTGCAGCCGGGGCCACCGGTTTAAACTGATTGAGAATGTACCCCGGATCTTCGGGGGCAAGGAAGCGTTGGCAGGAACTAGCTTTGGGTGGCCGACGTTACTGCCGCGACGGTCAATTTTGTAAACCGCCCCGACAATAGCCTGATCTTCTTCGGACCAGCCAACGGCCGCGACCTTTTATTTTGGGATAGAAGCAATGCCGGACAATTTAACCAACCGCGTCCAGCCAGATCGCTCGAAGATCAACATGCACGAGCCATACGAGGTGAAGTATTGGACCCATGCACTTGGTGTGTCGAAGAATGACCTTCAGAAGGTCGTCGAAAAGGTCGGCAACTCCGCTGCTGCGGTCCGCAAGGAATTGGGTCTGCCCGACAAAGCTCAAGAATGACCAAACCGACCTGTCCGATTTGCTTGGGGTTGGGCTGGGTCTGCGAGAACCATCCGCACTTGCCTTGGACGGCGGAGGCACATGGCTGTCAGTGCGGCGCCGGCATGCCTTGCGAGTGCAATCGGGCGGATGGGATGGATGAGCCTGATGCGAGCAAGGTCATTGAGCAATCCGAATAAGATATTGCCGTCTGGCAATTCGTAGGGCTGCGCTGCATGGACGCTACCGACGAGCTAGGAAGGCGCCTAGCAAGAATGCAACGGCAAGGGACTGAAATGGAGCTGCCCGGGTCGCTTCACTCAAATGATGCAGCCACCGATCATGTTGTGGCAAATGTTGCAACGCGTCGTCTTCAGCCATCCGCCGGATCGCTTCTGAAGCTCGGTCTATTCGCTGCTCGGGCGTGGCAGTAGGTGCAACTGAGCTTTCGTCAGCCATGTAAGTCTCCTCGCGCCGGTCGCCTACCAAACGGACTTGTTGCATGAGCGCTAACGTCCGGCGAATATCGACTGTTCCTAGGTTGTGCCGTTCGGGCCGATAGCTGATCGGCGGCCTCTCGGGCATCTTCGTCAAGGCCGTTGGGGGCGCGGCTTGTCCGTCGTACAATCGGGCGTCGCTTGGATCGCGGGTCCATAGTGCAAGAGTGGCCAGGTCGGATAGAGCGCAGGCTGTCGGCCATATTGGCCGCCGATGTCGCCGGCTATTCACGGCTCATGCACGATGACGAAGAGGCCACGCACGCCAAGCTGAGCGAACTTCTCGCAAGAGAAGTGAGCCTGCTATTGCCAGTCACGGCGGCCGTATCGTGAAGAACACCGGAGACGGGTTCTTGGCAGAGTTTCCGAGCGCGGTCGAAGCAGCGCCATGGGGCATGCGGCGAAAAGCTGCCCTCAGGGAGGCCGTGTCACTGATGCGCTGTCCCTGCGGCGCAACGTCGATAGTCACCACCGGCCGAGAGTTGCACACACCGCGGGCACATCTAAAAACGACGCAATTCGACGATGAAGACGAAGGATGAAGACGAAGGAAGAACACTTAACTCAAAGGCAAACCTCGGGTGGAAGCCTGCCGGATAAGTCGGAGCGCCGAAGCAATGCAGTCACCTGCCCATTAGCGCTACGTAACAGTCGTATACGTAGAGTCGGCGGGGATTTGTGCTTCGTAATGCTTGGCTTTTTCTATCAGTGCGTCGCGGACTGGACCTTCCGGCAGAAGCGCGGCTTGATGGCGCGCCTGTCTCGCGCATTCTGCGATTTTACTTGCCAGTTCTTCCGTCTCGCGATCCATCGTCGCCGCTCCTCCGAACTAGAAGCCATGCTAGCGCGGTGGGCCAGCGCTTTCTTGGCACGCCGCCGAATGCTCGGAAATCCACTTCGTTGCGTCGTGCTCCGTAACAAAACCTTTGATGACTTCGGTTTCGCCATCGGCCCACAGAATATCGATTCTCCAGCCGGTGCCGGGGTTTTTGCAAGCCATGAAGGCTGGGCGCTGCTCTATCATTGCTTGACTATGCGCCGACTGGTGGCTGCTACAAGCCAGTGATCCTGCCACACTTCGCTTTTTTGGCCCCAATCTATTGAGCCTTAACTCCCGCGCCCGCGCCGTTCTTCCGAGATCGGGAGTCAAGAAGATCGGGCAACGGTGGTAGTTGCTGGCGCTATGCAAGAAATTCACTGACTTGAAAAATTTGAAGGCTCATTTCGCACGGCTTGATGAGGTGACGCTGAACGGATGCTCGACCGTCTCGCGACGAAGGCGCATAGCAAGCGGGTTCGCATCGAGCCGCTGCTGCAAAGCGTCGAGCAGATCCTCGCGTATAGCGCGACAATCTGGCTGGGAAGCGCGCGACAATCAGGATGGCGAGTCGGTGTCGCGGCGAGGTGATGATTGCCGCGATGATTGTCGCGCGCAAGAGTTTTGTTGGCGCTGATTGTCGCGGAGCGTCAATCAGCGATTGTTTTTGGTGTCGCGTGCGACGGTGGCCGTCCTGGGCCGCGTTTTCGCTCGAGCGCGGTGCGCCTGCGATAGCTCTCGACGTTCATTTCGATGATGGTGGCGTGGTGAACGAGGCGATCGATGGCGGCGAGCGTCATGGCGGGGTCCGGGAAGACCCTGTTCCATTCGCCGAAGGGCTGATTGGCGGTGATCAACATCGAGCGCCGCTCGTAGCGTGCGCTGATGAGCTCGAACAGCACGCTGGTCTCGGCCTGATCCTTGGTGACGTAGGCGAGGTCATCGAGGATCAGGAGGTCGAAGCGATCGAGGCGGTTGATGGCGGCCTCGAGGTTGAGCTCGCGCCGCGCCACCTGGAGCTTCTGCACGAGATCGGTGGTGCGGGTGAACAGGACCCGCCAACCGTTCTCGATCAGGGCCAAGCCGATCGCTGCCGCCAAGTGGCTCTTGCCACCGCCAGGCGGCCCAAACAGCAACAAATTGGCGCCCTTGCCGACCCAACCATCGCCAGCGGCAAGCGCGGTCACCTGCGCTTTGGAGATCATCGGCACGGCCTCGAAGTCGAAGCTATCGAAGGTCTTTCCGGCCGGCAGCCGCGCCTCGACGAGATGGCGCTCGATGCGACGGCGGCCGCGTTCGGCGATCTCGTGCTCGGCGATGATGGCGAGGAAGCGGGCCGCCGGCCAACCTTCCTTGTCGGACTGTTCGGCGAACTGTGGCCACAGCACCTTGATGGCGGGCAGGCGCAGCTCGTTGAGCAACAGATTGAGGCGCGCGGTGTCGACTGTGTTGGCCGTGTTCATGCGGCGTCTCCGATCTGGCTGGCGCCGATGAGGCACTCATAGCTGGCGAGCGGGGCAAGCTGCACCATGACTTGCGGCACGCAGGCAGGATCGGGCGCGAAGTGGGCGCGCAGCTGTCCGAGGTCGGGCAGTCGGCCGGCGTCCAGGTTGGCGGCGAGCTGACCGGCGAGTTCGGCCTCGCAGCCGCGCTCGTGCGCCAGCGCAAGCAGATCGACCATGAGCCGGCAGGCTTTCCTGTCCGACAGCCGTTCGCGCAGGCGATCGAAGGTTCGGCGATAGGCCTCGCGCGGGAACAGTCGATCACGGTAGACGAGATTGAGCAGCGCCATCGGCTTGCGCCGTAAGGAATGGATCACATGCCGATAATCGACGACCTGGTCGTGCTTGCCGTTGGGATGCGGCCGTCCACGCGACAGGGTGACGAGATGGGTGCCGCCGACGAACACGTCGAGACGATCGTCGTAAAGGCGCACCCGCAGCTGGTGGCCGATCAGGCGTGACGGCACGGTGTAGAACACCTTGCGCAAGGTGAAGCCGCCACTTGACGTCACGCGGACAATCACCTCCTCGTAGTCCGAGGTGCGGCGATCTGGCAACGCCTGCAGGGTGGTGCGCTCGTGGTCGATCCGCTTGGCGTTGCGGGCATTGCGGCGGCTGACGATCTCGTCGATGAAGCCGCGGTAGGCGGCGAGATCATCGAAGTCGGCAGTGCCGCGCAACAGCAGCGCATCGGCGATCGTCCGCTTGAGATGGCCGTGCGAGCTCTCGATCGCCCCGTTCTCGTGGGCGATGCCGCGATTGTTGCGGGAGGGCCGCATGCCGTAATGGGCACAAAGATCCTCGTACCGGTGCGTCAGATCATCCCTCGCGTTCCGATCGAGATTGCAGAAGGCGGCCGACAGACTGTCGGTCCGATGCTCCCGCGGTGCGCCGCCGAGCGACCACAGGGCATTCTGCAGCCCTTCGGCCAAGGCGACGAAGCTCTCGCCACCGAGCACGACATGGGCGTGCTCGAACCCGCAATAGGCCAACCGGAAGTGATAGAGGCGATGATCGAGCGGCATGCCAGCGATGCTCACCCCCAGCTCACCCATGTCGGTGAAGTCGGAGAGGCCGAGTTGGCCGGGCTCGTGGGTCTGGCGGAAGATCACCTCCTGCTCCTCGCCGTGGATCGCCCGCCAGGCGCGGATCCGGCGCTCCAGCGGGCGGCGGATTCTGGTCCCGAGTTCAGGGTGGCGTCGCAAGATCTCCTCGAAGATCGCGATCGGCCGCACGCCGGGGGCGGCCTTCAGCATCGGCACCACCTCGGCCTCAAACACGCTGGCCAAGGGATCCGGCCGGCGACTGCCGCGGGCTCCCTTCTTCCGCGATGGCAGGCGGGGATCCTTCTCAATCCGATAGGCGGTTGACGTGCTGAACGACGCCTTGGCGGCGGCCACGGGCGGGGTATCGGTCTGACGGTACTTCATGTAGAGCCTCATCTGGTGATCGGTAATGTGTCGGCCTGGCAAGCGAGTGATTCCTCTTGGCGGAAGAACCACTTGCATAACCAGCCGGCCGCGATCACCAGACGGCGCGGTCCCTTGTGGATCGCGCCGTCGCCGAGCTCGTAACTCCGGTCGGGCTACGCCCTCCCTGCGTCACGAGCTCGGCGACGCTCTCTCATCCTGATTGACGCTCTGCTTCCATCCTGATTGCCGCGCGGCACCTCGCGCTCCCATCGCGTGATCCGTCGCGCTGATCCGGGCGTGGAGGCGCAGCGCCTCGTCGGACTCTTCGTTTGTGTAGCGATACGCCAATCGAAGTGCACGTGGCGTGGCGCGGAGCGGCGGTGAGGCGATAGCCAAATCGCAATCCTGAGACAGAAGCGCTGACCTAAATTCACCCTCGATTGAAATAAAATTTGATGGGATAAGTCCAAAAGCTGACTTGATCTTTAAGCTTCCTTGAAATCGCAACGCTCCGCCAATTCGAATGGGTAAGAAGCGATGACCGATCAACAGCTGGCTCTTCATGCCGTCAGCGAAGCCCTGTGCATATTGGACGAGTATCTTCTGCCCCGCCCCCACGACAGTGAACGCATACTCGACAAGTTAGTTGAGGTTCTTGAGCGGCCCGACTTGGTCGTTGCTGTAAGTCGACTGCGGCAACGAAGTAGTCTCTAAGTGTTCCGATGAAGAGGCAATTTTCATTTATTCCTTTGGCCGCTCGCATCGCTACTTTTCTATTGATTGGAATGCCGACCGCGCAGGCAAAACAGCAATGCAGTGCGGTGATGCCCCCAAATCCGCGCGAGTATTGGTCTTGGCGCCTCATCGACGGACGAAAATGCTGGTACGAAGGCAAGCCCATGCTTTCAAAATCATTATTGGAGTGGCCCGTGCGGATTTCGACGCAGGCACGTCCCACCGAGGAGCTTGCAAGTGCACTCATAGAGAAGCCCAGCGATCCGATCGGTTCAGAAGAATGGACGCCATCTCGCCAGAATACCTTCGATGCCCTGTGGCGCACCAGGGTTGAACAGCGGTAGGGCTTTGACCTTCAAATTAAGAGAGGCTGACTTTCTCTTCATCGCTGAGGCTGTAGGACTCGGTGACTGGTATAGTCGACGTCGGCCATGCATCGATCGATCGAACCAATACTGTAGCTTCGTCGATCTCAAGTCTTTCGCTTCGATTGCCGTGAGAGCGCCATATTTTCCAATGAATGCACACGGAACGGCGCCCCGCAGAAAAGTAGCTAATCTCCAAACCGCCGATGAAACTGACCGCAGATCGTCCTTTACGCCAGTCCCGAGAAAGCCGCCCGCAGGATCATGGAGCACGCTCACGCATTCGAGCCGATCCAGGGCGGCCGGATCTAGATCGAGAAGATCAACTATCCAATGCTCTACCGGGATAAGGCGACACCGGCTGAGTATTGAGCTGACCTGAAGTATGCCGAGGAAACATGAAGTGGCTTGAGTACCGCGAGAACGGCACCTTCGTCAGAATGACGCAGGCTGGCAAAGGCCCGTTCGGCTGATCGGCAGAGAGCACGCCAGTCGTGCGACAACGTGGGCGCGCCGCGCGTTCTGACGGCAAGCTACCCCTTCAGGGGTATTAAACTTTTTAAGTCTTTGTGCAGACTTAGCTTAGCCAGGATTTTGCAGATCCTTCCTGGGGCTAGAACCGACGCCGTCCGCATGCATTTTAAGCGGGCGGCGTTCGTACAATCTGAGCCGGCGTAAGCAGCAAGAAGCCCCGACGGGGGCTAGCGGCGTCAGGGCTTCTTTCCGGATGTGATCCTCCCCGGACCGCATCCTCAGCGCGCGACTGGCTGAGCGCACCGTCAGTCTACCGGGAAATCTCAGCATTTTAGACCGCTCTGCCGGATTACCTCGACTTGACACGTGTCGAAGTTCGGTAATGTCTCACCTTGAATTTTATCCCGCTTTGTCGCGTTTTCAGACGCGCGCTCCATCTGCTCGGCCGTAAGGAGGCGCACGCGAGGCTAGAGCGTTGATTCTTTGCCGCAGATGATCAACCAGCCGCTCCGCACCGACAGTCATGCAGCCATCATGCCCCCAAGGCACTTGGACGACCTCGAGCTGAGAACACAGGTGCCGCCAGTTCCGTCCCTCGTGTTCGGCCGCGTAAAAGGCAACGGCGACCTCGAGCGATGCCGGAAGATATCGCGCCATCGCCATCGAATAAGCATCCCACAGAGCCGGCGAAATCTTGCCCTTGGCGGTCCATACCGGTTCGCTCGTCGAATGCTTGGCGTCTCGCTATGCGGAAGCGATACTGGCGCTGGATCATGCGCGCGCTTTGCCGCCTGGGCCGGCTCGCGTTGAAGCGATGAAACATGCCGGCGCCCTTCGCGTCGCGGCAGACCGGATCACTGGCCCGAAGCTGCCCCGTCGCGGGCGTCTACCAAGTTAATCGGGCGACAAGGAGTGAGGCGCATTGCTCATCAAGCGCTTTGACAGGATGTCGCAGCGCCGGAACGTTTGAGCGATTCGTCAAATCGGTTCGGGATGGGAAAGTTTCGGCATCACGCTACTAAGCGTCGCGATAATCGCGGCGATGTATTTCTACGCCCTCAGTCTCGGATAGCCTATCCGCTCTCATATTCCAGTTCGCGCGCACCTACCTTTCTTGACTTGCAAGGCCGTGCGGCGTGCTTGCCGCTAATGCGACAGTTCCTGGACAGCAATTAGATCAGCTTCCCCGGGCCCGGATCGCGGACCCGTACCGCGTTCCTAATCCCGGCTTTGGCCGTGAACCCGAGCGCTTGAGATACACGGACTCAGATGTCTGACAGTCTGACATATCGCAGTCCAACTAACGCGTGACCAGCGGCCCTGACTGGGCCGAGCGCACTAAGCGTTCAGCCGCGCGCGTGCCGGGTCTCCACATTTTTCTCAGGGCCTCGTGGTGCGGGAAGTAGAGGCGCGCTATATCGCTTCGCCTGAGGAGATAAGGTTCCCGCGGCGCGGGCGAGTACCTGCGCTAGGCTTGCTCGCGCGAGCGCTTCCTAGAACTCGCTTTCAAGACCCGATTTGCGGCCGACCGGTTATTCGACGATGCTCCCACACGCTTTTCGCGAATGCAGCGCACTTTGATGACGAGCACACCGCATTTCGAGGGCAATCAGATTGGTACTCGGTAATAGTCATTTACCGATCGACCGGCCGCCGGATCATTCCAATTCCATGCCGTCTCATCACGATATTTGGGCGCGCCCTGCAGTTGGCTTTCTGTCACGCCAGTGACGTACCCGCCAAGATTGGTGTCGTACTTCAACGATTGCCAAGGCAGTGGATAGTGATCATCGCCGATGCCAAGAAGGCCGCCGAAGCTCAGGACCGCGTAGGAGACCTTTCCGCTCTTTTTGTCGATCATCACCCGCTCGATACTGCCGATCTTCTGACTGTCTGCACCGTAAACTGTCGTGCCTTCAACCTTGTCGCTGCCGATCAAGTTGCCGGATTCCTTCGCTTCGAGTCCCATAACATCCTCCGTTTAAGATCTTAACGGCAAATGTCTTCGGGAGAGCAAGGTTCCTACGATACGCCCGGTGCCAGCTTTAAGGTTGGGAAAAGGATGCAACCTTCGCCGTGGAAAGGCATTGCACGGCAATGATGCCCTTGTCACGGAGCTTGAAATGGCAAATGCAATCACAGTGCGGACGGCGATCGATATCGCTTGGAGCGTTTTCTGCGCCACTCACTCCGGGATTGATACATCAGATAGGCGTCGTTGTCTGCTTGAGCGTCACCTCTATGGGAGTTGGGATCGCCGCGAAGGCGATGCCGACGCGTGCGCAAGAGCTCCTCGAGCGCATCACTATAGAGGGCACGCGCGCGGTGATCGGCACCGCAAGGCCGGAGCATTGCCAAACTCGGTTCGGATGCAATCATCTTACTGCTCCGAGCGGTGCTTCCTAGCTAAAGGACCATCGATGCACATCGCCCAACTTGCCCTCGCTGAAAGCGTGCCTCCTAAGCTTTATGGAGGCGCCCGGCTCAACGTCCGGATTGCCGAGACCTAAAGCTTCTCTTTCACGACGAAGTAGCGGCCATCGGGCGTCACGGGATGCTTTATGCCGGCCACTTCTCAAATGAAGGGTTTGCCCCCGGTCACCGCGACGGTCGTGCCCGAAGTGTAGCTGGATAGCGGGTCGGCGAGCATCACGTAGGCTGTGGCGAGTTCAGCCGGCTGGCCAGCCCGCTTCAGCGGCACTTGCTTGCCAAAGTTCTTTACGGCCTCCTCTGGCATCGTCGAGGGAATAAGCGGGGTCCAAATTGGACCCGGCGCAACGGCATTCACCCGGATGCCGTTCTCCGCCAGCATCTGGGCCAGGCCGCCCGTAAAGTTCTGGATCGCTCCCTTCGTCGTCGCGTAGGCGAGCAGTATCGGATTCGGCATGTCGGAATTTACCGATGCCGTGTTAATGATGGCGCCTCCAGGCTTCATATGCGGGACCGCGGCCTTGGCGAGGTAAAACATCGCATGGATGTTCACCTCGAAAGTCATGCGCCATTCTTCGTCGCTGATGTCGCCGATGTCGGCGAAGGTCGCCTGATGCGCGGCATTATTGACGAGAATGTCGACGCCGCCAAGTTCCTGCACGGCGCGGTCGACCACGGTGCGGCAATGGTCGGCCGAGCGAAGGTCGCCCTCGACGAGGACAGCCCTGCGCCCTTCCTTCTCAATCATCGCCGCGACTTCTTTCGCATCGTCGCTTTCGTCAAGGTAGGCGATCAGGACGTCGGCGCCCTCGCGGGCGAAGGCTATGGCGACCGCGCGCCCGATGCCGCTGTCGCCGCCAGTAATAATGGCGCACTTGCCTTGAAGCCGTCCCGAGCCCTTATAGCTTGTCTCGCCATGATCCGGGCGCGGGTCCATCTTCCCCGTCGAGCCTGGCATGGGTTGTCGCTGGCTGGGAAACGGCGGTTTGGGATATTCGGGCATGATTCTGTCCTTTACTTCGTCCGGACGGCCTTAGCACCAACGGATTTCAGCGCGTCCACGACGCGCTTCGGATCGTCGCCATGGAAGTCGACGGATACTTCGATCGGGCCCTCAAGCTTCTCGCCCGGCTTCGGCTTTACCTTCACGTCGGCGAGCGCGGGTCGATCGCCGGATGTATTGTCGGCGCCCCTCGGCTGCACCACGTCGGTTCTCTGGACTCCGCACTCCTGCACAACGTGCTCGACCGCGAGCTCTGCCGCGCGGCGAGTATCGAATTCGGCGACGAGGATGCCTTCCATGCGTGTCTCTTTCGGGCAGGCGATGGCAAACAACCAACTGCGTCCCCCGGTGTTCCTATGGGGGCCGGCGGCCTTCGATGAACTCGTTAGAGCGCTCGCTTCAAATATTCTGCTGTCCGGCTCCCGGAGGCAGCAACTTGATCCGGTCGTCCGGACGCCACGATGCGGCCTCCTTCGTTTCCAGCGCCGGGGCCGACTTCTACGATCCAGTCGCTCTCCGCTGCAACAGACATATCATGCTCGACCAGAACGACGGTGTTGCCAGCCTCGACGAGCCCTTGCAGCTGATTGCCGAGCTTTGTGACATCGGACGGATGCAGTCCCGTCGTCGGCTCATCGAGAACGTATAATGTACCGCCACGATGGGCGCGCTGGAGCTCGGTGGCGAGTTTGACGCGTTGCGCCTCTCCTCCTGAAAGTTCGGTGGCCGACTGGCCAAGTCTAATGTAACCGAGCCCGACCTCGCGCAGAGCGCCCAAAGAGCGCGAAAGAACGTCATCGTCTTTAAAGAACTCGAAAGCCGCGTCGACGGTCATCGCCAGCACATCGGCGATCGACTTGTCCCGTATCTTGATCTCGAGCGTTTTCAGGTTATAGCGAGCGCCCCGGCACGTCGGACACGGAGTATAGACGCTCGGAAGGAACAGCAGCTCTACGCATACATAGCCTTCGCCCTCGCAGGTTTCGCAACGGCCCTTGGCCACAAAATCTGCCCGCGTCGTAGCGCCTGGCACGCGCCTGCTTCGTCCCGGCGAACAGTTTACGCACGTGATCGAGCAAGCCGGTGTAAGTCGCCAAATTGGACCGCGGGGTCCGGCCGATCGGCTTCTGATCGACCACAACGAGACGTTTAACGCGATCCAACCCTTCCGTAATTTCCCCACTCAGCGTACGCACGGTCTCCTGCAGCTCAGCTTCGTCCAGATCGGATTTGCGTTGCTGACCTAGGTTCTCCGCGATCGCCTCGACGAGAAACTGGCTGATGAGAGTGGATTTGCCCGAGCCGGACACGCCGGTTACACATGTAAGGACGCCGAGAGGGAGGTCGGCATCGAGACGGCTCAGGTTATTCCGCGTCACGTTCCGCAGCTTCAGCCAGCTGCTCGGCCGGCGGATCTTGCGTGGTGCCCTCGCGGCATCTTCGAACAGATACCTTCGTGTTTGGGACGCCTCGACTTTGGCCAAACCGGCAAGGCGCCCGCTGTAGAGTATCCGACCGCCCTGGTCCCCGGCAGCGGGCCCAACGTCGACGATCCAGTCGGCCTCGTGCACCACATCGAGCTCGTGTTCAACGACAAAGAGCGAATTTCCCGATGCCTTCAGGCGCCCGAGTGCCCGCAAGAGCGCCTGAGTGTCTGCCGGGTGCAGGCCAGCGGAGGGCTCGTCCAGTACGTAGACGACCCCGAACAGGTTCGATCGGACCTGCGTCGCGAGCCGCAGACGCTGCAGTTCGCCCGGCGATAACGTCGGCGTGCTGCGCTCTAAGGTGAGATAACCGAGGCCTAGCTCAAGCAGAACTTCGAGACGCCCGACGAGATCCTCGACGATTCTCTGAACGACAAGCGCCTTTTCGGGATGATCGTCGGTACCGTCTTTCTTGCTTCCATCAATATACGGTTTGATAAGCTCGTCGAGCTTGGCCAACGGCAGGCGAGACATCTCGGCAATGTCCATTCCTGCGAATTTGACCGAAAGTGCTTCTGCTTTTAGCCGCTTCCCACCGCAGACCGGGCAATCATCGCTCGACAGAAACTGCGCTACACGCCGCTTCATCATGACGCTCTGCGTGGTGGCATATGTCTGAAGCACGTACCGGCGGGCGCCGGTGAAGGTGCCCATATAGCTGGGCTCCTCCTTGCGCTTCAGGGCTTTTCGCGTCTCGGCTGGCGTGTATCCCGCATACACCGGTACGGTTGGCTGCTCGTCCGTGAAGAGAATCCAGTCACGATCTTTCTTCGAAAGCTCGCGCCACGGCCTATCGACGTCATACCCCAAGGTGACGAGAATGTCCCGGAGATTCTGGCCCTGCCAAGCCGAAGGCCAGGCCGCAATGGCGCGCTCACGGATCGTCAAAGTGTCGTCGGGTACCAGACTTCGTTCGACGACCTGATGAATTCGCCCGATGCCGTGACAGTTCGGACAGGCGCCTTCCGGCGTGTTGGGCGAGAAGGACTCCGCGTAAAGCAAGGCCTGCCCGCGCAGATATGTGCCCGCCCGCGAATACAGTATGCGCAAGAGGTTGGAGAGCGTCGTGACGCTTCCCACCGACGACCTGGTTGTCGGCGATCCGCGCTGCTGCTGAAGAGCGACGGCTGGCGGCAATCCTTCGACTGCGTCGACGTCGGGCACCTGCATCTGATGGAATAGCCGACGTGCGTAAGGTGATACGGATTCGAGATAACGACGTTGAGCCTCCGCGTATAACGTCCCAAACGCTAAGGAGGACTTGCCGGATCCGGACACGCCTGTGAAGACCACGAGCTCATTGCGCGGGATGTCCAGCGAAACGTTCCGGAGGTTATGCTCCCGCGCTCCGCGGACGCGGACGAAACCGTCGGCAATCGCGGAAGTCAGTTCTTCACTTCTATCGGCTTTCTCGAACATCGAGAGGTAAAAGCCCGGCTGCATCTCGTGGTTCCCGAGGGCACCCGGTCGAGTCGCCCGGGGCGCGTTAACGAAGGAACCATGAAGGAACACCCTTGTCGCGTCTGATACGGCAAAGTCCTTGAGACGACCGAAGAATGGCCAAGAGAGATGTGCTACGGCTGGGGCCACCTGGCGCCAATACGATTCACATCTGCGTCGACCCAAGTATCCGTCAGGCTGGCTCGATCGCCCTCATAAGGTCCCGCGCGATCTTTTGCTTCATCTGTTCCATGGTGCACTGGTTCGCCTTCTTGTCGGACCTCCATCTAAGGATGGTCGTGCCGTGCCGAAAGCGGCCACCGGTGAAGTGATCGTAGGACACTTCGACAACGTATTTCGGCTTCACCGCCTGCCATTCGGACGACCGTCTCGTCGACCATCGGCTTGGTCCGCCTGGCGCGTTGCCAGTGAAGCTTTTGGTTGCCGCAATCATCTCGAGTCTTTCGGTCAGCGCCGGCTTGTCCTTTGCCTTGATGGCTGACGAAAAGCCGACGTGGTGGTGCAGGAGGCCGTCTGCATCGTAAAGCCCCAGCAGCAATGAGGCGACAGCTTTGCGGCCGGCCTGCAGCTTCTCGCCGTAGCGAAAGCCTCCAATGACGCAATCAGCGCTGCGATATCGCTTGATCTTCTGCATGCCCTCGCGCTTCCCGGTCTGGTACGGAAGATCGAGCCGCTTCGCGACCACGCCGTCACTTCCGCCGCCGGCCGACTGCAGCCACCGCTCGGCATCCCCGAACTTCGTGCTGGCCGGCGATAGCCGAAATAGCGGCGCGCTCGAAAAACTGCGGCCAGCAAGCTTTTCCAACTGAGGTCGCCGTCGGGACAACGGTTGGTCGGCCAACTTTTTGTCGCCCAGCTCCAGCAGATCGAAAGCGAGAAATAGGGCCGGCGTGTCCCGGGACAGCTTCTGAACACGGCTAGCGGCCGGATGGATGCGCTGCAGGAGGTCATTGAACGAAAATTGCCCGCCAATCTCGACGACGAGCTCGCCGTCAAGCACAAGCCTCTGCTCGCGCAAATCGCGGGCTGCGGCGACGATCTCCGGGAAGTATCGGGCGAGATCCTGGCCGGACTTCGAGCGCATGGACACCGCGTCCCGGTCCCGCGCCAGCAGGCAACGAAATCCGTCCCATTTGGGTTCATATTGCCACTCCTTTCCGACTGGAATGGCATCGACAGAACGTGCCTCCATCGCCTCCATACGGACACCACGCGGCGGCGCTTCGACCTCCTGCTCGATGATTGGTCGCGGGAATACTATCGTGCGCGCCACTTTGGCGGTCAGGAGCCGCGCCAGGACGTCACCCGTAACTTTCAAATGCGCTTCGACGAGCGCGCGGGGAAGCCATTGGTTAAGCGAGATGTCGACATACCGGTTCGACCTGACATCTCCAGAAACCGCAGCGGGCGGTCTCCCGTGTTGTCGATGTAGTGCCCATCGCGAACGCGGCGTGTGGGCAGCCAGTCGGTTAGTAGGAAAGTGTTTTCTTCCGAGAACGCACCATCGTCGAAGACGAGCAGAAACTCGCACCCTTCACGTCGCTGTTGAGTCCTTGGATCGAGTGCGGGATTCCCGCCGGAAAATAGAAACATCGTCCGCGAATGTTCGAGCCGGCCTCGTCGACCGCGGTGATCCGCGCCTTGCCTCGAAGCATGTACGACCATTCGGCTTGTTTGTGCCAATGCAGTTCGCAGACGCCCCCTGCCTCCAGTCTCATGTTGACTCCTGACACGTCCTTTGCGATCGGCAGTTCTCGGATCGTCGTCTCGCGGGTCCACCCGCTCTTTTCGATCTGACGTGACTGTCAGCGAACGACCATTTCAGATTGGGCATCGAGCCGTGATCGGTTTCCGGCGGGCGGATGGTGAAGGGCTCCTGAACTTCCCGCGCAGGCTTGCGAGAGCCCGGGATGTGGGCCCCTTTGCCGTCTCGTTTAGGCTCCGGCGGATCTTTAGCCATGACCATTCTTGATCGATCGTTGTCGGTCCTTCCAGAACGGCCTCGGGTCCCCTTCGTTGCTAGAGCACCGCGTACGGCCACAGCGTTCGCAGTAGGAACGGTTCCGCCGCCGGTCCATTGCCCAGATTGAAGGAGCAGGGAATGGCGGATCAGGTGCGGCGCGGAGCGATGAAGCGCAATCCAGCACAGACGTTTCGGAAGGCGTGAGACCGCCCGCACGGTGCGGCAAAGCCTGGAAAGAAGGGCAGCCGCCGGGCCAGGTGCTCGCATTTCTGCGTGATGTGGTGCGAGAGGCTCCGCTGCCCTCGGTGCTCGTCGCCTTCATGCTGGGCTGCCTGATCGCGCGTCGTTAGCCGGGAATATCGCGATCAATCGCAAGATCATCGAACAGGGGCGAAGAACCTCCGGCAAGCATCGCCGCCAGAAGTTCCGCCGCGAGGAAGCTGAAGGTAATGCCGTTGCCGCCATAGCCAAAGGCGGCGAAGATATTCTTGGAGCCGGGCACACTGCCGATCAACGGCAAGCCGTCATGGGTGGTATCGAAGGCGCCCGACCAGCCGAACGCCACATCTTCCGACGCATGCGGCCAAAGCGCCTTCAGATAATCATTGAGCGCCCTCACCTTGGCAGGCGTGGCGTCATCACGAGCGTCAGGCTCGATGAGCGTACGGTCATCTTCGCCACCAAGGATGATGCGGCCATCAGCGGTGGTCCGCGCATAGTGATAGTTCCGGCTCGCTTCCCAGATGAGCGCCTGTTCGGGCCACAGATGGCCTGGCTGCCGCCGGCTCGCGATGGCCCAGCTGGAAGCTGGTTGCTGCGCCGTGGGCCGCACAATATCCGGCATCACATAGCCGGTCGCGAGCACAACCTGGCGCGCCTCGATCGAAAGTCCGTTCTCAAGGCCGACGATGACTCTCTGGGCCGTGCTGTCGTAGGCAACCGCGTTGGCCTTGAGAAGGCAGGCGCCGCGTTGCAGGGAGATATCAAGCAGGCCATGTGTGAGCAGCACAGGATCGGCATCAGCCGCGTCCCTTGACAAAAGAGCGCCCGCCCGCGCGATGCCGAAGCGCTTCAGCAGCGCGGCGTGATCGAGATAGAGGGACGGCAGATCGGCGCGGCTCCTCAGCGCATATTCATCCTGAACAAGGTTCGGACTGTCATCGACGACGAGATAGAGCGAGAGACGCCGTCGCATCTGGCAGGCAATTCCATGCTGCCTAACCAGGGACGGCAGGCCTTGCGCGGCATGGTGGCTGGCCCGATAGCAGCGAACCGCCTTCTCGAAACCATAGAGCTGCGCGAGTTCGAACAGCGGCCGGTCGATTTCCCAGAGCAGCATGGCGGTGCTGGCCACCGTGCTGCCGAGACTGGGAAGCTCGCGATCGATGACGACCACCTGGCGGCCTTGCCTTGTCAGGCGCTCGGCCATCAGCGCACCGGTGATGCCGGCGCCGATGATCAACACCTCGCACCGAAAGCTGTCAACGATCGGCTCAATTGGCAGCGGCCGTAGGACGGCCCACGGTGTGCGCGGGCTACGCAGATCGCCCTGCTCGATGTCCTCGTCCTTGAAGATGGAACGCTCCCTGAGCCTTGACCGGATCTCGCTAGACCTTTACCGGGCGCAAAGCCGACACGGCCGGAGCATTGATCGGCCGTCCGTTGGGCGCAAAGATCGAACCGTGGCACGGACAATCCCAGCAGCTCTCGAAGCTGTTCCAGTGCAGATGACAGCCAATATGCGTGCAACTGGCCGAATGAAGATGCAGTTCGCCAGCCTTGTCCTTGTAGGCTGCGATCTTTTCGAGTCCCCGCCGCAGAATGGCGCCCTCACCCGGCTGAAGCTCTTCGAGCGAAGCGATTTCACCCGGCGCCACATATTCCGCGAGGTTTTGCAGGATCGTCATGTTCTCGCGCAGGAAATTCCGCGCCGCTGCGAGCGGCTTGCGATCCGGCGCATAGACGGACTTCCACGGATGATCTTCGCCCAGAATGAGGGCTGTGTTCAGCATCGCGCCCATCACACCATGGGTCAGGCCCTGGCCTGAATCGCCCATTGCAAGGTAAATGCGCTCGCTGCCGGGCTCGCGGCCGATGAAGCCGGCATAGTCGATCGTGTCGAGAACCTGACCCGACCAGCGATGGGTTATGCGGTCCAAAGCCGGGATCAATTCACGCGCCCAGTTCTCCAGCCGAGCAAAGCGCTGGTCGGCATCGTTGGCATCACCGCTTTTATGGTCTTCGCCGCCGACCAGCACGAAATCAACCTCCTCGGGGCCCGTTTGCAACCGCACATAATGGTAGGGATCTTCGGTGTCCCAATAGAGCGCGTCGGGCAGTTCGCCCCGCGCGATGGCAAAGGCGAGCACGTAAGTGCGGTAAGGAGCAACCTTGGTATGCAGTTGAAAGCGGTCGGCGATTGATGCGTTGGTCGCGATGACAGCATGCGCGGCCGTGATCTGCCCCTGTGAGGTTCGCAGCGTGACGCCGCCGTCATGTTCGGCGACTTCCTCGACCGGGCTGTTGGCAAAGAAACGGACGCTGCCGCTTGCGCAAGCGGCAGCAAGTCCGGCGAGATATTTGAGGGGATGGAATTTTGCCTGGCGCGGATAGCGCAAGACGTGCCGGCTCTCGCAGCCCTTGAGCGGCACGCCGACCAGCCGGTGCACCGGTGCGCCGACCTCGCGCACCGCTTCCAGCTCCTCATCGAATATGTCGGCCGGCATGCCATTGCCTTGAAAAAGATAGCCGTCAAGACGGAGAAAGTCGCAGGCAATTTTCTCGCTTGTCTGGATTTCCTCGATGCGATCCACGGCGGCGGCCTGACTTTCGTAGAACAGCTTGGCGGCCTCGGCGCGGCGCAGCTTCCTGAATTCGCTCATCAAATCATCGCAGAGCGGCGCAAGATGCGCCGAGGTGCGCGCCGTCATGCCGCTTGCGATACCCTTGCGGTCGATGACGATGACCGAGCGGCCGCGCTTCATCAATTCGTACGCCGTCGACAGTCCGGCGATGCCCGAACCAACCACGGCGACATCGCATTGCACATCGCCTTTGAGGGCACCCGCCTCCGGCAGGATTTCGGTCTCCATCCAGAGCGAGGTGCTGACCATGTTGAACTCCACCCAAAGAGGCAAAACGCGGCCTGTTTGCGCGAGTTCCTGCGGACGCACGAGACGCCCCACCCTCATAATCTTCCCGGCCGGCTGTGGCGTTCACGCCCAGGAACCAGCTCGGCGAGCATGCGTTCCCCCCACTTTAGGAGCGAGGAGCGGCGTCATGGGACTATTCACCAAAGACATCAAGACGATGGATGATCTGCTGCTGCATGGCTTGCAGGACATCTATTATGCCGAGGAGCAGATCACCAAGGCCCTGCCGAAGATGATCGACAAAGCCACCAACCGGGATCTGGCCACGGGCCTCAAGAACCATCTCGAGGAGACCAACAAGCAGATCGAGCGTCTCGAAAAGGTATTCGAGAAACTCGGCCAATCGCCAAGCGGCACGCAATGCCCAGCCATCGACGGGATCATCAAGGAAGCCGACGAGACGGCCGGCGAGATCGAGGACAAGACGGTGCTGGATGCGGCGCTCGTCGCCAACGCGCAGGCCGTCGAGCACTACGAGATATGCCGCTACGGCACCTTGATCGCCTGGGCGGAGGAGCTCGGCCACGACGATATCGTGCGCTTCCTTACCACGAACCTAAACGAAGAGAAGACCGCGAACGCCAAGCTCAATACGGTTGCGTTGCGCAAGGGCGTCAACAAGAAGGCCTCCACCTCCGCCTGATTCCCGGCAGGGCTCGGCGGATCGATTTCCGTCGGGCCCGCTGCTCCTTTCGAGGCCCGAGTCGTCCGCCATGACCAATCTGACAAAACTACCGAGTTGGGCCGACCATAACAACATCTTCGCCGTGGTCGAGACGCCGCGCGGCAGTTCGTGCAAGCTCGATTTCGATCCGAAGCTTGGCGTTTTTGCCTTGGCGAAGCCACTGATGGCCGGCCTGACCTATCCCTACGACTGGGGGTTCATTCCCTCGACCAAGGCCGAGGATGGCGATCCGCTGGATGTGCTGATCTTGCATGACGCGCAGACCTATCCGGGCGTCGTGCTGCGCTGCCGTCCCATCGGCATTCTCGAAGTCGAACAGAAGAAAAAGGGCGAGACGGAGCGCAACGATCGGGTGTTTGCGGTGCCTGATAGATCACCGCTCGAAACTAATCTCAAGGATATCCGCGATCTTCCCACCCATGCACGCGATGACCTCGAACAGTTCTTTCGAGCAACGAATGCGCTGGAGAACAAGGAGCTGAAGTTTCTCGGCTGGCATGGTCCCAGCCGTGCGGCCAAGACCATCAAACGGCTGGCCCGCTGAATCGGGCTCGAAATAGGAGGTGAACCCTTGGGACGAACCATCGTGTGGCTACCCTGATCCCTTGGTTGATGCAGCAACAATTTCCGGGAGTATTTGCGGTTCAAGCTGACGGGCTGTCGCCTCCGCCGACCATCCAATCCTCGATACCTTCTTCATCTTCCTCGGTGCTAAGCCGCCAACCGCGTCGGCCGGCTTGGTCGGATGGCTGGTGCTTGAGCCGAATTCTGGTGCGGCGCATCGATCGAGGTTCTCCAACCTATCAAGCGTGAAACATCTGACAGCGTTCCTATGAGGACACCGCATTCGGTATATCCTCTAACGGATGCCCGGAATGGTGCGTTGGAACTTGCCAGCGCCATCTAGATTGTCGATGCGGTGGATGGGAAAGCCGACAGCGCGGAAGTCATGCTTCTGGCAGTTCAACTAGCAGCGTCTTTTAGTGGAAAGTGAAGAACCCATGGCAAAAAAAGCCAAGAAGAAGCGTCGCTACTCGAAGAGCTCGGGCTCGGACGTCAAGAGCGAGATGCGACGGTACAAGAAGGGGACGGCCAAAAGTGGCCGTGGCGGAAAGGGCGGCAAGGTAAAAAGCAAGAAGCAGGCGATCGCGATCGGACTTTCCAAGGCCCGCAAAAAAGGCAAGAAAGTCCCCAAGAAAAAGAAGTAATGGAGCCGATGTACAGGTCGCTGCGTGGTGACGCGTATACCTCCGCCACGTTTACCGGCACTCGGCTTAAAACTTCAGGGTAGTGCGTAGGCCAACCACCACCTCGCCTTTGACGATAGCTTGGCCAAGAACGGGGCGGGAATCAGCGAAAAGCGCAAATGCGACGGCTACTGCGTCCAGTTCCGCCTCAACCGCAAGGAGGTCTACACCCGCAACAGGCTCGTTTGGTCACGGGATCGTTCCACCGCCCGAGCGGTCGAAGATGCCGCAAGACCGATTACTTGAGGCCGCTGCTATCTGGCGGGTCTCCTGTTGCGGCCGGTCGCCACTACGACGTCTTGATCGCCTGGATGGAAAGCTCAGCCACACGATATCGTTCGATCCCTCGCCGCCAAATTCGACGAGCAGACGGCGACTAAGCTCAACTAACGCCTCGCAAGGGCGTCAATTGCAAGACCGCAAACTGATGGAGATACACATGAGACGCACTATAATAGCAATCGCGTGCATTTTGCTGGCGACACCGGTCATGGCGCAATCCGTCAGCGAAAAGACCGGGGTCAATTCCGTGCTCGGGGTCAGCCCCTCGACGGTGGATTTTGTCAAGCAGGTCGCGATATCGGACATGTTTGAAATCGAGTCTAACAAGCTCGCACAGCAGAAGGGAAATGCAGCGGAGAAAACTTTCGCTTCCCAGATGGTAACGGACCACACCAAAACCAGCACCGAGCTGAAGGGACTTGTCACCAGTGGCAAGGTGAAAGCCGAATTGCCCAGCGCTCTCGATTCATCGCACCAAAGCAAGCTCGACAAGCTGAAGGGTGCCAACGGTAACGACTTCAGCTCGGAGTTCAATTCGATGCAGGTCAGCGCTCATAAGGATGCCGTCGACCTGTTCGAGCGCTATGCCAAGGGCGGCGATAACGCGGATCTGAAGAATTGGGCCGGCAAAACCCTGCCGGCGCTTAAGCATCATCTTGAGATGGCGCAGGATCTCGACAAGAAGCCCGCGCCTACGGTCGGCGAGGGCAAGAAATAGCGGAAGGACGGAGCCGTTGCGAGGCGGCTCCTTTCCCCTTTTGCTGCCGCTGGCGGTTGGCCGCCCGGTCTGGGATTCGGCAATGCACCCAGATTCCGTCGACCCGGCAGAAATCGCAGTCGACGTTTTCGAGTTCCAGGATAGCTTCAGCGGTCAATCGCGGTCATGACGCTTTGGTAGTAAGGCGCACATTCCTCGCCGCGCGCGCCCACGAGCTCCTTGGAATAGTCGTCCAGCGCTGTGGCGAGATGCGCGGTCGTGCGCGCCGTCATGGCGGTGTCGATCCAGCACGATCACGGAGCGCCCACGGCTTGCAAGCTCCACGCCACCGGCAGCCCAGCAATGCCAGAACCGACCACGACCACGTCCGCCCGGTCGGATCCCGACAGGCTAGCAACTTCGACCACCGGGACATTCATCCAGAGCGATTGCGTATATTCATCTCGCACGCAGAGTTCTTGGCCAATAACGGAGGCGCGCCTGAGCAACGGGCGCTTTGGCGGCCTAACAGGTATCCCCTCCTATCCGCTCGACCATCCCGGAGGCCTGCTCGCTCCCCGGCAACTACTGCAAGCTGGCATGCCACCGCGAGCGGAGCATCCTGGCGAGCTCGGCACTGCCATCACGCTTCAAAACACCTCAAGTTAAGGTTTAGCTATCATCAGCCAGAGTATAGCGGCCACCGCCATGAACACTGGAATGCCGAAGGCAAACCACAGCCAGCAGATTCGGTGAGACGAGAGATACAGCACCATCGACCACGATCCATCCTTCCCAGAAGGAGTAACCGACGTGCAGCACAAGCAGCGAGCCTGTTGACGGGCTGTGCAACGACAGCGGTGGTTGTGAAGATACAATCCGCGCCTCGTTGAGATCGTGCCAGGACACCTAATGTCGGCGATTCTACTCATCGAAAGGACCGAATGGCCGTGCGAGGAAAGCCAGCCACAATAGCGGACCTTAAAAGTCCTGTCGCTCCGATGACGGCAACCTTCATTCATGGTGCTCCGCGTTCGGAGCTAAGCCCTCTTCCGCGACCGTAAGCCTCGAACGAATTCCTCCATATAGGGAAGGACTTCAAACAGCAGGACCGCGAATAGAAACGCCGCCACATACGTCCATGGTAATGGCTCTCGCTTCAGGGCGAGTTCGTAACGTGCGGGCCCAGAACCCAGTCCCCAAAGGCTGAGGAATTGCGGCCAGTTTAAGATGATGACGATCACCATCGCCATGAGAGGCATCAGCTCGAGAAAACTATGGACCTGCTGTTCGATGGGCGTGATGCTCCGCTTATGGCTGGCGAATGTTGTATCCCAGAGGGCTGTCAGCTGGTGCGTAACAAAGCCGACGATCATAGCCGCAATAATAAGAGCGTTGATTTCAAAAAAAATCGCCGCCAGCAATGGTATCGCAAGTTCGATCAACATCAACAGATGAAGTAGGGTTTCCTTATAGCCGCTTGTCGTCTCAATCCGAGATGCGCGATGGCAAAGATAATCAGCAAACCCCGCCAATAACCAAAGGGGCAGCACAAAGTACAGCAATACAGTTTCGGCTGCTGCGGAATGAGACATCCGGTTAGCGCTTCTTCTCTGCTTACAGGCTATCTGGAGTGCGGAGGGGAGATGACTTGTCCTCGTTTCGCAACTCCTGCTCCGCCAACCGCCAGAATTCTTCCTTCCTGCCTTCGGGCTTGCCGCTCCGCTCCCATATCTCGTAGGCGCGCTTCTCGATTTCCTTTTCGGTCGGTTGGGTCACCACGTGCCTCCTTCAACTCTGTAGGGATCGTGGGCTGGGTTTCCGCTAATCACGGCCTATTCGCCGGTAGTCGTCAGCGACACGCTCGGCCGCCGCTATCACAGCAGTCATTTCCACTCGCTAGCGCCGATCCCTCCTTCCGGTGATAAACCCGCGAAGTCAGCGAGGTTCCTCCGTTGAAACCTTGCCCTATGAGCGGCAAAAAGTCGCCCTTGGCCGAACGAAATCGCGGTGGTGACCGCCGCCTATGCCAGTTCAGGAAGGAAATTTCAGCTGCCTCCTGAGATGCCGATCTTGGTCTCCCCCAAAAACGCGTTTCACAACCCAGCCAACGATCGGCCCTCATTTTACCGGATATCGAGCCACCTTCTTCCCATAACCTCAGCGTTCGCCTTTGCCATTGCGGTTGGTAAAGCGGGCGTTGCCGAGACCGGTGCCGATCGTCAGCACGCCCCAACGCTTCACGTCTTGCATGAAGGGGACCTCAGAAAGTCCCTGCACGACCCCATCGTTGTGCATGATGACGGCGGTGTCGTTCTCCCCGATCTGCGGGATCGCCTGGACGAGACTTGCGGGTACATTGAACTTGCTGCTCTCCCAGTTGCCGGGCAAGTTCTGCGCGCCCTTCTCGATCGAGCCGTCGCTCTTGATAACGCCTGGGCATGCGATGCCGATGAATGGCGCGAGCTTGAATCCCTCGTCTTCCGCCTTCGCGATCAGTTCTTTGAGCATCTTGACCAGGCGCCTCACAGCGTTCTCACGCGACGGCTCGTCGTCGGCATGACGCCATAGCTCGAACTGCCACACGCACGCCTTGGAGAGGTTCGGCGCCTTCTTGCGTCGCGTTTCCACGACGCCGCAGCGGATGTTCGTGCCTCCGATGTCCACGGCAAGGATGGAGTCGTGCGCTTCGAATATCCAGGATGGAGCGAGATATAGCGCGCCGATAAGGCCGGCGTCGTCCGGATGAGAATGGATCGGGAGCATCTCGACCCCTTATAGTTGTCCGCCTTCAGGAGGATTTCGGCCCGGGCGATGGCGAGTTCGCCGAGGCGGCTGTCCCGAAAACCGCCGCCCACTACGATGCGCTCGGTTTTTTCCCAGGCCTTGGCTTTTAGGAACCGCCGCGTTACGCGGGCGAGCTCCTGTGCAAAGTCCTCGATGGCGCTGTGGACGACAACGGAGGCTTCGGGATCGTCGCCGCCAAGGACGGCGTCGAGCTCCTTTTTGCTGATATCTTCGGAAAGCTCCTTCCCGAAGGGATCTTCGCCAAATTTGCGCAGCGGCTTTCGCCATTTTCGAGAGTTTCCCGGAAGGCGCCCGTGCTGGCACGGTCCCCCAGGAATTCGTCCTCATCTTTAAGTTCGAGGTTGAAACTGTCGATCTCGACCCACGGGAGGCGAGAGGCGCCGTGTGCGGCTATGCCGGTGGTCTTGATCGTTTCGTCGGCCATTCTAAACCTTGCACAAGCCGCGTGCAGCAACTGGACTGCTTTGCATTCAACCCGCGCCGATAACCGCAGTTCCTCTGGTCTCCTTGTGCACGATCTTGGGACGAACCGTGCTGCATTTCGCCCGGCCCTCAAATGCCCCAATAGGACCTCAAGTGCCCCAACAGGAGTCGCGTCAGCCCGTGTACTGCTGGGAAATCAATATCTGGGCGGGTGACGGTGCCGATATGAATGCCCGGAAGGTAGCTCGGCCATGACGAGATCAAACTTCCTCATTGCGAACTAATGAAGAAAAGATCGCCCCGAGGACGAAGCGGATGACGTACTCGGTCATTTCGCTTTCTTCCAGAGCTTCGAGAGCGGCCCGCCGGCCCCATAGACCGGATCCTTACGCGGCACCGAAACCTTCGGAATGGCTTTCAGCGCCCGCTGACGGTCTTCGACGCTCGTGCACTCGTCGTATGTACCGGTCGGCGGGTATGCCCCGATGACGAGGAACTCATCGCCCGCGGAAAGGCACTGATGGCCTGTGCCGGCGGGAAGAACCGCGATGTCCCCAGCCTTCAGGGTGAAGATCTTCCCTTTGTTGCCGCCGAACCGAACGCGGCCCTTGCCGCGCGCGATGCCGAGCACCTCATGGATCCTGGAGTGATAATGCACGTAATCGTAGATGCCATCCCGCCAGCTATCTCCCCATCCGTTCGCTTCAAATAGGTCCTCGATCACGGCTGCGGCGTCCAGGTCCTCGTCGAAAGCGACCGCGTTTCGATACAGTACGAGCGGCCATCGCGGGTGATTTGGAATGAGACCGTCGTCCTTAAAGCGAACCGCAACAGGCTTTCGCGCTCGCGCGAGATCCACAGCCTTCCGCTTGCCGGGGCGCTTCAGACCGGTTGCGCGCTCCATGTATCCCTTCAGGTCTTCAAGAGTCGGCATGATCATCCTCCTTTGAAATTCCGTTCGAGTAGCCGGTCCAAAGCCGGAGGACCCGTTCGAGAATCGCCCCGAGTGCGAAGCCGGCAACGACATCGCTCGCCCAATGCGCCAGGATCGCAATGCGAGTGAGCGACAGCCCGACCGCAATCGCGCGGATCGCCCGCCGGAGACCAGCCGGCAACCCGCTGGCCGCCGATGCCAGTGCGCCCATGTGCAGCGCGTGGCCTGAGGGAAACGCATCTTTTCGTTTGCCGGAAAGCGAGACGCCATGCATATGCCCAATCACCGTCCGACGATCCGGCCGAGTTTGGTCGAATACGAGTTTTAGATCATGGGGCAGCAGCGACGCAGCGACCGTCACTGGCAGAGCATGGTTTCCTGCGCGCCGCAGCGGCACCCCACAACCGCGCGAGGCAAGCCAGCCGACGGCTGTCAGGACCAGAAGAAGCTTCTCATCTGCGCCCCAGGTCAGGGCGCGGGCCACCTGCTCCGGGGCCGGCGCAGTGCTGCGGGCGATTGAATGTGTCACCGCGACATCCGCTCTGGTCGGTCTAACATTCACTGGAAAGCTTGACTGCGGCCAAGGCGCCTTGCTGACAAGCTAGCGATCTTGAACATGTCTCAACGATCGGAAAGGTAAGTACCTCCCCAACGCTCAACGTGCCGTCGAGGTCCTCCCCCGGCTTTCCAAACAAGGAAAGTCGGCGGTTCGGCGTCCGGGCAGGAATCCTCCGTCCGATAGGAACAAACGATCCTGGCTTCCGTTCGGGATGATCTCCCCTCTCATTGCAAGGCCTTTCGATGTACCACCATGTCAAGAAGCTGATGTTCACTGTCCGCGTCGACGAACCAGACCCTCGTTTTGGCAACATGCTTCTTGAACAGTTCGGTGGTGCCAACGGCGAACTCGCTGCCGCGATGCAATATTCGATACAGGGGCTCAACTGCGAGGATCCGGATCGCAAGGACCTGCTGATGGATATTGGCACCGAGGAACTGAGTCACCTCGAAGTCGTGGGGACACTCGCCCGGATGCATCTCAAGCCGGCGAAGTTCGATCGCCAGGCCGCCGAAGCCGATCCCCTGATTGCGATCGCTGGTGGCGGCGGCGTGAACCTGTTCAATTCCCAGGGCAATGCGTGGACGGCCGATTACCTGAAGATAACCGGCGAGCTCGACGTCGATCTGCGCAGCAACATCGCCGCCGAAGCGCGGGCCAAGATCGTCTATGAACGCCTAATCAATTTCTGCGACGACGCCGGTACCAAGGACGCGCTGCAGTTCCTGATGACGCGGGAAATCACACACATGAGAGCGTTCGCGCTGGCGCTCGAGAGCATGGCCAAGCCCGCTTTCAGCATCGGCCGCATCGCCCCAACACCGGGACTGGTCGACCAGTTCTTCAACGACTCCACCGGGGCCGGCGACCACGGCGAGATCGACGCCCGCGGTCCGTGGAACGAGGGCAATGGCTGGGTCTTCACGGAATCGCCAGCGATCCAGGCTGACCCCGGCGCGTCCGCCGCGATCGTCGCGGAAAGTTCGCCGCCAGATGACCAAGCCGGGCTTGGCGACTTGTTGATCGATGAGCTCCGCGACATCCTGCATGCCGAAAAGCAACTCATCAAGACGCTTCCGAAGATGGCCGAGGCAGCTCGCTTCGATCAGTTGCGAGAGCTGTTTGAGCAACATCTCGTCGAGACCGAAAACCAGGTGGAGCGCATCAATGAATGCTTCGAGTTGCTCGGCAAGACCGTCCGAGCGAAGCCTTGCAAGGGAATGATGGGGCTTATCGAGGAAGGCCAGGAAATCATGGCTGAGGGAGAGGAAAAGGAAGACGCGGCCGCGGACCTCGCCTTAATCGGAGCTGCACAGCGTGTGGAGCACTATGAAATCTCGGCTTACACCACGGCGAAGAATCTCGCCCAGCAGCTACGCCACAGTGCAGTCGTCGCGCTGTTGTCGAAGTCACTTGCGGAAGAGGAGAATTCTGATCAGTTGCTAAACCAAGTCGCTCGATCTCTGATGTCGGTAGCCAAAATGCCAGCCGCGATCGAACAGGCCGAATAACGCCGGCTGGCGGGGCCGCAAGTGCTCAGGGCCCGAAGGACCGCAAGACCAGCAGTTCCTGTCAGATACCGGAATGAGAGCGCTGCGCCAATACCTCGGTCATCTTTTGGGTATTCAGTATCCCAATATGATGGCACTTCGCCGGATTTTCGGCCAACATATGAATTGGATCCAGGATGAAAGAGGCCGCCAACTGAGGCGGCCTCTACGACATCCCCAGCCAAATCAACGCGAACTCTCAGGCCAGCAGCTAAAGCCACGTTGACGTAGGTCAAGCTAGGTGGACGGCTGGAGTCCGGGAGGGGAGCCACTCGCTCATGTGAGCGCCAGTCTCAGCCTGTCGGGCCTTCTTCAACAGCTCTTCTTTCTCGATACTTGGTGGAAGCCCGCTGGCTTCGTCGCGCAGGCTCTTGGCCTCTTCTGTCAACCGCACTTCTAGAGAATGCTCTTGTTTGAAACGACGCCGCTTTTGCATGCGTTGCTCCACTGCCATTAGCGATGCTCTGTTAATTTTGGACAGAAGGCGCGTTCCTCTCGGAAATTGTTCACCAATTATCGCTAGTTCGAGGCCTCCGAGTCGGGCTGCCCTGTGCCCTCGGCTTTGCTTCTAGCTTCGAACGCCTCTTGCTCCGACTGCGGGCGTCTCCGGAGTAGGCCTAGCCAGCCCTGCGCCACACGGAGACGATCATCGTCCGAGATCGCTTTGTCAGCTTGCCGCGCGCTGACTGGCGGCAGCGCCGGTTCATTCGCTGCTCGGTCCGGCAACATGTCGCGGCTCGAGCAAGCTCAGCACGGTGTCGATCTTCGCGAGCAGCTTCTCGATTTCGTCACGCTCTTCCGGAGCAGGATCGCCCAGCGCATTTAGCCGCTCGACAGTATCCAGATCGCTGATCGACAACGCCAGGCGTCGGCATCCCTGCGCCTCCGCGAGCCAAACTCGTCTTCCAACCGGCGGGTTGCAAAAAAGCGCTCAACCGCCCTTCAGCGCGTCCTTGACTTGCGTCGCAGGCCAGCTGTCGCCCACGGGCCTCGCGCGCACCTTTGCGCCACTACCGACCAGGACATGAGACGCAACTTCGTCGTCTGCATCGAGAACCATCAGGTCCGTCTCGGGCTCCCAGTTCAGCGTCAAGTCGAGATCGCCCGGAAAGATCTGCCATCTCGAGCCGTCATCGAGCTCGACGATGTGGCTTTGCAAGTGCGCGCGTATCTTCATGATTCAAACGGCATGCGGCTGCTGTGGGGGGCGTTCGACGGACGTGGAGCGTCGCAGCCGGCCATCCTCGCCATGGCCGCACTTGGCGCATCTCAGCCGAACGTCCTGATGGGAATAGGGGGCGTTCGGGCCCGCCGCCATAGGCCAAGCGCCGCAGTTGGGGCACTTCACCAAAAGGGTATCGGTTTCGATCATCGGCGGCTCCGTAGCTGCGCCCCATTCGAGGGTCAACGTACGGCGGTTGGCGTGGTTGCCTGGCTTCGTCCGCTGCCCGTCCGAAAAGGGCGCCGGCCCGGCAGAAAAGCGACTCGCCTTACATGACCGGACGGGCCGCTTCGTGATCATCGTAGTTTGATCAGTGTATGTGAATCAGCCAATAGCCGGCGCCGCCGATCACGATGACGGCGGGAACGGCCCACAACAGAAATACAGGCATCGTTCATCCTCCTTGTCCTTCCGACCGGCCCGAACCATGGCCGACGGATCATCACTGTTCGGTGCAGACCTTGGTGGTCTTCACGGCGGATTCGGCTTCCGTCTTGGTCTTATAGACGCCGTCGCCAACGACCGTCGTGGTGGTAGTTGTCGGCTTTGTGTCGACGACCGTGCATTTCTTGGTCGCGGCATCGCGCACGATGTAGAATTCGGCGGCGCTCGCAGCCTGCGCACCGAGCACAAAAGCGGCAAGGGCGCCGCAGACGATCAGCTTATTCATCTCACTCTCCTCCATTTCTGGCCCCACTCACGAACGGCAGCGTCAAGGCAAAGTTCCGATTGTTCCCGGGGTTGCCCTTTTTCAGCCGGCTCGCCTCTCGCGCTGCCGCAAAAATCACGGGCTTGGAAAATCACCTGGGCGGAACCGGCCAACGGGCGCGCCCTCTTGAGTTTGCTATTCGACCGTGTCCCAATGTGCCCCTGTCTTGCGGACTCCTCGCTATGCGGTTCGATTGAACATGGTCGTTAGATGCCTGACGCTGACGGTCCTTGTTGCGGGGCTTCTCGCCGGCACCCACGCTTTCGCGCAGGAAGACAAGAAGACCGACGAAGACAAGCCTGCCGATCCGGACACCGGCGAGAGCACCATCGAGGAGAAGACGCTTGGACTTCTGCCGAACCCGTTTCAAAAATACGGGATCAAATTCGCCGCGACCTACATCGGCGAGACGCTCGGAAATTTCTCCGGCGGGCTGAAGCAGGGAGCGATCTATGAAGGCCGGCTGAACCTTGCCGTCGATGTCGACCTGCAGAAGCTCGCCGGCATCGACAAGCTTACCTTCCACGCCAATATGTTCCAGATTCACGGTGCGGGACTGTCGCGCAACTATCTCGACAATCTCTTCGTCGTCAGCGGCATCGAGGCATTGCCGTCGACGCGACTTTACGAAGCCTACTTCGAGAAGCAGTGGGGTAACAAAAAGGTCTCCCTGAAGTTCGGGCAGCTCGCCGCCGATAGCGAGTTCTTCAACACGAAATATACAGATGTCTTCACCAACGCATCGATGGGGTGGCCGGCAATCACATCTCTCGACCTGCCCAGCGGCGGTCCGTCGCCGCCGTTGGCGGCAATGGGCACCCGGCTGCTGGTCAACATCACGGATCAGCTATCCATTCTTGGCGGCGTCTTCGACGGCAACCAGGCGGGTCCGGGCCCAGGCGATCCACAACAACGCAACCGATATGGCGTCAACTTCCGGATTAACGATCCGCCCCTTCTGCTGGGCCAAATCCAGTACTCCTGGAACAACACGAAGGGCGATCCCAATCTGACGGGCCAGATCAAGTTCGGCGGGTGGCGTCACCTCGGGCCATTCTCCGATCTTCAACTCGCCAGCAACGGCGTTTCGCTTGCGGCGCCGGCCAGCAGCGGCACTCCCCTGATGTTGACAGGCGATGTCGGCGGATGGGCAGTCTTCGAGCAGCAGATTTATCGCGTGCCCAAAAGCGATGATCGGGGAATCGGCGTTTTCGCTCGCATCTCCGGCGCTCCCGCGGACCGCAATCTGATTGATCTCTACGCTGACGCCGGACTCGAGTTCATCGGCCTCAGCGACAAACGACCAGACGACAAATTCGGCATCGCTGCTGGCTACGCCCACGTCTCGAGGCGGGCTCAGGCACTGGACGTCGACTATCGCGTACTCTTTGGTCCGACATGGCCGGTGCGCAGCTTCGAAGGACTGTTGACGGCGGTGTATCAATATCAGTTACGGGACGGCTGGACCCTGCAGCCAAATTTCCAATACATCATTCATCCCGGGGGCGGAGCAACGGACCCGGCGGGGCCGATCCCGGGCCGAGCGCTCAAGAACGCAACAGTCTTCGGCCTACGCACGACTTTGAAATTCTAGGAGGCAGATTCCGCCGTTAATCGACGAAAACAGCTAGACGATCATACGGCTCCAAAGGGCGTAACGCACGAGAGCGTGGATGCGATCGACGCGGTTCGCATCGTTGGCAATATTGGCGCCCACATGGAAAAGGACGCGAATCTAATCGTCGACATCGAGCCCGGCGAGGCTCAGATGTTGATTGACTTGATCGAGATGCTTTTTGATGAAAAGCATAAGCGAGAAATGCGGCTGGCGGAAATCAAAGCGCTCAGCGCTAACAAGGCGAATGAACTGGCCGCGGCAAAGGCGGCGGCTCCAAATGCGGCTAATCCGGAGGCCACCTAAGTCGCGTAAAGCTCCAATCCGATTTACTTCACGCCGGAATCGCGCTTGTTTCGCTTATAAAGCTCCTGGTCAACGGCGCTAGCTTGGAACAACGCGGGTGCAGCACCCATGCTCAGGCTGAAGCCGGGTGCGTGAGGGATGAGCGGAAACGCATGTGCGAGAGCGTCTGTGCAACCCGCTTGGGTGAACTCGCAGCTTATTGTCGCTGGCGGCGGATGTCCCCCAGTGACCAGACATGATGATTGCGACTTCTTGAAGTAGTGCGTTCGCTGCCCGTTCATTGTGGCGGCGCCGGTACCGCATGGCTTGTAGAACGTTCCAACCTGCGTCTGAAGCTGTCGCTCCGCGTAGTAGTCAACTTCATAGTCTCGGCTCGCGCCTGCCTTTGCTTGTGTCCCGACTACGATTCCGGCCATTGCGATACCGAGGAAAAAGAATCTCATGAACGATCTCCCAATACACGAGCCACTTGACGCATTCGGTTGTGTTCAACAACTCATTCTATCGCGTCGGGAGCGTTCTGTCGCTGTATTTCACGGGTCGGCCTCGCGCGGGATAAGTCAGTGATCCATTTGGATCACGACGGACGGGCCTTCGATGCCCATGATGTCTGGACTGCTGGATTCGTCCACTCTGAACAATTTTTGCTCTTTGGGCTTGGCTTGGCCACTTCGTTCAATCATCGCCATCGGCAATTTCTGGAGCACCTTCGGGGCGGTGAATGGGTCCCCGCTGTCGATCTGCCAGATCAGGCAAAGTTGAAGCTGACCTTACTTCGCCATCAGTGGATTGAGATTCGAGAAGCTCACGGAAAGGTCAGCTATCGCATTACTGCTGGCGGGCTTGCGGAGATGAGCAAGCCTACCAGGGTTCGCTAAACAAGCCCCCGCAATGCCGCGGGGGGCAGTGCGCGCGCTGATCGCGGCGCCGCCACGCACCGGCAAAACGGTGCTGATGCAGAACATCGCGCACTCCATCACCGCCAATCAACGCTGATTGGGAAACAGCGGCGTGAGGTTGTCGAAATTGACCTTGTGCTTCGACTTGTCCGGAGGCGAGCGGTTGCGCGACGGCCTGGTGGTCGCGATCGCCGGTCCGCCGAATGTCGGCAAATCAACCCTGATCAATCAGCTCGCCAAGCGCGAGGTCGCGATCGTCTCGCCGCATGCCGGCACGACCCGCGATGTGATCGAGGTGCAGCTCCGCCGATGACCCAACCGCCGAATGAGGACCTGTTCCTGTGCTCCCCAAACAGGCCGCCCGCATTTCAAAAAGCGGGGCCACTAGGAACGCGCCTCCGAATTTCGCTTTGAAATGTTAGGAAATGAATGGGCGCGCTCAATGCCTCGGTATTACTTCGATTTAAAGGATGGCAACGGAACAACCCCTGACGAGGAAGGCCTCGATCTTCGGGATCTGGACGCGGCACAGGACGAGGCTGCGCGATCTTTAGGCGGCATGGCCCGTGATGCCGTAGCGACCCTCAGCGGTAGCGGCGCTGAGCAAATGGAGATCGAGGTCCGGGACGACGCCGGCCCCGTTATGACGGTCCGCTTTTCCTTCGCGATCAGCCGCAACAAAGTGAGCTAACCTCAAACTGCAAAAACGGCCCCAGCGCCCGGGAAGAGCACTGAGGCCGAGGGGTCGTCCCACTCCTCATCAAAGCGAGACTAGAACCGCGCCTGTGGCCCTCTGTTCCAAAAAAAAGGCCCCAGCGAGGGGACTGGCTGGGGCCTAGACTGATTGCCGAACCGCTGTCCGCCAGGATGCAGCGGTCGTCATTTTAGGGCTGTAAAAATAGGAAATGAAAATCACCTGCCCCATGCCATCGAGGATCTTGGCAAAGTAGGGTTCCCGAAATAACCGAAGTGAATCTTGCGCCCGGCGGAGCGCACTTTCTGCATCAATTTGTTACAGCGAGATATCCTACCTTTCTCGCAGGGCGAACACGCATCTGATGGTTCAGTCAAGCGCGGGAACTTAGTTCCCTTTCCCGCGTTGCTTGAGCATCATCGGCCAAGGCCTTTTCTGTGGGCGCTGGTGACTGAGAGACACTCTCGTGCTCCCGCCTGCGAAGGGGAGGGAGTGTCTGATGCCGCATGTCAAGCTAATCGCGCGTTTGCTGTCCGTCGTTGAGCTGTCCGAGCAAGACAAGGTTCGGCTCCAGCAGATGCCTCACATCATCAAAACATTTAGAGACGGCGACCGCGTCGCACAGCAAGGCGACGTGCCCGTGCATTGTGCCGTCGTGATGACTGGAATGCTGTCGCGTCGAAGGGTTGTTTCCGAACGCAATCAAATATCGTCCATCTACGTACCGGGGGACGTACCTGATCTCCATACGCTGCATCTGCCCGTTTTGGATCACGATCTCTGCAGCGAGGGGACCTCGACTGTGGCCTTCATATCCCATTCGCATCTCCGGCGGATGTTGAAGGAATCTCCGGGGCTGACAAACGCATTTTGGCGAGAGACCCTTATCCATGCAGCGATCTACCGAGAATGGGTCGAAAACCTGGGCTCAAGGGCGGCGCTGCCAAGAGTCGCGCATCTGTTCTGCGAGCTTGCCACCCGTTTTGAGATGGTGGGTTTGCTCGACAACGACACTTTCCGTCTTCCTTTAACGCAGCAAGACCTTGCGGATGCCTGTGGCCTCTCAACCGTCCATGTCAATCGCACAGTTCAGGAACTGAGAAAGATGGGATTGCTCGATTGGCGCGGACAAATCGCCTACGTGCTTCGGCGCGAGGAGCTCGAAACGGTGGCCGAGTTCAGCGCCGATTATCTCCATGCGCTAAAAGTCCCAAGTCCGCGCGCGATCATATTGGCAGCCGAGTGAACCGGCCTAGGCAGCGCCGGCCCGAACCATATCCAGGCAGGGGAAGATCAAGAACCGGACGCACCCGGCAATGTCGCAGGAGTCGTGAGTGACCAAAGACGCATTTGATCAATGGTGGGAGTGGGCCACGAAGCCACGTAATTCAAACTTGGAGATCAACGTTAGCATCTGGCGCCCTGTCTCGATGCTCTCCCCCGAAGATCGGCTCGACCGCCACAAAGTTAATGAAGCTGTGGCGAGGCACAAAGAAGAGCCCGACGCCGATTGGGCGCCAGCTTATGTTCACTATTGAGCAAAATCGCTCCAGCGCCATTGATGAGTTATCACCGGCCAAGGCTCTGCCCGTAGGCGTCGGTGGCTGAGAGACCGAGAGCTCTCCCGCCTGCAAAGCCAAGGAGCACAGCCATGCCAATCCAACCTGTTCATCGGGTTCACGATGAAGCCGCCCAAATATCTAAGCAGACCGCATTCGTCCGCGAACTCATTGCAAAGGCGGCTGAACTATTAAAAACTACCTCCGCCTGACACCTTCCTCGGCCGCAAAACGCACGATCCTTTCCCGCAAGAGGAGAGCCAGCACGGGAACCCGCAATCCTAACCTGCGTTTTCCCGGCAGTGTTTTGGCGGAGAGCCCGATGGCGTCGCCAATACCGCCTACAGACAAAAAGTATCTGTGCCCGATTTGTCGCGAGCTAGCGTTGATCCTTTCGGCAGCAACGCTTGCCTTCGCGTCCCGGACGATATCCGATCTCAGCTGCCCTAATGGGCACAGCATCAGAATCACACCCGGGGGCAAGGTCGTGACTTCCTCAACATCTCGGCGTGAACGAAAGGGTGCTGGGAAAGTCTAGGGAGGGAAACAGGCGTGAAGGCATCAGGCCGAGTACCGCCTGTCCAGAAGAGCAGGCGGATTCGTTCGCCACTCGCGCCACTCCTGAACGCGATGGCGATGGTGAGAACCGAGAGAACGATCATGAAGGCTGGAACTCCATCACATCCTGGCTTTGATGAAGTCGGCGAGATGGTTAGCGGCTCGCGCCAATGAAGCGGATGCTTCCTTCAGTTCATCCTGAGCCTTCTTCAACCGCTCTTCCTGCTGGGTGAAATCTTTGTCCCCGCGCCCGTCGCCGGCGAAGATGCGTCGAAACTGATTGATGATCTGGTTCATCGCTTTGCCCGTATCTCTGAGGTCAGGGCTTCCAACGCGGTACGCGTGCTGTGAATGGCTTCGGCGAGGCGATCGGCAGCCAACACGCGCTTGTCATAGCTTTCGGTCAGCTGGTTTTCGAGCAGCTGGATTCGGATATCCTTTCCACTTCGCATTGCCCTACCGCTTAAGTCGCGCGACAATTTTCGCCGCCAGCTTTGGCGATGAACAGCTAGCCAAAGATGGCTCCCATCCATTGATCCAGTGGGGAGGGAAGCGCAGCAATCGTCCACGACTGTGGAAAGGCGCATGCCTTGCACCAAAGGACTGAATAGATGCATACAGCAGCAAACCAGAAGCCTGCTGGCACGATGAACAGTAGTGGGAACCACCATCCGCGACCGGTTAAAATAGCGACTTGAGACGAGAGGTAGGACTTCGCGAGATCGGCCTTGACCTGCTCTCGGGTTCTCTCGGGTCGTCTCATTGTTAATCGCGTTGTCCACGGTACTGAAGATGCGGTCAAGCGGCCCCTTCAAGAACCATCCAATGACGGTCTCCCACATCGGTCAGGCCTTCCCAACCGATCGAAGCCGAGCCGCGATAGTGATGGCTGAGATCCCATCAACACGTAAGCGAGGTACTGCGGGTTGTCCTCCAGCGCCTCCATCACTTGGGCCTTCAGATCAGGATCGCCAAGCGCCGCGGCAATTGGATCAAGCCACTGAAATACGGTCCCGATGCCGGTCAGGAACAAGCCCCATAGCACCGTGACCGAACGCCCCGTGAGCGCCCAGACCTTGCCCCAGAACGTGTTGGCTTCAGCGTAGAAGCTCTTGAGCGCCGGGATCGCATGGAGCACCGGGCTAGGAACATGAAATAGACTTGGAAGCACCAGATCGCCATCGCATCGTCGACACCGATATCCCACGCGGTGTTCACGCGCAGATAGCGATTCACCGCGACATCGGGGATCCGGCCGCCCTGCTCTGCCTCTCGGATCTGCTTGCCCCAACAGGAGCCCAGAACCGCAGCCTCGAAGGAACAGAAATATTCCTGCTCGATCAGCGCATCGCCGGCCTCGTCGCCGTAGATACTCCCTACGCTGGATCTCAACGGCTTCACGCGAGATCGCGCCCGTGTTGTCGACAGTCAGAACCTGCGCGAACCAGTCAGAGCTCTCGCGCGCCACGTCCAGCATCGACTTGGCGTGGTTGGATCGGGGCGAGATACGCATACGCTGCTGGGTTCGCAAGCGCCCGTTCGGAGAATGTCACACCGGCTGGAGGAGACCCGACGTCGAGTTATAGCTATCCGAGCCGACGACCTGCCAGGTCGCCCCGTTCTTGAACCGAATGAAAAGATCGCTTTGCGCCCCTGCGGGCCGCTCGAATGCCGACGCGGCCGCCCAGTGCAGGCAAACGTCATCCTTGCCGGCTCGACGATGCCAAATCCCGATCGCGCGCCGACGCCCGGCTTCAAAGCGCACTCCAGAGCGGCGTGGTAATCCCGCGGCTCCCACCTATTCGGTAGGAGGATTCCGCATCGGAAAACTTGCGGATCTACAAGAACGTATCATATTATGATACAAACCTCTTGCGAGGCGTATCACCGTATGATACACTCTGATCATGATCAAGAGCTTCAAGGACGAGCTGACCGAAGCAGCCTTCAACGGCAAAGCCAAGAAAGGCTTTCCGGCCGATCTGCTCAAGCTAGCTCGCCGTAAGCTCCAGTATCTGAACGCAGCTGTGAACCTACGCGACCTTTTGGCCCCTCCCGGCAATCACCTTGAAGCCCTGAAAGGCGACCGCAAGGGGCAATATTCCATCCGCGTGAACGATAAGTTCCGCATTTGCTTCACATGGACCGCTGAAGGTCCAAAGGAGGTCGAGTTCGTTGACTACCACTAGCCAGACCAAGGAGGGTCATATGGCAAAGAAACTGCCCCCAATGCACCCCGGTGAGGTGCTACGCGAGGAATTTCTCATCCCGCTCGACATTTCGGCCGGTGCGCTCGCCAAGGTTTGCGGCGTTCCCCGTACCAGGATTGAGCGTATTGCGAACGAGGAGACCTCGATTACCGCGGACACTGCTCTTCGCCTGTCCAAGGCGCTGAAAACCTCTGCTCAGCTTTGGCTGAACCTGCAGAATGCCTATGACGTGCAGATGGCCGAACAAGAACTTGGCAGCGACCTGGAAAAGATCAAACCGATCGACGCGAAAGCTGCCTGAAACGAGAGACGCCCGGACGGGAGCCGCCGGGCGCATCTATTCACTCAAGCTGATTTGCGGGCGAATATTGGCTACGACTGCAAAAGTCAATCCACTGGGGATCTCGCTCCACAAGGCCGGCTGTCTACCGGAAGTACGTCATGCCGCCAACGACGATCGACAGGACAAAAACCAAAGTGGCAGCTCCAATAATCCACGGCATGTCACGGCGTTCTCTGGGGGTCATGTTACTTCCTCATGTGTACGTCCTCGAGCGCCTTAGGCGGCTGTAGCCCTGGCGATGTCAGCCACTCGTTGATATGGGCTGCCGTTTCGGCCTGACGCGCTCGGCGGAGATATAGCTCGCGCTGAGTGCCCGGCGGGAGCTGCGCAGCAGCGACCCTGAAGCGAGCGGCCTCCTCGGCCAATCTCTCTTCGAATGTCTTGGTATGTTTCGTTCGATTGCGACGCTTGATGACCACAGCGCACTCCTTTCCGTTGCACAAGGCGGGAGCGCGTTGACGGCGATCTCATCACCGATAGATACCCAAAGCCGTGCGGTGATGAGGAATAAATACTAGGGGCAGCGGCGGGCTTCTATATCCCACGTTACTCGCGTAAATAATTGTTTTCATTCAAAAATACTCAAACGGTTCAAAATACTCATTCGTCTCCTAATGACACTTTCGCTATGCATTTGTCACGCTGCCTGATCTCGCCATCTCCGCAGAAGATAATCATGCCAAAGCATCGTCGGTAAGCGGCAAGCTGAGGCCGTCAGGCTGCGTGGTTCCATGGCATAAGCGCGTCGATTTGGCTGCTCGGCCAGCCGT
>NZ_JAUMTJ010000045.1:0-78495 GCF_032654765.1 Bradyrhizobium sp. 33ap4 | reverse complement strand
CCGAGCCTTCTTCGAGACCGTCCCGGCTCGAAACACCGCTTAAGCCGGGCGCCGGCGCCAGTTCTTCACGAACGACTTGTCAGGGATGACATCACTAAGCTCGTCGGGAGGAGCGCCCCGCCGCGCCTGACGAGTCACTTTACAAAGGTGAGGCTCGAAGAACTCCAGCGGCCGCTGATCCGACGTACCGCTGGGAAGATCAAGGGGCACCTGACAGACATCTTCCGCCTCCTCCTGCGGCGGGGCTGATGCAGCTCATCGTGAACGGCCGGCGCCGTACTTCCGCACTCCGGATGCGACCCAGTCATGTGGCGCAAGAGCATCTAGTTCGCACTTTTCCGCCGCTCGCGCTTGATCCAGGGAAGCGCAGACGAAGGCTAGGCGCCGATGAAGGCCAAATAGTGCTCGACAATCTCAATCATTCGGCCGGAGTGCTCAACAGGCCTTTCCCGCCGCCGACGTACGACGGATACTGCGCCGGTTGGAGTCACCTAGACAGGCCGGCTGTCTGAATATGGTTGAGATCGAGATCGGCATTCTCGTCGCCAATGCCTCGATGGGCGTCGACAATTTCCCCGGCCTGGTCACCGAGACCGCCGGAGAACGGCGCCATGCCGATCGCGATCGCGTCAAGTGATTGTACACAACCGAGAAGCTCGCGCAAAATGGCGCTCGACTGTCCGAGGCCCTCAACCAAATCAAACCATCTTCAACGAATCAAAAACCTCTGTGTCGGGGTACTGGTCAGCTTCTCGAAAGCCAACCTTCCTAGCATTCGAACCTGATCTCTAGATGCCGATGCCGCCTATAACTGAACTGATCACGAACCGGGGATACCCGCTGGGTGGTTCGGCGAGGGATTTTGCTACTCATAAGAGCAAGGAGAGCATTATGAATTCCAATCGGATCAACGATGCGGGCTCGCCAGGATCCCAAACTGGTTATGTTTTCAGACAGGAGGATCATAATCTATTTAGGCAGGCCGTGAATGAAGCCAAGTCACTGTCTGCCGCGCCTGTACCGGCGAAGGCTCCGATTTGGAGTTCGAGCGCTCCATACGGGAACTTCTCACGCGATGGCTACTCTTGGAACAACGACGTGTGGGGCAACGGTGCTGGGCCTCAGACGATTTCGGTGCGTGCAGTCAACCAGTGGAGTGTGTGGTCGAACCAGCCTAATACTGCTGGCATCAAGAGCTATCCGCACGAGGCTTTCAATATCGGGAAACCGCTCAGTTCAATCAACGCTCTGAGCTCGAACTTCAATCAGGATGTTCCGACAAGCGGTGCCTGGGACGTCGCCTACGATATATGGGACAGCTCAAACCAGCATGAGATAATGCTCTGGACGAATTACACTGGAAATCCGGACGGCAGCGGTAACGTCAAACCAATTTCTTACCATTATCGTCAGGATCGTTCCGGGGCAGCGATCCCGGTCTACACCAATGTCGACGTGGGCGGAGCGACTTGGAACGTGTTTGAAGGCTTCAACGGTCACAAGGTCATCTCACTCCTGCGCACTTCGAAGACCAATAGTGGAACAGTGGACATCAAGAGCATCCTGGAGTGGATCAAGTCGAAGGGCTACTTCGGCGATATAAACGTCGGCAGCGTTCAATACGGCGTCGAGGTAACCTCATCCCCAGGGGGAATGAACTTCAATTTCAACAACTGGAGCGTGACCTCAAAGTAAGGATCCGCGTCAGTGAGGTGATGTGAGAGACTTCGGCGGCACGGGGCCGACGCATTATGCAGACCTCAACGGTCACGGTCCATACCACCGTGCAGCCGAAGTCCACAAGTTCCCAAGACGCCACGCTTGACGCTCCGCGACAATTAGATCCAACAAAGCTCTCGCACCCGACAACCTTTGGGCAATCATCGATATCCCGGCTATGCCGCCCGCTATCCTGATCGCTGCGTTCTTCGCGCCAGATCGGCGTGCAATCTTGCTTAGTTCGAACATAGCCAACTGCTCCGCAACAGATCCCGTTAATGCTTAGCCATCCACTTGACGCGAGCGAGATGGGTTATCGTGGGCATGGGGAGCACGCTCCGGCTCAGGTTTAGGATCGATGCGCAACACGATCTCGGCGGCTTCTCTCCAGTCGGCGCCTTCCCCGTCTGCGTCTAGGAGACGCTAATAGATGACGACGTGTTCCTGGTCGTTGGGAGCCAGGATCGAATCAGTTGGCGCCGCATCGTTGACATTCGGATCGAACGACGGATTTTACTGGCAATCTCCAAAAGAAGTAGATCGGTTCAATGACAATCCTCGGCTGTTTCGAGCCTTGAGGAGACCCCGAGCCCCAGTTGGGCGCGCGTGCGTGAGCGGCCGATGCGTAATGGGCAACCGAGCCGCGTTCATGCGTTCCTAGCCAGCTATGGGCCGGCGTCTACTGCCCGCTGATCCTCTGCCAAAGCCAGCGCGCCACCGCGGTGGGCGAGGAGTTCGCATTGCTGCCACTGGCGCGCAAATTGGCTTCGCGCATCGTCGCAATGTCGATCCGGTCAAGCAGTGGCTTCAGCGCGTCCTGCAACGCCGTATTATGAGCGCGCCGTGGTGCAAGTAGCAGGACCGCATCATAGGGCGGGACCGCGTGCTTGGGATCGGCCAGCGTCACCAGGTCGTATTCCTTGATCCGCCCCTCGCTGGTATAGCCCGCGATGACATCAACGTTGCCGCTCGCCACTGCCGCATACATGAAATCAGGCTGCATCTGTCGTTGCGTACGGAATGAGAGTCCGTAGGCCTTGTGCAGGGCAGTCCATTCCGGGCGCGAGAAGAACTCGTAGTCGCCCGCAATCGACAGCGTCGGCGCGTGCGCAGCCAGGTCGGTGATCGAATGAATGCCGAGTGCTTCGGCGCGCTGCCGCGGCATCACCAGGGCGTAGGCGTTTTCGAAACCGAGCGCACCGAGCAGGGTGATGTCCTGCTTTGCCAGGATTTTCTTCAGCTCGGCGAGCAATGCTTCACGCGGCAGCATCTCGCTGCGGTGAAACTGGTTGACCCACAGGGTGCCGGAATAATCCACATAGACGTCGATGTCGTTGGCCGCGAGCGCCTGAAAAATCACGCTGGAACCGAGACCTTCGCGCGTCGAGGCCTGCAATCCCGCGGCCTGCAGACGCTGCTCGATGAGCGCGGAGAGCACATATTGCTCGGCAAAGGTTTTGGCGCCGATGATGTAGGTCGACGGGGCGCGCGAGACCGAAGGGATCAATGTGGCCGCGACCAGTGCGGCGATCCCGACGCTGCCGAGCGCAGTGCGGAAGCGCTTGCGCTCGCGCAATCCGCGTTCGATCAGCGTTAAAAGTTGATCGACCGCTAACGCCAGCAGCGCTGAGGCGACGCAGCCAAATAGCACGAGCACCCAGTTTTGGGTCTGCAAGCCGGCGAAAATGTAATTGCCGAGGCTGGTCTGCCCGATCGGCGTGGACAATGTCGCCGTCCCGATCACCCATACCGCCGAGGTGCGGATGCCGGCCATGATCACCGGCAGCGCCAACGGTAATTCCACCGTGAACAACGATTGCCGCGGCGTCATGCCCACCCCTCGCGCCGCCTCAAGCAACGCGGGATCGACGCCGTTCAGGCCGGTGATGGTGTTGCGCAGCACCGGCAGCATGGAATAGAGCGCCAGTGCCAGCATGGAGGGCAGAAATCCGAATGCGGAAAAGTCGAAGCCGAACCAGCGAAGCGTCAACGATGCAATGGCGAGCAGAAGCGGGTAGAACAGCGCCAGCAGGGCCAGTCCGGGCACGGTCTGGACGATGCTGGCGAGGCCCAGCAGGATGCCGCGGATCACGGCATGATTGCGCGCGAGGATCGCGAGCGGGAGGCTGATCACGAGCCCGAGCGCTAGCGCTGCCAGGCTGACCTGAACGTGGCTGCCAAGATAGTCCGGCAGATGCGCCGCCGCGTCGTGCCAGCGCGGGTCGGACAGGAAGCTCATTCCGCGCTTGCTCCCGGGAGCAGGGCGTTCAGCCGCTCGGCCTGCCGCCTGGGTGTGCTCAACAGCTCCGCCACGTAGGGATCCTTGTTGTTTGCCAGCTCGGCTGGCTGGCCTTGCGCCACAACCCGTCCGGCCCGCATCACCGCGATGCGATCGGCAAGCAGCAACGCCTCCGTCATGTCATGGGTGACCATTACCGTAGTCAAACCGAGCCTGCGATGCAGGGCGCGGTACTCCTCGCCCATGGTGTAGCGGGTCAGCGGATCGAGCGCGCCAAAGGGTTCGTCCATCAGCATGATGCGGGGACGGGCGGCGAGCGCCCGCGCCACGCCTACACGCTGCTGCTGGCCGCCCGACAATTCATGCGGAAAGCGATCGCGATGGAGGAAGCGATCGAGCTGTACCAGGTCGAGGAGCTCATCGACCCGCACGGCGATCTCGGTGGCGGGCCAGCCGAGCAGTCTCGGTGTGACGGCGATGTTGTCGGCGACGCGCATATGCGGAAAAAGCCCGCTGCTCTGGAACACGAAGCCCATGCGCCGGCGCAAACCCACCGGGTCGACGTTGCGCACGTCCTCGCCCTCCACGATGACGCGGCCGTCGTCGGCATCGAGCAGGCGGTTGGCGAGCCGCAACAAGGTGGACTTGCCGGAGCCGGAGGTGCCAACGATCGCCAGGAATTCGCCCGCGGCAATATCGAGCGAGACATCGTCGACCGCGTTGACGCGCTCGGCGTCACGACCGCTGGCAAAACACTTCCCCACATGGGCATAGGTAATCAGCGGTGCGAGTGTCATGGTTGTGCTGGACCAGTGCGCGAGTGTTCCGGATCCGAACTTCGCTTCATTCAGCGGTGGCGCACGTTAGCGAACTTCGAATTGGAAGGACACTAGCAAGTCCATGCGGCCCCACGGCGACACGCGGCAAGAGGGTTGGTGGTTTGAGATGTCGAAATTGGTAATGGCGTTGCAGTCGTTCGGTACGAAATGTACCGTCGTGACTTCATTTGGGATTGGCTAGCCGGAGGGGCCGTGCCCGTTCGTTCGGGTCGTACAAAGTCTGTTCGCGTGGCGATCGCGAACAATGTGGCGGGGCAAAGGTCTCCAAGGAATGTTGTAGTTTATCTTAATTCTAACCCGACCGACCGCTCCGCAGCAGCTGCCACATGTCTTGCCGCACACTTGGCACGAGCGAGATGGGTTTCGTACGCGCGGCGGGCACGCTACGGTCGCTCGATGACGGGCATGAAGAATTCGGCGGGCCTATCGCGCAGACACTAATTGCAAATTGTAACAGTTGCGCCGCCGAGCACCGACACAGCGAGCGAATTATCTCACTATCAGCTAGCGTGCTGTCTCAGCTACAGATTGGAGCGTTTCGTACAGTGATATTCCTGTCACTAGCTCTGACTTTTGGATGCCGAGCATAGTATTTCCCAACCAATAATTGTTCGCTCCGAGCAGCCACGCCGGGCCGATCGCGCCGCAGCTTTGATAGTCGTGGAAACCCGCTACGTATCGCGCAATTGATGTTGCTGAGGGCGTCCGCCCGTGAGACCAGTCCTCGTTCTTGAAGTATTACGATGTGCCGAACGAGCCAAGGCACATCAAAGCCGGAGCAGTTAATCTGCAGATGCAAGTGCGTAGAACGGTGGTCGTCCATACGATCCTGGCGGGTCATATGGCTCGAGTAAACGCCGCCCGCCGCAACGAATCCGGCGTGCAGGTCATGACCATGGGACAGCTTGCGGCAAGACTTGCAGGCGGCCTTCTTCAACTGGTCAAGCTCGACGTCCTCACGGAAGTCGTCGGCAACACCCTTCAGGACATCGAGATGGGTGAACTTGAGCCCATTAAGGATCTGCCGGGAATGCCAGCGGCCGTCGCCGCCACATTCGACAAGGCGTGGCGCGGCGGAATTGATCTGTCGATGGTAGGCCATCCGCGGACCGATGCGTTGGCGTCGCTCGAGCAGGCGGTTATCCAGCGCTTGCCGGCATCGACGAAACGCCCGGGTGATCTGGTCGCGATGGCGCTGCAGCGGATCGGACATGCACCAGCCGTGATCGGTCCTCTGGAAATCCAGGGCCACAGCGAGATGTCACCGTGCTGGCGGCCGCTGCTGATCACGCTTGCTGGGATCATCCCTGTGTCGTGGATCGCCGGCCCAAGGCATGTGCCGGATTGGCTAAAGGGTTCGAGAGTCGAGGTGATAGCGCTGCCAGCGGCTGAGCCGCCGGTCGAGGTGTTCTCCTGCGCAAATCAGGTCCATGAGGTCGGCGAGGCTTTCCGTTGGATGAGAGCCCTGCTGGCGAAGGGAGTGTCAGCGTCAGACATCGCCATCGCGGCGTCCAGCCCCGGCGACTACGATGATCATATGTTCTCAACGGCGCGGGACGCCAATCTTCCGATCCACTTTGTGCATGGCGTGAAGGCGCTGACCACCCCGGACGGGCAGGCGGCCGCAGCGCTTGCGGAGGTACTTCTCAAGGGAGTGTCCCAGGAGCGCGTGCGACGTCTGCTGGCGCTGATGCACGGCGGACCGCTGCGCGACGTGCCGGGAGAGTGGACACGGATTCTTCCCGTCGACGCTCCGCTGACCTCCGCGGAGCGGTGGGAGAGGGTGCTTACGCGAACCGACGACGCTGACTGGCCGGATGGCAAGAACCGAACTGCCGACGTAATGGAGCTGATCCGGTTGCTGGATCGGGGCACCGAGTCGGCGGAGCTTGCGGGCGAGACCTTATTGAGCGGAGTTCAGCGATCCCTTTGGCGCCGAGCGCTGCGAGAAGGACCGGCGCAGGCCCTGCCGGTTACGTTGGCAAGTTTGCGCATAGAGGACGGCATCGAGCCGGCCGCCAGCGCGATCTGGACGTCCGCGCTCGCGCTTGCATCTTCGCCGCGTTCTCACGTTTGGTTGCTGGGACTTAATGCCGGCCGATGGCCGCGGCGGATTTCCGAAGACCGGCTCATTCCGGATCACGTGCTGCCCATTGAGCAACTCGATCCGTTGCCGGTTGCGGATGGCGACAAGCGGGATCTCAAGACGATCGTGTCGATGGCGCAAAGCGTACAGATTTCGTTCAGCCGGCGCGACGCCGAGGGCCGCATGCTCGGACGCTCGCCGTTGATCTCTGAACTCAACGAGATATATCTCGACCGTGCCGGAACGCCAGAACACGCCTTCAGCGAGGCCGACCGGCTTCTGGCCCGGCCCTCGGAGTTCTCGGGCTTACCGATTGCCGTCTCCGGCCTGGCGTGCTGGCGCGACTGGCACCGCAACGAGATCACCACGCATGACGGCCTGATTACACCGGCGCACGCAAGACTGATCAAATTGCTCGAGCGGCCGCTCTCGGCGACTTCGATGAAGGTACTTCTGCGAGACCCGATCCGCTTCATCTGGCGCTACGCTCTCGGCTGGAGGGTCCCGGAGGACGCTGACGAGCCGCTGATCCTCGACCCCAACGCGTTCGGGACGTTCGTGCACACAATGTTGCGCGACGCCGTCGAGGTATTGGAGAGAGATGGCGGGATCGCCAGCGCGGACCCGCAACGGATCGAAGCCGCTCTGGCCAACGCTCGCGATCGCGCAGTCGCCGAATGGGAGGATGCCCAGCCGATGCCGCCTGACGTGATCTGGCGCAGCACCACAGCGCGCGGACATGCGCTTGCGACCGCTGCGCTGGCATACGGACTGGCGCCGTTACCGAACCAAAAGTCCTGGTGCGAAATACCGTTCGGAAAGGCCGACCCTGAATCCGATGGCCGCAAGCTGCCCTGGTCGCTGGACGCGCCTGTCGAGATTCCGGGAACCGGCCTGCTGATCGAGGGACAGATCGACCGGCTCGATTTGTCGGGCGATAGGTCGCGCGCACGCGTCATCGACTACAAGACGGGCAAGATCGGCAAAAAGCTGGATGAGGTGGTACTCAAGGGGGGCACCGAACTCCAGCGCTGTCTTTATGCCTTCGCGGTCAAGACGCTGCTCGGCGGCGAGGTGGCGATCGAGGCCTCGCTTCTTTATCCGAATGCTGCAGAAAGGGAACGGGCGGTGTTTCCGTTGGCGGACCTCGAGGGTGCGCTCGCGAAAATCTCATCCGCAGTGGTTGCCTCCCGCAACGCGCTGTTGTCCGGCTTGGCGCCGCCGGGCGAGGACGCCGCCGGCGACTACAACGATCACGCCTTCGCGCTGCCGGCAAATCCCGGATATCTGCAACGCAAGTTGCCGCTCGCGATGATCAAGCTGGGCCCGGCAGCCGCAGTGTGGGAAGAGCCATGAAGACGATCCCGGACTTGGAAGCACGGTTGACCGCGCTGACCGCTGTCGATCGCACCCTGCTGGTCGAAGCCGGCGCTGGATCCGGAAAGACGTCAGTGATGGCCGGCCGAGTCGCTGTGCTGTTCGCGCGAGGCGTTGCCCCGAAGCATATCGCGGCGATCACGTTCACCGAATTCGCCGCAAGCGAGCTCCGTCTTAGGATCGAGAAGTTCACCACAGCGCTGTCTATGGGCGAAGTGCCCCGCGACCTGGCTCAGGTCTTCCCGAACGGCGTTCCCGAGGCGGAGAAGGCCAATCTCTATCGCGCCTGCCAATCGTTCGACCAGCTCACGTGCAGTACAATCCACGGTTTCGCACAGGCGCTGATCAAGCCCTATCCGGCAGAGGCCGGCATCGACCCCGGGGCCAATATCGTCGACCCGACCGAAGCAGATTTGGCCTTCAAGGAGCGCTACGACGCTTGGCTGAAGGAGAGACTTTCCGGGGATGCCGGTGACGGCCTGATCGCCCAGATCACCCTCGCGAGCGAGGCTGCCGGGCTGACGCTCGTCGAGAATGTGGCGCAGTTCCTGCGACAGAACCGAGACGCCAATTGCGCGCGCATCGCGTGGTCGTCAAAAGCGATGGCGGATTTCGCGCAGGCGGTGCAGCAATTCGAAGCAGACCTTTGTGGCTATGCTTACCGCGAGGAGCAGACGGCGGCCGCATGTCGGGCGATGCGCGCTCTCGCTGATCTTCTCGGCTGCTATGGGGTGGCCGAGTCCGTGCCCAGCAACGCCGCCTTGATCGCCGCGCTCGACTTCGAGCGCGACGAAAGCTGCTTTACTCAGGCGGGCGGACGAAGGGCGCTGCAGACCAAGACGAAATGGCAGGACGCCGCCGCCAAAGCGGGCCAGTCGAAGGCCAACGGAACGGCCGCATTCGACGCGATCCTTCCGCGATACAAGGCTTGCCACGATGGCTTGGAGGCATTGCTGGGAGCCGTCGCTGGTGAACTGCTGTCGCGGCTGTGCGACGAAATGCGGAGCATTCTGGAGGAATGGCGCCACTACAAGCGGGCCGCGGCCTTGCTGGACTTCGACGACCTGCTCTACACCGCCCGCGACCTGCTGCGCGACCATGGGGAGGTGAGGCGGGCGCTTTCGCAGCGCTTCCGCTACGTCATGGTCGATGAATTCCAGGACACTGATCCGCTGCAGACGGAGATCCTGTGGCTGATCTGCGGGGATGATTTCGACGGCAGCGATGCGCTCGCCCGTCCTCTGCGTCCGGGCAGCCTATTCATGGTTGGCGACCCCAAACAGGCGATCTACCGCTTCCGGGGCGCCGACGTGAGTGCCTACATCGCCGCACGGTCGGCGGTGGACGCCGGCTCGCAGATCAAGATCACCGCCAGCTTCCGGTCCGTCGAGCCGATCGTCGATTTTGTCAACGCTCGGTTCGAGCAGCCCCTGTCCGCCGCCGGACAGCCCGGATTCTCCAAATTGTCGCCGATCCATTCCGCGATCGGCGAGAAGCCAGGCGTGTGCGCGCTGGACGTTGTAGTTGAAGGCGAAAAGCCCAAGGCCGCCGCGATCCGCGACGCCGAAGCGATCGCGGTAGCCGACCTGTGCGACCGGTTGGTCGGTAATCTGCAGGTGCGCGACCAGCCGACCGGCGAGACAAGACCGTGCCGTTTTGGCGACATCGGCCTATTGGCGCCCGTCGGCACCGAGCTCTGGCGTTTCGAGGAGGCGTTGGAGGATCTCGCAATCCCGGTCTCAACCCAGGCCGGCAAGGGCTTTTTCCGGCGGCAGGAGATCCAGGATCTCATTGGGCTGACCCGCACTCTCGCCGACCCGCGCGACACGCTGGCATTCGGGTCGCTGCTGCGTGGGCCGCTGGTCGGCCTCACCGAAACCGAACTGCTCGACATCTCAGAAGCACTGCCGTCGGATCCCGACCGGCAAGGCCTGCCGATGCTGACAATCCGGACCGATCCAGAAAGCGTGGGCCACGCGCTCGCCCGAGATGTCCTGATCAAGCTGTCGTCGTTGCGCAAGCGGGCGCGTACCACGATACCATACGCGCTCCTCGCCGATGCGATCGCGGCGTTCCACGTCCGTGCGCAGATCCGGCAGCGGTTCAAGGCCGGCGCCGAGCGGGCGGTCGCCAACGTCGATCTCTTCCTCGACATGGCGCGGGCCTACGATGTTCGCGGCCTGCGGGCGTTCGCGAGCGACATGCGCGCAAACTGGGAGGAAGCGGTGCGTCAGGTCGAAGGCCGGCCCGACGCAGAGCAGGAAGCGGTCTCGCTGATCACGGTCCACGCGGCTAAAGGTCTCGAATGGCCGGTCGTCATCCCGATCAACATGACCGGCACGCCCAACGCCGAAACCGGCTTGGTTCAGGATCGCTCGAAGAACCTGTTCTCGACCCCGATCCTCGGTATCTGCCCGGCGGACCATGCCGACATCGAGGCTCGCGCCGACGAAGAGCAGCGGCGCGAGCGCGTACGTCTCTGGTACGTGGCGGCGACTCGGGCACGCGATCTGTTGATCCTGCCCAGGCACTCCACCGCTCTGTCGGACAAGTGCTGGGCAAAACTTGTCGATTTGGGCATTGCCGATCTCCCGGCGATCAACCCAAGGGACGTCGGGACCGCAAAGGTGAGGGGCGTCATGTACCGGGAGAACGGCCAGACCCGCGAGACCTTCGCCGCCGAGGCGACCGCCATATTTGACGCGTGCAAGGCCATAATCTGGCATCGCCCGAGCCGGAGAGAACTTGACCAGGTGGACGAAGCGGAAACGAAGATCGAAAGCGAGGAGACTCCCGAAGCCGCGACCTTGGAGCCGGCCGCCGTTCTCGGCAGTTCGACGCGCGGTACCATCCTCCACAAGCTGATCGAGGAGGTACTGACCGGAGAAGCCGGCGACGCCCAGACCGAGCTCGAAACGCGAGCCGCCGAACTGATCTGCCAGATGGGGCAAGAGCCGGCGGCTGACGCGGAGGTCGGCATCAGCGCCGTTGAACTGGCCGCTACGGTGCGGCGGACGCTCGCCCTTCCTGACGTCGCCAAGCTGCGGCCGCGTCTCGTCCCCGAGCTCCCATTGTTCGGAAACGACAGCAGCAACGGCGAGGAGGTACTGCTCTCCGGACAGGCCGATGCGGTCGCGTTCGATGACGCCGGAGCCATCGATGCGGTCGTCGATTGGAAGAGCGACGTGGCGCCGGACGCGTCGAGCATCGGCCACTACAGGCAACAGATCGTCGACTATCGGAAGCACACCAAGGCCAAGCGGGCTCTTCTGGTCTTCATGACTACCGGGCAGGTCGTTGAGGTCGCTTGATCAGGCCAACGAAATTGAACCGCGGCTGCTATTCACCGGGCCGTGGGACCGATCGTCGTCAGGCGCGGCGATGCCCTCGGCCTCCTCGCACTCACCAACGCGCTCCGTTGCGCTGGTTGTCCAATCGTGTCCGTGACGCACGATGGGTCACGATCCTGGCACGGTGTCTTGTGCCATCCCAGCAAGTTATCCTCACGGACCGAACAGGCTAGATGGTACGCTTGGCTCCGGCCGCTCAAGCTCAAGTGGCGCAGCAGAACCCTCTTTGCCGAGATCCGCGACATGCTTGTTGCGGTTGACGCGATTTGCCATCTTCTCAGTCGGCTCCGCGAAGCGGGACTTTAGACGCCACGTTGGTCGAGCGAGGCGTGGCGCTCCCATGGTCTGCACCTCGATAGTGGACGCCTGCGGAACTGGTCTGCCTCAACCACCCTTTACATCACATCGTCTCCGCTCAAAGTCGACCAGCGTCAATGTACAATCGGAAAGAAGACTGACCGAGCAACGTTCTCCAGTCGAAGGTGACATGCTTCTGTTATCTAGATCAATTGCCGGGACTGGTAGTTGACCGACCGGCAATGGATGCGTCTCGCTGTAGTGTGAAGCAATCGTGGCTAAGCGTTTTGGTTCATAAGGTTCGACAGAGAAACCATCGACGCCAAGAGCTCATTCCGTGTCGGACCACCGGACCGGGCGGCACTCCTATTTCCGTTCGATCAATCAAACGGAGACAGCGTTGCCAGCCATCGGCATTTGGCTTGAGCTGGAGCAATCGATAGTGGGGTCGATGACGCGGGGCGCCGCCGGGCGACATTCTGCCGTTGGCAGCATTGAGACGTCCGGTTACCGATCAAACGTACGTCGAGGCCATGTCGCGCGCTCCATCTGAAAAGGAGCTAGCAAGCCTGGTTATTGATCGCGCGATGACATTTCTTCGTCAATGCCGGCACAAAGCGAGCTTGACAGTTGCCAATGCTTTCGAGCAAATGGCCACTTCCCAAAAACGCACAGCGGCGTCGATGATCAGGTCCACACTCGTTCAACGTATCGCCGACAGCTGCCCGCATCTTTATCAGAGCGTCGTCAACAATATTGTGAGCGCAATCCTCGATGAGATCGTTGAGGGGCTCGCGCGCGGCGACCGCGTTGAGCTACGGGGCTTCGGGGTATTTTCGGTCAGCCATCGGCGGGCTCGCATAGGCCGTAATCCAAAAACGGGCGAGTGCATGCAAATCGAGCAAAAGCGCTTTCCGGTCTTCAAGGCCAGCAGAGCAATGCATGAGCGCCTTAACCGTGACGAGAACTCCGAATCGACCAACTCGCCGTCTGAAGTTGTCTAAGAGAGGACGGCCAGATCGGTTCCGGAGCGATGCTGTAACCGACACCGTCCCGCGGGCACTGCCGGGGTACCGTTGAACAAAGTCGGAGGCCAAGCGGTCTTAGGAAGACAACTATAACACTCAACTCCTTGGCTCACAGAACGACATGGCTACGATCCGACTTGTGCCTTCATCGGTCGCCCAACAACTCAAGATTTGCGGGCCTTGGCTATGCCGTTTCGGTGTCAGCCCATTTCAGTAGCGACAGTTCGGCCGAAAAGCCTGGCCCAAAGGCGCCTAAGATGCCGTATGATCCCGGCGCTTGTTCTTCATGCGCCAGAACGTGTTCCAGAACGAATAGCACAGTTGCGCTGGACATATTTCCATGAAGTCGAAGCGTCTCATAGCTCGAAAAGAAGTTCTCAGAGGACCGCCCGAGGCCCTGCTCACAAACCTCCAACACTTTTCTTCCGCCGGGATGAAAAATGAGGCTCTTCACCTGGCTTGGCAGGATGCCATCCTCCGCGAGCAACGATCGCATTGCACGTGGCATCAATTCGCTAATCATTGATGGAATGCGCTCGGAGACCACGACTTCAAATCCGGCGTCGCCAAAATGCCAGCCCATGAGAGAAGTCGAGCCGGGGTGAAGCAAACTCGTACTTCTCACGATGTCCAGTTTGCCAGAGCCGCTTTCGGCTGGCCCGATTAATAGCGCGGCAGCGCCGTCTCCAAACAGACTTGAGGCGACAACGTTCTTTGGGGTGAGATCATTCGGCTGGAATGTAAGGGAAGTCAGCTCCACAGCAACGAGGAGAACGCGTTCGTTGGTGGCTCGGCAAAGGGCTCCCGCCAGGTTAACTCCCGATGCTCCCCCAGCGCATCCGAGGCCAAATATCGGCGTCCGTCCCACATCTGCTCGCAATCCGACTTTGAAGATCAGGTCCACGTCGAGACTAGGGGTTGCTATCCCTGTCGTCGAGACGAACATAACCCGATCGACTTGCTCGGGCTTAACGCCAGCCCGGTTGAGACAGAGCACTGTCGCTTTGCACGCGAGCTCCTTTGCCCAATCCAGGTATATTTGGTTTGTCTCACTTATGCGATGATCGGTGAGAAGCCATTCTGGCGTAACGCAAAAGAAGCGCTGATCGACTAGCGCATGATCGAATACTGTAAGATATCTCTTTAGCTTCTCCATTCTGGATCCGAAGTGGCGACCCGCCAAAACCTTGAGGTCGGCCTGCGAAAACCGGAAGCAGTCCCAACAGCCAAAATTCTCGACATCAGTTACTCTTGTCGTTCGACAGAAATTTACACCAAAGTGAAGGCCAAGGACGTCCGCGGCCTCCGGGCGTTAGTTCACGTGGACCAAACCTATGTTGATGTCCTGCCCGACACCGACAGTTTCTCCAGGACCGCCCGTCGGAAACGCCTGCGATTGAGGTTGCGCAACAACCAATGATCCGAGGACCCATGAGCACGCAATCGTACTCAGCACTGACGGCTTGGCGGGCAGAAAAGGAGATCTTAGGTCCTCCACTCTAGCTGCACCGTCCCACTGGCTTTCGCTGCCGTTGATGAGAGGCAGCGGAGTTGCAAGCTCGCAGAGCTGATATTTATTGCGGGCGACCGCAGCGGCGCCGTTTATGTGCACGAGCACGTCATTCCAGGTGTAACCCAGCGGGTCCTTGACCGGACTGCCTGTAACAATCTGGCGTTTATCCTGAAGACTCGGCAGAACGAGGTTAGCGTGGGCGTCCTCGTGATTCGCGCAGCTGCCATTCACGGCGATGCCAAACACCGAATTGGCTATCTGCCAGCGGAAACCGATTTCGCCGCCCAGAGGACCTCCTGTCGCACCAGGACACCTCATGGCAGAAGAAGACGCACGGACCACATCGCCAACGTTGACGAACTCCCAGCATCGACGGCCATCGCCGCGATTGATATCGATGTCAGGACCGCTTCGCTCGCAAATCCGCCGGGTCAGACTAGCGACAGCTGCGGCCAACAATATGATCACTATTGTACCCAGGAGGAGCCTTCTCATCCTTATCGACCAAGTTCTGAACTCAACTTTCTTGACGGTGTTCACGGAACGCGGATGCATGGCACGTGTTTGTCTTCTTGATCAATTGCTAGGGTTGGTAGGTGACTGGAAAGATTGCGTCCGCCTCTGGCTATGAATGGCTCGTCTTCTTCTGTGCGGATCATACGAGTTTGTCGCGCCGAGCCGCTTTGCCTTCGTCGATGAGGCCTGGCGCAGCCGGACACATTGACGGGAATTCGCGGCAGGTAGACATGTCGGACGAAGCTGGTTCGGTCGACGCCGAATATTTTGACGATGCTCGCGACGAGTTGTGCGCCTCGCAGAAACAAACCATCCGCAAAGCCGTCGGAACGGTACCTGGTGCAGGCCGCGACAGCTCACAGTAACGGCATTCCCAACCGAGCTAGCGTGCATCAAGGCTGGTAAAGTCATCTCCTGACGGCCCACACACCGGCGGCTGGCCTGTCAAACATCAGTGCCTCGGCGGCATCACCTGACCGGCGCACTACCGCGAACCAAGCTGGAGCAGGACCATGCTATGTCGATGACGGAAGCCTTCACGCCGGCGCGGTTCCAACAAGATGATTCCTGTCTTACTTCAATCCGGCTAACACCAGACACCATCGGTCACGAGCGGCGACCGCTTGATGCCCCTGCCGCTCAACTTCAAGGCGCCACGACTCCCGATCGCTAATTGATGGCATATCCGTCAACCTCAAGCTTGGCCGGCCCGCTCACATTCCTGATGAACTCGGTGCAGCAGTGCTCGAGGTGTCGCAATGCGTTCGGCATTGTGACGGAAGCTGTACGGGCTTTGGAGAGAAGTGTGACTATCCTTATCAAGAGAGAACTGGTCGATCGTCACTCGTGAGAACCGGTCGAGGGTCATCGCGGTTCGTACGACAGCCATGATCTGTCCTCTGCTGAGATGGTATATCCATAGCGGAGCGCTACCTGCGCCGTTTCGGCGGTTTTCCTGATTGCTACGCCGCAGATCCGTACGTGGATAGAGGCGGCGCTTGCTACGAGAACGGAGACAAAGGCGCTTCTGTGGTTGAGCAACAAGGCGAAACGCGATGACTTCACGATGCTTTGCATCGATCCTAGGCACCTGCGGTCCGCGTGCGGGGTCTTCTCCACCGATACAATCTTGCCATCTTGGATGAAGGAAAAGGGGCCGGCAGTTAGAGAAGGAACCGGGCTAAGTGCCGCACGCCTATATGAGCGCACATTGCACGGCGCTCACCATACCGAGAACCCAGGATCTCCTGGATAAATTGTTCTCCTCCATGCCGGAGGCAAACGGATGTCTTCTAGGCTGTGTGTTCGCGACGGTGCTTCGATTATGAACCGTTGTGGCGCTTCATGAGCCTCACAGGCAACAACTTCGGCGGTCCGTTTGAGACAGGGGCTATCGCGTCAATTCGCGTGGCTTCGAATGCGATGTTGCCGATCTCTTTGCCCGACCGTTTCAAGTGTCATCCGGCGCATTTTGGGGTTACATCACCAGTCGAGGAACCGAGGTAATATCTATGGGGCTGTACCTTGCCCGCGAGCTCTGCCCGGATGTGTCCCAAAGAATGGGCCCTCAGGAAAAAGCGGCAACTATTTGCGTTTGCTTGATCCACGTTGATTGACGGAGCACGCGACGTGATTCGATGATGCGAACACTGGGCAGACGATTTCATGGAGGATATAATTGTAAGGCCCGATGGCGCCCGATACAGACAACGGCGGCTCGGCGACAGGAATGAGAACGGCCCAGTCAGTGCTCTCGCCGGGGCCGTTTTGTTGGCCGAGCGCAGGCCCCACAACTGAGGCGGCCTTACTCTCTGTTGTCTCCATCTGCGCTGATCTCTACGGGCGCGCCGGAGCTATTATAGACGGATTGCCGCAGCTCTGCTAGCCGTGCGTGGCTGAGCAGCGAAGGGCTTTCATTGTGTGCGTAATGCGTGACTATACAAGCTGAAAGCACGAACAGCGGATCGATAAGCGGCCAACTATACTACAGCGCTTAATTCCGGCCCTGCCACGTGGCTATGTTAATCGATGCGGTCAGGTGTCGGGTCCGACGCCCCGGTCAATTGAAAGCGGCCCCAACCTGGGGGCCGCCAACCCCAACGATACGGATTTTTCCTCCAGCAGTCGGGGGCGCCTGGACCGGCTGGGGCCCTCAGTCGATGCACTGCCAAGCTGATTGTTCCTCGCCCGTCTGGCGCGCCAAAAGGGAAAACCAGCAGCCAAATCACGTCGACGTTGCGCCCGGCCTCTCGTTCGAGCCGCAGGCTCGACTGCACCCGGTTTAGATAGCCGTAAATGTAAAGCTTGAGGAGCACCGAGGGATGGTACGACGGCCAACCGCCGCCGGATCCGCAATCTCAAAGCCTATCTCAGCCAAACCGAGCGCATCGACAAATACGTCGATCACGCGAACCGGGCTGCTCTCGTCAATCAAGTCGTCGAGGCATTCGGGGCAGCAGCGTCCGCTCCCACGATCTGCCTCTTCATGAGCGCCTCACCAAGACTCACGGAGTAATCGTAACAGCAGCCCAGTGTTTCGCTGCCAGGACGAGTTGCGGACATTAGCGAGTAAAAAAGCGAGTCAGTAACGAAGCCTTAGGTTGGCACAGCAGATGTAGTGAACTCCACGTAGGGGGGCTGCCAACGTCATCGAAAGCGCGTTCGTGCGCGCCAAGGGGCGTCGAACAAGACCGCGCTCACGATGATCTTCAACTCGCGTCGTCTCGATGGGGACAACTGCTGCCGAAACTCTCGCCCGTGTCAATTCGCCGACGGAATCAACGTCGCCAGACCGCAAACTCAATCCAAGGCCGCCTCGCGCCTTCCGGCACCAAGATTCGGCGCTAGCTCGTTAACCCACGATAAGTCGCACCTTGGATCGAAAGACAAGTAATCGCAAGTCAGTTCTTCGCCCGGTTGTACGTCACGGGCTGCGAAAATTCGACAATGATCGTCTTGATATGTGTTTGGCTGACTGCTGTGATTCATGAAACGCGCATTGTCAGCATTGTACTCTACAACACCATCATCAACATCGCGGTCTCTTGGATAGGCATGCTTGTCAAGTAAAGCTTGAAATGTTGGAGGTAAGGCTTCGTACTGTTCAGGCGTCACGGCAATGTCAACGATTGGATTATGAATCCAAACTAATGTACCTTTAGGTAAAAGAGTAGCAGAGAAAAGTCCGATGCCGCCAAAGTGGTCTGGCTTCAAAATGGTTTCAACAATCAACACTGAAATATCTCCAAAAGTGACTAACACCCAGCAAGCTAACTGACCTAAGTCCCGCAAATCTCCTGTAAGAATTGGTAGGGTCGTTTAATCGCGCCTCCGCCACAATTTCGATTTTTCTTCGATCTCTGCATTCGTTTCGGCGCTGTAGCTGTCGGATCAGCATCTCGGCGAACTGGGCGAGCGTCAGCGGCGTAGTTGGGAGGATCTATGCACTGCTCTCAGAGGTTTCTGCGACTATCTCCCTCAAAAAAATAAGAAGGACATTGCTGGCCGGCTTTCCGCGGAGGCGCTGGATGCTGATGTCAAGAGCTATAACCAGGACACTGGTGTGGGCGGCAACGTCGGCGCAGCACTGGCTCAGCTGCGGAAGTCGTCGGTCGGCGCTAAAGCGATGGCGATCGCGCCCGGTATCCTGACCATTGCTGATCCCGAAGATACGGCACTGATAGACTCGAGGCGGATCGATGACGCCGCAGACCGGCGTTGGCCAGAGGAACTGCGGAAGGCCACGACCAGGATGTGCATCTGGGGCTGACGGACCACCAGACCCGTCGTCATCAGTTGCCACCAGTTCAGTCGACCGGGGTTTCAATGGGAAGCAGGAAGCAGCCTCTTTACTCCGAGGATGCTTCCCTTGTTTCGGGGCTTGAGGAGGGCCTTACGAAGGGCAATGCCGCCAAACGTGCCGTCAAGAACACCGTAGGTTTTTCTTCGCAGCCTTGGCGGCCGGCTCTCCAATAACAAGGAGGTGATGGCCGTTCGGCTGAACGAGGAGTCGCTGAGCGACGATGCGTGCAAGTTGATCGGGACGGGTAGCGATCATCTGCACCGCCCACAAGGTCGCCAAGCTCGCAAGACTCGCTGGAGCAAGCTATCGTCCATTAGCAAGCCCGATACCAGAGCTATCTGGACGGGCTCCTAGCGTCGGGAGTGTACGTCGGCGTCTCCATTCGTGGTTGATGGATGAGCCGAACGTCATTGGGCCCTCCAGGCCCCACGATGGCGATGTAGCGCTCGCCGCGAATGTCGTATTGTTTTACCGGCTGCGCCGCGTCCGGCAAGAGACCCCAGCGGCCGAGCTTCGAGAGCATCGTGTCCGGGGCGGGTTGGGTGCCGTGCGAAAAATCCTCGGGAACGGCGAATGATGCAGCATAAATCTCGCGGACCGCCGGGGATGTCCTCTCAGCCCTGGCGGACGCCGAGGCGGCTTGCTCCATCGACCGTCCAAGCAGCGCTGGCGAGGCCCGATTCGCCGGCCGTGCACTGGGCTGCGGAACGTTTTCCGGCCGAGATCCGAGACGAATGCCAGCGCCTGGCGGATTGAGTGGGGTGCTTCGCCTCATCTCCGCCGCGGGCACGAACAGCGCAGTGTAGCGGTCATTGTGAACCACGAAACGGGTGGGTCGGCTGTCCTGGCTCGGCGGGACGCTGCTACCGTCAAGGGCAGCCGGCGTGTGCTGGTCGCCGTGCCGCGAGTTAAAGGAACGAACGGCCGCTCCTAAATCCAAGTCTTGGTGATGGCGTGCGGTTGGCTCGCGAGACGACGATGGGCCGGCGTCTTCCATCATCGCCCACAGCATATCCTGATCGTAACCTTCCGCAGGAAGGACGAACGTCGAACCGACCGCTGGCCCGAAAGGCGACGGTGCGCGGGCGTCCTCCATCAGCACACGAGCGACTGAATTGCCGGACTCGCTCAACTGGCGCCCAATGGCATCCCCTTCCGGCTGACCTAGCGTCCTCTGCCTCTTCGCAGGCCTCAACTGCCCCGCGTAATCCTCACCCATGAGGACCTCGTGCCTTGAAAGGGGGGAGCTCCTGGTCAGTTCGTTAGGAGCCGGCTGGTAGCTGTCGCTCCAGCTGAAGTGATGCACGGCTTCTCCGGGATCCGGTGTCTGGTGATCGCGCGCGGTTGGCATGAGAGACGATGCTCGGATGGCTTCGCCCATCATCCCTCCCAGCGGATCCTGATCGTGATGTTCTGCAGTCAGCTCCTTCGGCCAACTTAAAGCTTCCCGCGGCGCGCTGTGCTGCGCAGCGGCGTCCCCGAGGCGTCTGGTAACTGCGTCTTCGGGATGAGGACCGCGGGCCCTATGGTGCCCAAGTTCCAACGCCTCGGTGAGTCTACGGTCTTCGTCAGACAGATGAGGATAGTAGTGATCTGGAACAGGAACCCTTGCGACGGCACTGGTATCGAGCTGCGGCACCTCATCCAAGTACGGCTCAAACTCCGCTTGCTGCTGTTGTAGCTCCGCGGCGTTGTGAGCAGCGCGATTTTGGTTGAATGAGTTGATACTGTTAAATGGGTCCATGTCCCCTCGAGTCGGTTCGCAATCCCGAGCAGATAGTGTCGCTCTCTGATTCTCGCTCTACTAGGATCAGCTGTCGACAAGCTGACGCGCTTAGAGACTTAAGAGAGCCAAATTGGCCAGCCCGACTGCCACACTCACCCGAGGGACGCGACCCGCTGCGGGCACACTACCAGCGGCTGTTCAACTATCAGTGGAGCTATACAGCCGCAACGTTATCTCATAAGCCCATCAAGCGCGCCGAAGACGCGGGATTACCTGGCGGTCCGCAGTTTCGTGGGACGCTCTCCCGCAGCGTCGATAGCCGAGGCGGGAAGCCCCCGAAAAGTTGGCCGTCGGTCGCATTCCTTTCCTCACTTGTCGGCTTCTCGAAAGCCGCACCTGCCAAGATCAAACTGAATGTCCCATGCGCGAGGGGAACAGATGAACATCGATCCACCAAACACATTAGAACCCTTGACCCAGCAGCAGCGGACGCAGCAACAGCCGGGCGGCCCTACATGCGCACAAACCAGCTCACCAGCACATCCGTCGCCGGATCAAGCGGACTTTGAGCAGCAGCTGAGCGAACTGCGGTCACACCGAACATCGGATTCAGCCGCCGCTTCGATCGATTCCCGGATTGGATCACCCTCGACCCTGACGAGGGGCAATCGGAGAGCGTGCGCCATCCAGGAAAGCGAGCGGTGCGCGGCCGAATCCTTCGTCAGGGGGCGCGCTGAACTTGCCGCATCGCTAGCCGGAGCGAGCGTTAAGGCGCTGAAGAACGAGATCAAACTCGCTGCGCAGCGAGCCGCACAGTGGCCACGAACCACCGGATCTTATGCCGGCAGCGTCGAAGTCGACCGCATTTTCGACGATGTGGTGGCATCATCGTATCTGCCGCTGCATCGTTTTCAGAACGAGGACATCGATTGTGAGCCTATTCTAGACGAGGAGGTGAGTGCCATCGCGCATGTGCGTTCCCTAGCGGGTTTGCGTGCTCAGGCTAGCCCGCATGTTTATAAGGCTGCTATCTGCTCGGACGACGAAAGGGAGGACGAAATTGATATGGCGCGTCTCGCGGCGTGGCACACGAAAGGCGTTACAGAGAGTGCTTTTGTGTCATTGTCCCAGACCCCCTCGCGACTGCTCCTTTCAAAGGACCACAGCGAGAATGGCGCGAACGCGATTGCAAGGAACGCGAAGAAGCTGCACACTTATACGGTACCAAGCGTCACCGCCTGGCCGATCAAAAAGATCAACGATATTCTAGGGTCTGTTGAGATTCACCTTGAATGGATGACGGCGGTTGCGAGGTAGATCATCGCTTCGAAGCTGCCGTCTGTCTTGTCGCACCGCATTGCTATGCGTTTGAATTCCTTCAGCTTGCCGAAGAAATTCTCGATCAGGTGGCGCGATTTGTAAATGTCCTTGTCGATGTCGAGAGGCTGGGCGCGCCTTTGATGTTGCGAGATGACGATCTTGGCTTTGCGTTTGTTCAGGTCTTCGATGATCCAGTTGGAATCAAAAGCCTTGTCGGCGATCAAGCCACCGAATTCGACGTCTTTGATCAGGGGCGCGACGCCAACGGTGTCAAAGCGATGGCCAGGGAGCAGGATAAAGCGCACCAGATTCCCAAGCGCGGCGGTTAGCGCGAGGATTTTGGTGGTCCAGCCGCCTTTCGACTTGCCGATGGCCTGATTTTTGGTCCCCTTTTGCGCCCTGTGCGTGGCGGTGAACTTTGACAATTGTCGCATCGACCATGGCGAACTCCATGTCCGGATCATCCGATACGGCATCGAATATCCGTCTGAAGACACCGGCCTTCACCCAATCGCGATACCGCTTGAACACCGTGTTCCAGTTGCCGAACGTCGGTGGCAGATCTCGCCATGGGCTGCCAGTGCGGGCGATCCACAGCACGGCCTCGATAAACAACCGATTGTCGCCTCCCGTACGGCCGGGGTCAGTCGGCTTGCCCAAACACAGCGGCTCCATCTTCGCCCACTGGCCGTCCGTCAAAACGAATCGGTGCATCCAAAACTCCTTTCGGAGCTTGAATCACGAACATTCCAATCTGTGAATCTTGAGGGTTCTGTGAGGTCGCGGGGCAAAGGCCAGCCGCGCGCGCGGTGGCGCGTGCGACCTCATAGAAGCCGGATTGAACGAAGCTGCGGAGTTGTGGTCGCTATGGCGATAGTGCAGCTGGTCCAACTGCGGAGAAGGCGCGCCTGTGGTCGCCGCGCGTCGGCGCGATATTGATCGGACGTGAGCGGCGCCATTGCTTGGGCCGAGAGCGCGATGCCGCGAGCGATTTGCTGCGCTGTGATGCGCGGCCGAGTGACTGACAGGGTGAGCGGTGACGAGGGCGGGCACGGCGACATCGAACGTTGCCACCGAGAAGGTGATCCCGGAACGGGTGGATGGTGCAGGCGCTGGTCATGACGTGTCACAACGAAACGGATGGTCGCGCGGGCAGGCTCGCGGGACGACATCGATGCGCCGCATGGTGCCGCCACAATGCGGGCAGACGGGGATCTCACATTTGGTGTCGCCGGCTTCTTGATCAGTCGGAGCGTTACGAACGTCAAGGAGTTGACGGCAGAGGGCGATTCTATTGTTGCGTCCGCCATTGGCGAGGAAGCCATAGTGGCGGATGCGATGAAAGCCGTCCGGCAGGGTGTGCAGTAGAAAGCGCCGCATGAACTCATCGGCATCAAGCGTCATCACTTTGGCTTTACGATTCTGCCGATAGTCCTTCCAGGAAAAGCTCACCTTGCCATCGGCAAGCGAGATCAGCCGACTGTTGGCGATGGCGACGCGATGCGTATAGCGGCCGAGATAAGCCAGCACCTGTTCGGGCCCGCCGAATGGCGGCTTGGCATAGACCACCCAGTCGGTCCGTCGCAATTGATCGAGGCGCTGGGCGAACGCGGCGGGATTGGCGAGATGGGTGAGATCGCCAAAGAAGCCCAACTCGCCGGCCGTGAAGGTCGCTTGCAGCTCTTGCAGGAACAGGCGGCGGAACAGCCGGGAGAGGACGCGTACCGGCAGGAAGAAGCCGGGCCGGCAAGCGACCCAGCGCGTGCCGTCGAGCGAAGGTCCACCACCAGGCACGACGCAGTGGATATGCGGATGGTGTTGCAGCGTCTGGCCCCAGGTATGGAGGACGGCGGTCACACCGAGCTGAGCGCCGAGATGCTTGGGGTCGGCTGCGATGGTGGTGAGCGTCTCGGCCGCGCAGCGGAACAGAATGGCATAGACCACCGCCTTGTTCTGGAAAGCAATCTCTCTGGCCGGCGCCGGCAACGTGAAAACGACGTGGAAGTACGGCACGGGAAGGAGTTCGGCTTGTCGCTCGGCAAGCCATTGCGCGCGCGCCGAGCCCTGGCACTTCGGGCAATGCCGATTGCGACAGGAGTTGTAGGCGATGCGAGTGGCACCGCAGTCGTCGCATTGCTCGACGTGGCCGCCGAGCACGGCCGTCCGGCATGCCGTGATCGCGCCCATGACGCGCCGCTCGACGCGGCCCAGATGCCCGGCACGGGCTTGCCGAAACGCTTCGCCGTGGCGGCGGAAGATATCCGCCACTTCCAGAACCGGAGCCATCAGGTCCGCTCAGCCGGGCGGCACGACCTCCAGGCGAAGCCGGTCAAGCGGACTTGGCGTATTGCTGATGGTCTTAGTGGCGACTTGGGTATAGCGCGCCGTGCTGGCCAGACTGGCATGGCCGAGCAGCACCTGGATGATGCGCACGTCGGCCCCATTCTCCAGAAGATGGGTCGCGAAGGTGTGCTGCAGCGTATGCACTGTCACCGACTTGCTCAAGCCGGCCGCCGCACAGGCTGAACGGCACGCGGCATGCAGCACGTTCGGGACGAGCGGACGCTCGTCGTCGCGACCGGGAAACAGCCATCGCTTTGGCCGAGTGAGCCGCCAATACGTCCGCAGAATCCTCAAAAGCTGCGGCGAGAGCATAACGTAACGGTCCTTGCCGCCCTTGCCGTGCTCGACCCGGATCAACATCCGTTGGCTATCAATGTCGACAACCTTCAAGAGGACCACTTCCGATACGCGCAAGCCTGCGGCATAGACGGTGGTCAACGCGGTACGGCTCTTTAGGCTTGGGATTGCTTCCAGGAAGCGAACGACCTCGTCGGCGCTCAGCACGACCGGCAGTTTGCGCGGTTTACGCGCATAGGCGATGCGCTCCGGAACGGCGTCATAACCAAGCGTCACACCGTAGAAGAACCGCAGCGCGCAGACGATCTGGTTCAGCGCCGGCCAGGACATCCCTATCGCAACCAGATGAACCTGGAAGGCACGGATATCCTCCAGGTCAAGGCGGTCCGGGGAACGACCGAAATATCGGCTCAACTTCGCTACGGCGTTGAGGTAGGATTGCTGCGTCGCCGGTGACAGATTGCGGACCGTCATGTCCTCGATCATGCGGCGGCGAAGTGGGCTGATCTCAGCCATCGGAAAACCTCCTGTCTAAAGGGTTGGGCTTCGAAAACCCGCAATCCTCTCAGACAGGAGGCAATCCTTGCTATGACTCCCTACATGCCGCGTCAGCGGCTTCGTTCAATCTTGAATCTCAACAGACCCTAGAGCGTGGGCATGCTCCCGGAGATGAGGAGCTGCGAGATTGGATAGGGGGAATACCGCGCGAGGAGACCGAGGTCTTGTTTCTGGGCGGCAATCTAGCTGATTATTGGACAGCCAGCGTGGATAATCCGAACATTGCTAGCACACCGCAAGATCGTATGCCGATCAAGAAAGCAAGGATCACCTTCGATACGCCCGACATGATGACGGGCTCTCGAGCTCATTGCTCATCCGATTCCGGCCACTGACCCTCTCAGTCCTGACGAGCTATCGACTGCGGTCGAATCGCACGCGACCGGCGCCCCTGCTTTCAGATATTTGAAAGTCAGCGTGCCGAGCGCTTGCGCATCCGGTCCGAAGGCCGGGACCCTCGTCAGGTCGATAGCCCAAGTCAACGAAAGCGATCATGCTTCGCCGATAAGGACCTGTTTCACGGAACCGACCGTGATGCTGTCTTACCCACCAGGTGCGTCGTAGGCACCAAGCGTGAATTTGCGTCTTACCCAATGTTACCCAACGCTGGTTTGAAAACCAGCTCAAGGCAGAAAAATGACGGATTAGCATCCCTTCACCGCGCCCCCGGACGACGAGGGCGCGTGGGTTTACGGGCCAAAGAGCCTAGGAGGGAATGATGACAAGGAAGCTCGCCGCTTTTCGCGGTTATTGGATGAGCCTTGCCCGAAGCGTTCTCATCTGCTGCACGGTTTTGGCTGAAACGGGCATGATATTCACCCAAGCCAGGGCGGACGAGATCAACTGGCGCCAGTTTGAAGGCGCGTCGATTGTCTGGGCCTATGACATTCATCCGTATGCCGACGCGGTCGCAGCCCAGTTGCCGGAGTTCGAGAAGCTCACGGGCATCAAAGTGACGCCCGAGCTTTATCCGGACGATGCCTATTGGAATAAGTTGACAATCCAGCTCAGCACCAAGTCAACGAGCTGGGACGTGGTGGGGACGGGCATCCAACCAGCATGGGATCTTGCGCCGGGTCAATTGCTTGAGCCGCTCGACAATTATCTGAACGATCCGAGACTTACGGCGGCGGGGTACGACTATCAGGATTTCTTTCCTGCACTTCGAGATGCGCTGACCTGGAAGGTCAAAGAGGGGCAGATCGAGCCGGGAAGCGGACAGGTCTGGGCCATTGCGCATGGCTTTGAGAACATCCAGCTGCTCTACCGCAAGGACATCCTCGACAAGTACGACGTTAAAGTCCCAACGACTCCTCCGGAGATGTCCGCGGCCTGCGAAAAACTGAAGGCCGCGGATCCCGCGATCACACCCCTTGGCGTGCGCGGCGTGCGATTTTGGAGCAGCATCCACACGGCCGCGATCTCGATCGCCAGGTCCTATGGGGTGCATGATTTCGTCTTCAAGGATGGCAAGACGGACACTGGCCTCGACTCGGCGGAGTCGATCGCGTTCCACAAGGACTATGTGGACATGATCAAGAAGTGCGCGGCTCCGTCCTTTGCGAACGACAATTGGTACCAGGTGGTCGATGGCATCAGTTCGGGACGCACGGCGATGGCGATCGATTCCAATATGTTCGGCTTTTGGAATGACGTGGCCGGCAAACCTGGCTCGGGGAAGATCGCATTCGCGCCTCCGCTGCGCGCTCCTAACAGCAAGAATTTCGAATCCAACATCTGGATCTGGTCTCTTGCGATGAATGCCGCTTCAAAGAAGAAGGGGGCAGCCTGGCTGTTCATCCAATGGGCAACGTCAAAGCAGGTCGAACTGAACGGAGCCGTCGCCGCCAAGCTCGTCAACTCTCCGCGTGCCTCTACCTGGAGTGACAAGGCTTGGCTCGAATATGCGGCAAAGCCTGAGTTCAATAACTTCGTGGACACGTTCAAGACCGTGCAGGATAGAGCAAAACTCGCATTTACAGCTCGTGCTGGCTTTGCAGAAGCAATGAACGCTTGGGCCGTCGCTATGCAAAAAATGGTCAATGGAGCTGACGTGAAGGCCACGCTGGCTGATCTCGCTTCCGAGATCCGCTCGTCCATGTGAAACGCGCTGGCGGCGAGCAACATCGCCGCCCTGCATTTTAAAGATGAACTGAGATGGACATCCGAGGATCCCACGGGCTCGTGACGCTGCAGTCTTCGACCAGTCAACTTGCATCGCCAAAACGCAAGGCGGTCAGCGTGCAAGATCCGCGCTTTGATTGGTGGAGCGTTGCCGCAATCACCCCCGCTATCATCGTACTTCTTGGCTTTCTTATCTTGTTTTTCTATGGCGTGTTTCAGTCGCTGACCGATCTCAAATTCGGCCGGCCTTTGGTCCACTTCATCGGCCTCAACAACTTCGCGGCATTGATCAAGACAGGAGATTTTTGGAATAGCGTTCGTGCCACTCTTGTTTACGCCGGATCGGCGGTGCTTGCGCAAGCCGTATTGGGTCTGGCGCTTGCCAAGCTGTTTGCAACTGACGTCTTCCTGGCGCGCGTGATGCGGCCCGTCATTCTCCTGCCGCTCGTCCTGCCTCCGATGAGCGTAGCGCTCATGTGGACGACAATGATGGACCCGAAAAATGGAATCATGAACTACCTGCTCTCTCTGGCAGGCATAGGCAGATTTACATGGATTTCAGATCCAAACAGCGCGATGTTCTCACTCGTCCTTATTGACGTTTGGACCTATACGCCATTCTTCGCCCTAATCATCTTCGCCGGTCTTCAGGGCATCAATGAAGAGGTCAAGGAGGCCGCGCGTGTAAATGGCGCGAAGGGCTGGGCAACCTTCCGGCGCATCGAGTTGCCGCTGATTGCGCCATACATCCTGATCGCCGCCGTGTTTCGGCTGATCGAATCCCTCAATCAGTTCGATATCATTTTTGGGACAACGCAAGGTGGCCCTGGAAATAGCACCTCCGTACTTTCGGTGCGAGCTTACATTACCGCGTTCCAGAATCTCGCCTTTGGGCGCGGTGCCGCACTTATGGTCGTCAATTGGATGATCGTGTTAATCGCAACGTTTGCCATGGTGAAGCTATGGCGCCTCGTTCGGCAGCGCGTAAGCTGAGGATGCAACCCATGCGATTGAAGCGCTCCACCTCCGTCAATGTGCTTCTGAACCTGCTCGTCGGTATTTGCGCATTGATCTTGGCCTTTCCACTTGTCTGGATCGCCATGATGTCGCTGAAGCAGCAGGCTGAAGTGATGACCTGGCCGCCAACCTTCCTGTTCGTGCCTACGCTGGAGAATTTCCGTGTCCTGTTTGATGTCAGCCAGGCCGGAGCGACCAGCTATGGCACCATCAAAGTCGACTTCCTAACGCCGGTCACGAACAGCGTCGTCATTGCGCTGGGCTCCGTAATCATCGCGCTGCTCATTGGAGTGCCAGCCGGCTACGTCCTAGCCAGGCGAGACATACCTTTCAAGGAAGACATTGCCTTCTTCATTTTGGGCTTCCGCTTTGCCCCCGTCCTTTTGGTTGTCATCCCGCTCTTCAGCGTCTTTCAGACGATTGGATTGTATGACACCTATATCGGGATGATCTGGGTCTACCAAGTCGTTACATTGCCGATGATTGTTTGGCTGAGCCGGTCCTATATCGAAGACATCCCGAAAGACATCGAGGAGGCAGCTGCCATGGATGGCGCCAAACCGGTCCGAGTTGTGCTGCACATCGTGCTACCGCTTTTGAAACCCGGCCTGATCGGGGCCTCGTTGCTCATCTTCCTGCTCGCTTGGCACAACTTCGCCTTAGGTCTGATCCTCACTTCGACCAAGGCGCCGGTAACGGTCGCTCTTCTCAAGCTGCTCAATCCAGGCGTGCAATTCTACCCGGTCATGGCCGCAGGGCTGGTCGTGACGATGATCATTCCCGTCATTCTGATCGTAATCGGTCAGCGTCACCTAGAACGCGGCCTAACCTTCGGTGCCGTAAAATGAGCGTCCGGCCATTAATGTTCTTCGGAACGACGAATCTCGATCTGTGCTTCAATGTCGAGCGGCTTCCAACACCGGGTGAAAGCCTGATGGGTACGGTGAGACGTCACCCTGGAGGAAAGGGCGCGAACCAAGCCGTCGCGGCCGCCCGCCTCGGCCTAAAACCACACTTCTACACGCATCTCGGTGATGATGATGCCGGTCAGTCGCTTTTAAAATCGCTCATGGAAGCCGGCGTTTGCACTGATGCACTTACGATCTGTACAGGCGAAGTCTCGGGCTTGGCCGTGGTTATGGTCGCTGACGACGGCTCCAACATGATCGTCATAGACCCAGGCGCCAATTCGAACGTGGCGCCGGACATGATCGAGAGCGCAATCAAATTCATAGAGCGCGATACAATCGTCGTCGCAGAAATGGGGATGCCGATCCCCGCGCTCAATCGACTGTTCGAGCTGAAGCGTGAGAAAGCCTTCGAGCTTATTTTCAACCCAGCCCCGGTGAGGCCAGGTCTTTCATCTGCTGCGTGGAGAAGCGTTGATTTTGTCACGCCGAACCAGACGGAAGCGTTCGAGCTGACCGGCATCGAGGTGTGCGACTTCGAGAGCGCCGCGCGCGCGGCGGAGAAGCTGCTTGATCTCGGGCCCGGTGCCGCGCTGATCACGCTCGGAGCGCAGGGAGCTTATTATGCCGACGCTACACGCTCCTTTTCTCTGCGAGCCTTTCCGGTCAAGGTAGTCGATACCACGGCCGCAGGCGATGCCTTCAACGGGGCATTCGCAGCGTCGCTCGCTCAGCGGCTGCCTCTAGAGGAAGCAGTGAGAAGGGCGCTAGCGGTGGCTGCCTTATGTGTAACACGGCGCGGTGCTCAAAGCTCAATGCCGACTGCCCAGGCAGTTGACGAGTTCTTACAGTCTCAAACGATCTTGGAGTTGGAATGACCGAACAGTTCTCAGTTGCAGACCGAACGGTGCTCGTCACCGGGGCAGGTGGCGGTATTGGTTCTGCCATTGCGAATGCATTTCGCCAGGGAGGCGCGAACGTCGTCGCCACCGATGCCAATCTAGAGAACCTCAGAGATACTCTGCCAAGACTGCCGTATGGCAACGGCATACTGCCCATGGCTATGGACGTCGCGCGCGAGGAAGACGTCGGTAGGGTCCTCGAAGAAATCGCCAGGCACTTTGGCCGGCTGGACGTGCTGGTCAATAATGCAGGCATAAAATCTGCCCAGCCGCTGCTCAGCGGCAGCGCTGAAAAAATTGAACGTACGATCCAGATCAACTCGATCGCCGTCCTGCGCTGTTCGAAATTGGTCGTTGAGCGCTTCATGAAAAGCAAGGGCGGACGCATCGTCAATGTGGGCTCCTCGCTGTCATCGCAAGGTGCAGTTTTCAACTACCAGGCCGGCGGGGGTGACTATTGCCTTTCAAAGGCAATCGTTCACGACATGACCAAACTACTTGCCTATGAATGCGCGCCCCTCAGCATCAACGTGAATGCGATCGCGCCTGGCATCATTGATACTCCCATGCACGGTCGCCCGCGGGAGGAGACCGAAGCTCGCCATGGTGGCCGGATCCCATTAGGACGGGTTGGAGTGCCTGAGGATATCGCAGGGCTAGCCGTCTTCCTCGCGAGTCCTGCGGCTTCCTACATGACAGGACAGATCGTTCACGTGAATGGCGGGATGCTGATGAATGGCTAGCCCAAGCTCTCATCTTGACTGGCCGTCAGTCGCTGGGATCATTTCGGATCTCGATGGCGTCCTCTATCGCGGAGATGCCGCAATTGTCGATGCCATAGAAGCATTTACGCGTTGGCGGGCGGCCGGACTGCCGTTCTGTTTCGTGACAAACAATTCGACCCACACGCCGGAGGACGTCGCCCGCAAATTGCAAGCATTTGGTCTTGCAATCGTGCCGAACGAAGTGGTTACCAGCGCGATCGCGGCCGCAGAACTCGCGCGCGCGAAGTACCCGGACGCGAGCCGCGTATATGTCATCGGCGCGACCTCGCTTGTGAATGCGGTCGCCGCGGTAGGTCTGGACGTGACTGACCAAGAGCCGGAGATCGTGGTGATGGGTCTCGATCGCCACATCACACATGAGAAGATGCGGATTGCGATTGAGGCGATCTTGAACGGGGCCGCCCTCATCGGCACAAACCCCGATCTCCTCTTGCCAACCGCCAATGGATTCGAACCGGGAGCAGGAGCAATAATTACGGCTGTGGCTACTGCTACCCAGGTCAAGCCGCTGATCGTTGGTAAGCCCGAGCCGCACATGATCGAAACGGCGCTTTCCCGCCTAGGGACGGTGCGCAGCGCCACACTGATGATCGGTGACCAGGTTGCGACGGATATTCAGGCCGGTAAGCGAGCTGGCCTTCCGACCGTGCTGGTCACGACCGGCGTTCCGCCCCGAGAGAATCCTTCCCTGGCACGACCAGATTTCATCGTATCGAGCCTGGCGGAGATTGAGATCCCGGCCGTGGTTGCAAGCCCGCGACAGAGGAGAGCGTGATGGCCGACGTTCGTCTAGAAGGTGTCAGCAAGGCCTACGGGACTATCCAGGTACTGCGGAATATCGACCTGGCAATCGACCATGGCCAATTCGTCGTCTTCGTTGGGCCATCCGGGTCGGGTAAGTCGACGCTGCTGCGCATGATCGGAGGGCTGGAGCGAATTAGCGATGGACGGCTGCTGATCGATAACGAGGTCGTCAACGACGTTGATGCGGCTGATCGCAACCTTGGCATGGTGTTTCAGAGCTACGCTCTCTATCCGCATATGACTGTCCGCGAGAATCTCGCCTTTCCTCTCCGCATGGCGAAACTTAGTAAAGCCGACATTGATGCCAGGGTTGCCCAGGCTGCATCGCTGTTGCAAATGGATCACCTCCTGGGTCGTAAACCTCGACAACTGTCCGGCGGGCAGCGGCAGCGCGTGGCAATTGGCCGCGCCATTGTGCGTAAGCCAAAGGTGTTTTTGTTCGATGAGCCGTTGTCCAACCTGGATACGGAATTGCGCGTCCAAATGCGGGTTCAGATTGCCAAGCTTCACAAGCAGCTTGGCAACACGATGATTTATGTGACGCACGACCAAATCGAAGCCATGACCATGGCCGACAAGATCGTCGTGCTCAAGGACGGCGTTGTCGAGCAGGTGGGAAGACCACATGATCTCTACCACAATCCGGCGTCCCGGTTTGTCGCGGGATTCATCGGCTCGCCGAAAATGAATTTCCTAGTCGGCAAGGTCGAAGCAGCGCATGAGTTGGGCATGGAGGTTCGACTGGACGCGGGTGCGCTGGTCTGTGTCCCCGTGGAGCCGGACAAATCGCTCATCGGCAAGCCGATTACGCTTGGCATTCGACCCGATGATTTCTCCTCATCGCCCGCAGAGAAGGATATCGCGATCGACCTCGATCTCGATTTCGTCGAGCATCTCGGCAGCGTCACTTACGTTTATGGCAACGCCGGAAAGGAGGCAGTCGTGGCAAAAGCGGCTAAGCCCGATCCGCTCAAAAACTCCGGAAAAGTTCGTCTTGCGGCTTCCCCGGCCGACTGCCATCTGTTCATGACGAACGGAAAAGCTCTGCGGCGGTTGCATGCGCCCGCAAATTGGAGCTAATTTTAGTTAGTCGCCAAAAGCGAACGCGGTCTATAGCCACGGGCGGTCGAGGTGAAGGGAGGCGGTATCAGGCAGTTCTTCCGGAATTCCCGTTCGTTTGTGCTGGGGGCGGGGATCGGATCGGGCATGGCTGCGAGAGCGGCCGAACGAGCAGGGGCAGATTTCGTTCTTGCGCTCAATGCCGGCCGATTTCGCGCGATGGGCGGCTCTTCACCCGCCTCAATCCTTCCAATCCGCAATAGCAATGAATTCGTCGCCGGCTTCGGTCGGACCGAGATCCTGCCCAGCACGAAATTGCCAGTATTCTTCGGCGCTTGTACCTTTGATCCGCAATTCGACATTGATCGCTGGCTCGACCGGATCAGCAGATGGGGCTTTACGGGAGTCACTAACTTCCCTTCGGTCATCCACATTGATGACTATAGGAGGTCATTGCTTGAGAAATCCGGCCTGGGTTACGCCCGGGAAATAGAGCTGCTGGTCAAGGCGGCAAAACGCGGCCTGATGACCATCGCCTATACCCGGACCCAATCCGAAGCAAGGCGCATGGTTGAAGCCGGTACTCAGGCCATCTGCATCAATTTCAATCTCAATCGTGGCGTTGAAAGCGCATCTGACCCATCGATTAGCCTGTCGGAGCTTGCCGCGCGCACGAGCGCAGTCGCACGTGTGGCTCAATCCGTCGACCGAAATGTGATCTGCCTCCTCGGCGGCGGGCCGATAACGAAGCCTGATGAACTCTTGGATATCTGCGGCGAGACGGGGGTTAAAGGTTTTATTGGGGGCTCCTCGCTCGATCGCGTCCCGCTGGAGATGTCTGTCCTTGAGGTCACCTCGGGATTTAAAACTCTTCACTTGTTGCGGGAGAAGGTCGACCTGCTTGAGCGCCAACTCCAGTTGAGCGGCTTCAGGCACGGCATCATCGCGCAGTCCTCGATCATGAAACGCGTTCTTGAAACCGCAAAGCGCCTAGCCTCCCATCCAAGTCCAGTGCTCGTTTGGGGCGAGCCCGGCTCGGGCAAACGAAGGATAGCGAGCCTCGTCCATGCCTTCAGTGATCGCAAGCACGCGAACGCAGCGCTGTTTCAATGCCGACCCGGTCCGCCCATCGATACGGTCGGTACGCTTTTCGGGGCCGAGCGCGACCAGAGCAGAAGACGCCAACTGTCGCTGCTGGAAAGTGCAAGCGATACGACCGTATTGCTGCTGCATCTCGATCAGCTTTCGCGTGATGGGCAGGAAAGGCTTGCCGATTACCTCGAGACCGGTAGTTTCGCGCCCTTGAACGGCGCATCGATTGTGCGCTCCAGTGCTCGAATTATCGCGACTGCCACGGTTGCTCGCGGGGCTGGCCTTCAAACGGTGCTATGTCCCAGGCTGCTCGGCTTGTTTTCAGGGCTCGACATCAAGCTACCTGCCTTGCCAGACCGACTGGAGGACCTGCCTCAGCTGGTTCAACATTTCACAGTCGAGGCGAAAGGGGATTCGAATGCCCAAACGCTGGCGATCGAAAATTCTGCATTTTTGGCGCTCGCTGGCCATAATTGGCCTGGCAATTTGAGGGAATTGCGCCAGATCGTGAACCAGCTCGTGACGCTCTCAGATGCGCATATCAGCGTGGACGTCCTCAGGCCGCTGTTGAACGCGTCGGCACCAGCTAAGCCGAAAAATGCATTCTCCGAGCGGGAATGGATCATAGAAGGCTTGAAACGAAACAGACTTCATCGCGGAAAAACAGCTAGTTCTCTGGGGCTTTCAAGAAAAACCCTGTACAACAAAATCAAAAAGCTGCGGATCTTAGAGTAGCAGTCCCAGTGTTCACGTTGCTCAAGCTAGCCGCTCGAAGCGGCCCCATCCAAAAGCGTCAACATTGGTTTGACAAGCCGTGTGGCCACGGCTTACCAGCTCCATTTGCTCAGTGAAGTTGGCGTGAAGCGCGCCGTCGGTCGCCAATTGCTCGCTACGGACCTTTCGCCCACAGCATGCCATCGCACCACACGTGTTCCACGCGTCCCCATTCACAGGCCGCTGCGACATGCGGGAAGAACCCACGTCCGTGTTGGTTGGCGCTCGTATTGCAAAGCAGCGGAATGCCCGTGAGCGATTCGTATTCGACGAGAAGCTCGGCAATTTTGTGCTGAGAGGTCCTGCTGATCGTCTGCAATCTCGCAGATCCGTCGAGATGTATAACCGCGGGAATTTTGTCCCGCCACTCTGCCCGCGTCTGGTGATCGAAAAGCATGTAAGGGTCCGGCGTCCCGGGAGCGAAAATCTCCGGCGCACGATCTTCCAGGCATATCGGCGCCACTGGCCGGAAGTGTTCTCGATGCTTGATGTCGTTGAGATAATCCTTCATTCGCGGCGATGTGGCGGCTGCCAAAATACTTCTGCTGCCCAATGCCCGAGGTCCAAGTTCGGCGCGGCCGGTAAGAAAAACAACGGGCTTGTTGTTGGCGAGAATAGTCGCGAGTTCATGCATGCTACAGGGCACCGCGTCCCATTCGGGCGGCACATCGCTACCATGCAGTGCCGGACCACTGTAGACCGACCATTCGAGCGGTCCGAATCCTTTGTCCGCCATTGCAGAGCAAGCGGTTCCGATTGCAGAGCCACTGTCGTTTGGAAAGGGGGGCACCCAGACAGCGTCGAACAGGCCTGCCGCACGTAGCGCACTGTTCCACTTGATATTGAGCCCGCAGCCGCCGGCTATGCACAAATTGCGAGTCTCAAAACACGAGTGCCGCTGCAAAGCAATTGCCATTTCGCGCACGAGCAGACGCTCGAGGAAGCAATGAAACGATGCGAGCACATTTTCGGGTGCCTTGGCCTCCAACCGGCGCTCGCTAGCATCGAAGAAACCATGCACGGCCGCAAGCTTAGATTCCATACTCTTGATGTCGGTACGATAAGTGGCAAGCTTCGTGTCAGCCGCAAAGCGCTGTTGATAGAGCTCCTGAAAGACCGCGACGATGGCTTCTTCAACAGACCCGAGGGCGATATAAGCCATCAGCTTGCCTGCAAGACCCAAGTTGAGCTTGCCGGCACCGCCAGGGTCCATCTTGCCGGGGTCGCCTAGGTCCCAGTTGGCGCGGTTCGCCTGCTTATACGGCCCAAAGTGAAGGCCCGCGGCGGCATAGACGTGCCCAATCACTGGGAATAGGCACTCGATGAACCGGGCCCCCTGTCGTCCTACATGATAGAGACGTGGAAAGGTGCCGCCATCCCACAAGAGGCAGAAAGCTCCCTGTCCAGCTTTGGCAAAGGGGCTGGTGCAGTACGCGGCGGCGAGGTGGCTCGTGACGTGCGGATAGCTTCTATAAGGGAAATCCCTGCCGTCGAGCCTGAGGCCAAAACCGTCCTGCGAGGTCAGAAGGCCCTCTGCATGGCGTTCAATATACGATGCCCCTTTGAGAGTAATAGGAACGCTACCGCTGAGGATCCGGAACTCGGAGGCCACCGTCCCAACCCAGCCGTCGATGACGAACTGATCAATCTCCCGCGGGTCGAGACCGTGTTCCGCCAAAGCCCGCACGATTGCATCGAGATTCTCGATCGTTTGATACCGCGGATTGTTGCTCCGCTTCTCCTGCTCGATACAAAAGATAAGCCGGCCGTCCTCGATAAGGGCTATCGCTCCGTCATGCGTCAGCTTGATACCGCAGATGCGCATAATGCCTCCGTGTCTAATGCGGGCAATTCGATTATTCGAAGATCAACTCGGACCGCGAGGGCAGGGTAAGCAGTCGCCGCGGATCGAATCATTCACACGCCGCTCACGCTCGATCTCGATCAGCATGTCATCCAGCACGTGACGGTGTCGGTATCGGCGGCGTGCTCCAACCGGAGATCCGATCATTAGATGCGCCGCGTAGCGCAGTGCATGATTTGCGCCAATGCGAAGGAAAGCCGTCGCGGTTTGCGGGCCGAGCCTCGCATTCACGACCGAGCAGTGCATCGGGATCGAGAAAGAAGCTCAATGCTTCAATCCAATCTCGACCGTCGTGAAGGAGGGAGTCTTGCAGAGGAAAGTGCAAGCTGTAGCAGGAGCGCGGCCCACTTCATTCTTCTTGTCAGCTCCAATTTGACTTGCTTCGTCGGGTCGGCTGCGTCTTTGCAACATTGTCTGTTCTCGCATGGCTCGTCACAGGACGGGACGGCTTCTTAGTTTCAAAGAGCGTGCCAATCGCCAGTGCTGCTTTTTTGCGCCTATTCTCATCGGGCGGCTGTCGCGAACAGAACGGAATGACCTGATCCCGACAGTGCGTTGCAGATGCTCCCTCTCGATTGCTTTCGATGAGGCTTGCGCAACGCCAAAGCCGCTTTCCGGCAGAATGAGATGGCTGCGCGATCTCTCTCTCCGCCATCCGCATTAGATCGCGCCAGCGGTGGAGACGCTCGGACTAGACGTCGGCTAGTTTGGCAGCCTTTGCGCCATCCGCACTTCTCCGTTGGGCGCCAACAGCGCGACGGAGTGACGGGGCCATGACATTCAGGACACCAGCTTTTGCATGGATTGGTTGATAGACGCTGGAGAGCAGGCAATCATTGTAAGAAACCGCGGCCGCTTGGCAGCGCGCCGAATAGGCCCCGCGGGCGCGAATACCTTAGGACCGGGCTCCTCGTCATTGCGCTGATCTTGGTCGATTACGACACTGCTTCGATACTCCAGTCGAGTTAGTCGCAGTGGGGCTTTCTGCGTCTGGAGCGCACACAGCGCGCGCGGGCTGTAATGCCCTTCGGCATTTCGATAGTTTCGGCCGAGACGATCTCACCCAGGATAAACCGCTGTTTGGCTGCGGTCGCGTATTCTAGCTGCCGAGCGACCCACTGTTGGTCGACATCGTGCGCGATACTGTCAACCTTTACTTTACTTACTCCCGCCAAACCTGGCTCCTCGTCGTCAACATGGATAAAGAAAAATGGGACTTAGCCGCTTTATCGCGAGCAGCCGGTCTTGCCGATAATAGCGGCGTAGCGGAAGGTGCATTCCCAGCTCCATCAACTTGCCAGCCAGACTTCGAGATTTGTAGTGAACAACGAACGCTTGTTGCCGGACATCCGCGAGTTCCTAGGGCTCTGGGAACGAACTTTCAACACGCACGCGCCGGATCGCCTGGTTGCGCTATACACAGATGACGCGATGCTTCATGGTACATCGAGCGCGAAGCTCTATATCGGCGCCAAAGAGATAGGCACTTACTTTCGCGGCAGCGCTACCGTGAAAATGGACGTATGGCATTCCGTGGTGTTGGCGCACAACGTTTCTTTGGTGGTGGGGAGTTATGTCTTTTCACAGCTGTGGAAAGGTCACCAGGTAACCACGCCGGCTCGATTCACTTTCGTACTACGCCGCCAGGACGGCGAGTGGAAAATCGTGCATCACCACTCATCCGCTACCCCAGGCTGAAGGCCGAACCAAGCTAATACGCGCGGATATGCAAGCTCGTCAGCTTTTCATCCGGCTATGCGGGGTCCGACAGGCCTCACACTGCGGACGCCGGCTACCTGCCGCCTATGGCTCTTTTTTCTGATTGATGCGTTGTGTACCTATAAACCCGGCGGCGTGATGCGACTAAAGCAATGTCTGCTTTGCCCCTATGGCGGCCGACTTCGGGCGGCAGCGCAATATGTCGCGATGGGCGAAAAGCTGACTTAGATGCCGACCGGTTCTCCGCTACGAGCAGCAGTCGTGTTCCAATTGCCAACAGATAGAGTCGCGGGAATATTACCCCTCGGCTACGAATACGTACCTGCTGCCATCCTTGGCCAGCGTGCCGACGTTCGGCATCAACCAGTGAGTACCCGAAATGGTGAGCTCGTCGGCGACTGCGCGATCGAAGATCTTCCTTCGCGTTTCGACAGCCATTTGCGGATCCTGGTCGATAGCGAGCTGCCACTCGGGATTTGTTGAAATGTGTGGCGCAAGATTGACCACGTCAGCGCTGATCAGGAACTGTTCGCCGCCGGAGGTGACCAGATGCGCGACCATTCCCGGGCTATGGCCGGGCGCCTGAACGGCGTGCACACCGGGCAGGAGTTCTGGTTCTCCCTCAAAGGTCCTGACGTTTTTCCAAGTCGCCACCGTGGCCTGAATTCGCTGGGCGAGGCCTTTGCGCGTCGGTCCGAGATCGATCGACTCGACTCCCGGGCGCGTCCACCATTTCAATTCCGCGGCGGGCACCACGATGTCGGCATCCGGGAAGACCTGCGCATCGCTCTCATTGTTCATGAGGCCATAAATGTGGTCGCCGTGGAGATGGGAGATGAGGATCGTCTTGACTGCCTTGGGGTCAAGGCCCGCCGCCGCCATGCTCTCGAATAACCGGCCGTTCCCCTCACCATAAATCGGATGACCGCCCGTACCCGAGTCGATCAGGACCACTTGATCGCGCAGCTTGAGCGCCATGACGATAAACCGCAGGGGCGCCTGATTGTCGGGAAAACCGGCACCACGCAACACGGTCTTGACCTGTTCGACGCTGACATTCCTGACCATGCCCTCCCGCAGCGGAACGTCACGCATGCCATCGATCAGAGAGAAGATTTCAATGTCGCCGACCTTGTATTTGCGGAAAGGTTGAGTGACGGACCGTTGAGCGTGAGCCGCGTCGACAAACGTGATCGGCTTGTCGAGCCCAAACGCGACATAAGCACCGGCCGCGCCAAGTGTCACGGCCCGACGCGAGATATCGGACATCGTTCGGGACTCCCCGCTGACTGAATGGATCGAGCATATCAACGGTGATGTGCATTGCACAAGGTCGGCTTCGGGTCATTTTCGACGCATTTGGCAGAGATTGAGGACTGGTTGATGTCCGCTCCTGTGCGTAAGCGCCGTACCAAGAGCGGGTCAGGTGCGTTGCGTTTGGCCGGACTGCCGTCATTCAAACTCCCGAACTGGGGGCTCGAATCATGCGCTACGAACTCGCCGACCATGAATGGACCGCCATCAAGCCGATGCTGCCGAACAAGCCGCGTGGCGTTCCTCGGGTGAACGACAGACGGGTCCTGAATGGCATCTTCTGGGTCCTCCGATCAGGCGCGCCCTGGCGTGATCTGCCGACGGCGTTTGGCCCATACACCACTTGCTACAACCGCTTCGTTAGGTGGCGTTTGCGGCCGCATCATAGAAGCGCTTGCCACTGCCCATGATGCCGCTGTCCAGATGATCGACACCTCCATTGTCCGCGTGCATCAGCATGGAGCCTGCATCACAAGGAACCAGCGTCAATCGATGGGAAGGTCCGCGGCGGCTGACGAGCAAAATCCATGCGGTGGTCGATGGCAATGGTCTGCCGGTACGGCTGGCGCTGAGCCCGGGTGAGGCCCATGACGTTCGACTCGGCGGAAAACTGCTGTCTCGTCTGAAATCCGGGTCAATGCTGCTTGCCGACCGTGGCTATGATGCGGACTAGATCAGGGAGATTGCCATGAAGAAGGGCGTGTGGGCCAACATCCCGCCGAAAAGCAATCGCAGCGATCCGATCTGCTTCAGCCCCTGTCTCTATCGTGCTCGCAACCAGGTCGAGCGGTCCTTCAACAGGATCAAACAATGTCGTCGGGTGGCGACGCGCTACGATAGGCTGGCCGCCAACTACCTCGCATTCGTTCAACTCGCGTCAATCCGGCTATGGCTGCGCCTTAATGAGTCCGCCTCCTGCTAGCTAGCTGCTTCTGCCGAGCCGGTCGCCGCATGCAATTATTAGTTTTCAGCATGCGGCGTGCCCGAAAAGAAGCGCTGCAGATGGCGTGAGTGCGAAAATTTCTGCTCTCGGCGGCCTCTTTCTTGGCGGAATTACCCAAATTTACCCACTGTGAACGATCCGCTTCGGTTCGACCAACCCGCAGTCGAGTAGCCTTGCCGAATTGAACCCATCGCAGAGTGGGTCTGCCGTCGGATAGTACAGGAGCGCCCAGTGTCAGTTGTCCCGCCCACACCCGCCCAGTTGCGTGATGTCGCCTCACAATGCGGCCTTTCACTTACCGACCAGGACATCGTCTCCTTTCGCGGCCTGATCAACCAATCCCTCGAAGCTTACAGATACATCGAAGCCGTTCCGGACGAGTTGCCTCCGGTGAAATATGCACGCACCCCGGGCTATCAACCCCAAGCCGAGGAAAATCTGCACAACGCGTGGTACCGCAAGGCGAGAATCGAAGGAGCGCCGAGCGGAAAACTCAAGGGCAAGACCGTCGCTCTAAAAGATAACGTCATGTTGGCCGGGGTCCCAATGATGAACGGTTCGGCGACGCTCGAAGGGTTCGTACCAGATATCGACGCAACCATTGTCACCCGCATGCTTGATGCGGGTGCCGAAATTGCAGGTAAAGTGCATTGCGAATGCTTTTGCACATCCGGTGGTAGCCATACCGGTGCGCTCGGACCGGTGCACAATCCTCATAGAATGGGCTACTCTGCCGGCGGCTCGTCTTCGGGCTCGGCTGTTGTTGTGGCGCTTGGCGAAGTCGATATGGCGATCGGCGGCGACCAGGGCGGCTCAATACGCATGCCGTCATCGTTTTGCGGTATCTACGGGATGAAGCCTACTTGGGGTCTCGTCCCCTATACCGGCATCATGCCTAACGAGCTGACGCTCGACCACACGGGCCCGATGACCGCAACGGTCGCAGACAATGCGTTGCTCTTGGAGGTAATCGCCGGAGACGATGGTTACGATCCGCGCATCAAAGCACCGAAAGTCGAAGAGTACACGAAAGCGCTTGGTCAAAGCGTCAGCGGATTGAAGATCGGCGTTCTGAAGGAGGGCTTCGAACAGCCCGGGGCGGAAGCTGGCGTCAATGGAGCGGTTCGTGAAGCGGCCAAACGGTTCAAGGATCTTGGGGCCTCCGTTGAAACGGTCTCTGTACCGATGCACCTCCAAGGAGCCGCAATCTGGACGCCGATCGGTACCGAGGGCGCCACACAAACCATGATGTTCGGTGACGGCTTTGGTACCAGCCGATCCGACCTCTTTTCACTGTCGCTCATGGACTTTCATCGAGGGTGGCGCCAGAAGGCGAACTCCCTGTCCGAGCAGGCCAAGTTGTTCTTGTTGCTCGGCACCTACGTAAACAACACGTACGGGCCGCGATTCTACGGCAAGGCCGTCAACGTGTCTCGCCGCTTAAGTGCAGCTTACGACAAGGCCCTTAAGAACTACGATCTGCTCCTTCTACCGACGACGCCGATGAAGGCGACGCAACTCCCTCCACATGACGTCAGCCGAGAGGATTATATCACTCGTGCGACGGAGATGTTCACCAACACGGCTCCGTTCAACATCACGCACCATCCGGCTATGTCGCTGCCATGCGGAATCGTGGATGGCCTGCCGGTCGGTCTGATGCTCGTCGGTCGCCACTTCGAGGAGGCAACCATCTATAGGGCGGCGCATGCGTTCGAGCGGATCGGAGACTGGAAGAAGATGTGACTAGAGCATGATGCCGGCAGCAACGGACCACCACAGCGTCCGCGTTGCGTTATGAAACTCTTCGCTTAGCCGGGATGACTGTTCTGACGCACAGGCAAACACGTCGTTTGTTCCGAATTATTCCATCGTGAAGACGGGCGCGCCTGCCGACCAACGTGAACGAAAGGCAAATCATCTACAACAAACAAGTACGAGGAGGGTCAATCAATGCGAAGACTATCGACTTACCTTTTTGCTACCGCCGCATTCCTGGGCGTTGCGGGTGGTGCGAGCGCTGAGGATGTCCTGTCTGAAGTTTCTACATTAGAAAACGAATATTTCAACAACTGGTCGCAAGGTGCCGAACAAGCCGCAAAATCCCTAGGTCTAAATTATCGCATCCTTTCGGGCAAAGGCGATGCCGCAAAGCAGATCGAAATCTATGAGGCCCAGTTCGGTGCGGGGGTCAGGATCACGTTCGGCGAGAACCTCGTTGCGGCGAACATAAAGCCCATCGTTGAGATGGCGAAGAAGGTCGGTGCGGTGCATGTTGCTGTTTGGGAGTCGTTGCCCGGCTTCCATCCTTTGGATGCGGGGGCCGACAACTATGCTTTTGCAACCTTCTTCTCGCCGGATGATGTCGAAAATAGCTATAGAATTGCCAAATTGCTTTTTGACAAGATCGGCGGAAAAGGCAACGTCGCGCACATTACCGGTTTTCCCGGGGTAGATGCAGATATTTCCAGAACCGCGGGTTTCGATAAAGCGCTGGCCGAATATCCCAACATCAAGCTCGTCGCGCGCCAACCAGGAAAATGGAATCAGGTTGACTCTCGCAAGGTCATGGAAGATCTGTTGGTGGCTCACTCCAAGATTGATGCTGTCTTCGGGCAAAACGACTCGATTGCACTGGGCGCGATGCAAGCCGTCGAAGACGCTGGTATGCACATTCCGATCGTCGGCCTCGATGGCAATCGAGAAACCCTCAAGTTGGTGAAGGAAGGCCGCATTCTTGCGACAATGGGCTTTACCCCACAATGGCAAGCCGGTTTCGCGCTCGTGCGGGCATACGATGTTGCGAAGGGATTTAAGCCCAGCCCGTGCGAACGCATGATGTACACGGGAGCCACGCTGATCACCGCTCAGAATGTGGATAAGTATCAAGCGTTTCTTGCCGGCGAGAAGCTTCCGTTTGATTGGAAGAAAATGTCGCGGGTTCTTCATCCCAGCGACTGGGATGCTCAAAACTATGTGTGGCCGATCGACGTGAAGACGTACTGGGGAGCGCGCACGCCGGCCGGATACAAATTTCCGAAGGCTTATCAAGACGCCGTTGATTCCGGTTGCGTGGATCAGCTCAGGGCCGAGTATAACGGCCACTATAAGCAGCGAATTCCCGAGTGATCGCTCCGGATGCCCCTCTCTCTCGAGGAGGGGCATCGCGTTTACCTCACGTTGACGGATCGCAAAAATGCTAGAAGCGTCGCTGGTTGGGCGTAGAGATAGCGAGCTATGGCGGCGCGCCATAACAGTCGTCGTCGTTACAATCGCGATTATATCTTTTGGTTTCGCGGCTCCATCGTTCTTCACCATCGCAAATATCAGGGCAATCGAACTATCGAGTTCCGTCCTCTTGATCGCATCCATCGGGGCGACCTTCGTGATCCTGATGGGCTCTATCGACCTATCGATCGGAGCGGTTGCTAGCTTTTGCGGCATGCTGGTCGCTCGGCTCGCACCAGACCTGGGCTTATGGTCGGTTCCCATCGCATGTTTGGTCGGCTTGGTGTTTGGCGCGATCAATGGGCTGGTTTACGTCTATCTCAGAATTCCCTCGATTCTGGTGACGCTTGGAACAGCAACAACGATTTCAGGAGCGGTGCTTTTCATCTCAGATGGCCGGTCCTTATCGGTATCGCACGCGGCCGTAATCGATATGGCCCAGGGCGCACTGGCCAATCTGGTCCCCAATGCGGTACTGGTTTCGGCGGTGATCTACGGTGTTGCCATTCTCGTAGTTGATCGCACGCGTTTCGGACGGATGACGCTCGCAATCGGAAGCGACGAGCAAGTAGCCGCGCTCATCGGAGTTAAGGTCAATACGATCAAAATCCAGGCGTTTGCATTGTCCGGCCTTCTTGCAGGAGTTGCCGGTGTCTTGCTGGCCGCTCGTCTGGGGTCCGCAACAGTCACAATGGGCAGTTATATGACTCTCGACACGATCACCGCAGTGGTCGTTGGCGGAACAGCGATAACGGGCGGGTTTGGCAACGTGCGCCTGACGATAATCGGGGTTCTTTTCATAACGATCCTTTCAGACGGCATGAACATTCTTGCCCTGCCTCCCTATCTACAAACAATCATTCAAGGGACCGTCATTCTGTTCGCTGTTCTCCTGAACACCAATCGTGCGAGCGCGGAGGACGTGAAATGAGCGGCGTGCCGACGCCCATCTACACGATGCGCAACGGGTCGAAGCGCTTCAATGGCATTTGCGTCGTCGAAGGGATCGATCTCGATGTATTTCCGAATGAAATAGTTGGAATTGCCGGTGAAAACGGAGCAGGCAAATCAACGACCCTCAAAATGATTGCCGGCATTCATACACCGAACGCGGGAAGTATGAGACGTTTCGGCAAGAGCTTCAAGCCGACAAGCTATACTGAGGCCGTCGAGGCCGGTATTTCGATGGTCTTTCAGGAGCAGGCCCTTATTCCAAGCCTGGCTGTCTACGAGAATATATTCCTCTCTTTAGAAGCCAACTTTGTCAATCGGATAGGGATCGTCGACAGACGAGCGATGATCGCCGTAAGCGAAAGACATCTCAAAGACCTCGGTCTTGACTACATCGATCCGCGCCGTCGCACAGGCGACTACGCGTTTCACGATCGGCAGATGATCGAGATTGCCAAGGCGTTCGTTTTGGCCGAACATTTCCATATTGATCATCCAATCATCCTGCTCGACGAACCGACAGCGGCAATCGGCGAGCGACAGATCAAAATTCTCTTTGAGTCGATTCGACGGTACCGTCGTCGCGCTTCATTTGTACTTATTACTCACCGTCTCGCGGAATACGTAGAGCTTTGCGACCGCATCTACGTGTTCAAGGACGGGCGGAACGTTGGCGAGTTCGCAGGAGAACAGATCTCCGAACAAAGCCTTCATCGAGCAATGGTGGGCCGAACGCGAGACGACGAATACTTCATGGAAAAGCGCCAGCTGAAACTCGAGGGGGCACCCATCGCGGTCTCAGTCAAAGGTCTAAGCGGCCACAACGTCCAGAATGTCAGCTTTGAGGTTCGCAAAGGTGAGATTCTTGGAATTGGCGGCCTTGTCGGATGCGGCAAGGAGGCTGTAGCCAAAGCCGTCGTCGGATTTGAACCCGTTCCCCCAAACGGCACCATCGAAGTGGGCGGCGAAGCGTTGCCGCTTCGCGGACGTGGAAAAGCGGCGATGGCGCGCGGCATGGGTTTTGTCCCCAAAGAACGCAAGACCGAAGGCATCGTGCCTTACATGTCGGTTCAAGCAAATATGTCTTTGGCCTCGCTTCCGCTTGTCTCACGCCTATCTGGTTTCATTTCACGCTCCCGAGAACGGCTCCTCGCCGAAAAGTACATCAATCGCTTGCGCGTTAGATGCAAAGGGCCAGCACAGCTTTGCCAGTTCCTTTCCGGGGGGAATCAACAGAAGGTAGTGATAGCTAAATGGCTGGCTCGAAAGGTTCAGGTGCTGGTCCTCGACAATCCCACGCGCGGCGTCGATGTCGGCGCTAAACAAGAGATCTACGGCGTCCTGAGGGACTTGGCTGAGGAAGGCGTAGCTATTCTTCTCGTCACAGACGATTTGCCTGAGCTTATTGGAATGTCAAACCGCATCCTCGTGATGCGAGAGGGAGAAATTCAGTTCTTGTGCAACGCGCCTGCCGATAACAAGCCAACGGAGCAGGAACTTGTCCAACACATGGTATGAGCCGCAGACAACCGGGTCGAGATCGAGATCAGGTGTAGAAGCAAAGGCGCAGTTTGCCCAGTTTTACAACCGTCACCGTCCCATCATAAATGCGATAGGGCCATTGTTGCTGCTGATGGCAATGGTCGCGGTGTTCGCCTTGATCAATCCGCGCTTTTTGAGTTGGATAAATCTTTTCAATCTCATGCGGCAGTCCTCGATCCTGCTGATCGTCTCAACAGGCATCACATTTGTAATTCTCATGGGAGCGCTCGACCTTTCGGTTGGAGCCATCGTGACGCTTGTGGCAATTTCGTCTGCGGTTCTGATCCGTGACTTTAATATAGGTGCGGCCGGAGTAGCCGTCGCTGCCGCAGCCCTTGGAGCTCTGTGTGGCCTCGTCAATGCTGCGCTCGTCCTTCGACTACGGCTGCCCTCTTTCGTTGCCACGCTAGGCACGATGACAATTCTTAGTGGCGTGTCCACGTGGATCAGCGGCGGTGGAAATGTGTTCTTTCAAAGCCCCAACCTGACGTGGATTGCTTCCGGTTCTGTGATCGGTCGTATTCCGAACTCTGGAGTGTTGGCACTTCTCATTTTTGTGGTCGCGTCCGTTGTCGGTGCGAGAAGCCACTTCGGAAGAGCCCTTTTTGCGATCGGCGGTGGTGGCCTAACTGCTCGACTTTCGGGGATTGACGTTCTTCGTACCAAAGCCGCCGCATTTGTGGTCTCCGGAATGCTTTGCGGAGTTGCGGGCTTGCTCCTTGTCGCACGGACATCGACGGGAACGTCGCGCATGGGAGACGATCTGCTGCTCCAGGCGATCGCCGCGGTCGTGATGGGCGGAACCGCGCTATCTGGAGGTTCAGGCGGAGTCCATCGAACGCTAACCGGTGTTCTGGTGATTGCCGTGCTGCAAAATGGTCTCAATATCGCAGGCGTGCATACATACCTGCAAATCATGGTGACGGGCCTGATCGTAGTTCTATCTGTTACAATAACTCTCGATCGATCCAGGCTAGCCTCCATTAAATAGCGCGCATTGTAGTCGCGATATGGACCAAAAACGTCCTCCGTGTGGCTCGCGCCATCGAAACGCACATTATGCCGAAAACAGGACCTGCGGCCGGATCACTCGAGCGCTTGAGGAAAAGGTGCGGTCGGTCGACATCGCCAGTTAGGCTGCTGATGGCGGTTAAGCGAATGGCGGGTCGAGAGCTCCGTTTCTGGATGTATCAGTCGAATGCCTATCCAAGTTGTTTGCTGGCCCGATGTCGTCAGAAAATTCCGATCGGTGAGAGGCTGCCCGTCCGTGTACACTTGCATTGCCGCGAACATGCGGGTCCGGGCGTGGCTTCGGAAGCGAGCTGTGTCGGACTCGTCGGTTCCTGTGGAAGCACGGGTGTGCGGTGAGACTCCTTCTGCACCAGGAAGGAAGCCCAGTTGCGCAAGGGATGACGAAGTGTCGGTTGCTCTGACAGCCGCGCGGGCCGATAGTGCCGGCGAGCATCTGTTGAGCGAATTGGTGCCGTGACATTCCGCAAACATCGGGTTTCTAGAGCTAACCTTCGCGTCAGACCGGAAGACAGCTGCGCCTGATGCGGTCGATTTACCCAATGCTACCCAGATGCTGAGCTCGTACGCAGTGACCAATCCGGGATCATCTGAATAATTGCGACCGGCGGCCAGAATTCCGTTCTGATCTCTTGGGTCCGCTGGCAGACCGGATCGTCTGCTTTCTCCCGAGACTTGAGCCGCTGCCGGAGAAAGCCCGGCAGCGGTTTTTTTGAGCTTCATCATTGTAGTCGACAGAGTAAGCTGATTGCAGCCAGGCAGATCGACGGGGCAGCGTAACGATGGTCGTGCCTGAAACACCTAGCCGTTGTGCAATCGCATTTTAACGAAAAGAAGTGACGGCTGCGAACGAGATCATTGGACAGGGCGGCATCGGAAACGATGTGACGAGTGCTTCAGGGTCATGCGAGGCTCGGAGCCGGCGAGTTCATCGACCTGGACGCCCGCGCTGCCCGCATGTCTCGATGCCGTGCACCCTCGTCGCAAAGTCGCGCGCTCGAAAATCTGTGATCCCGCGGCGTTTCAGCGGCATCACGACGATCAGCCCCCATATCCTGCGACAATAGCCGTAATAGCAGCAGTCAGCGATGGGCCGCATTCAACTTCTAGCTAATGCCTATTGCGATGCCAGCTACGACTGATTCTGCTAGCGACGCGGTCATCTCGCGAGGGAGCCCAGCGTTGTCGCTCCGAGTAAGAAATGCAAAAACTGCGCGCTGAATGCCGCCCCAAATGGTAACGAGCTGTTGACGCTCCCAGATACCCATATCAGGACGGCCTTGACACCGCTGTTGATCGCCGCCGCACCAACCAAGTCTAAAAATGCGCTGTCAGCGTGAGAATGATTTATCGAAGGTCAAACGAACCAGGCTTCATCGCGGAAAGGCGCCCAGCGTTGCGGTGGGTTTTTCAAGAAAAATCTCTCATCAGGAAGCTGCGGATCTTGGAGAGCAGTCCCGCTCATCACTTTGCTCCAGTTGGCCCCGTCGAAGCCGCTCCATCCAAAAGCGCGAACATTGGTAGTGACGATCCATGTTGGCCAAGGCTTACCAGCTCCATCTGTTCGCTCATCGTCCGGGTAAGAGCCTCTGCTGGTAGATGGATGAGTCCGTCTAGATGGGAGCCAAGTCGCGTCTCCGCCGCGGTAATTTCGGAATCGCTCGCGATGGCAAACAACGCCTTGAAACCAAGGCTTGTGAACCATTCCATCCGCCGAAGTTCGAGCTCCTGTCCGGCATCAATAGGCACGCCCGCCGCCGACCGCTCGATCATAGATGCCGGCGGGAAATTGGCGACACCGGTGATGCCGGCATCCTTCAACGATTCGGCAATATCCTCCCAGCATGCGAAGGGATCGATCATGAGGATCGCCGCATAGACATGAGGAGCGGACGTTGCCTTGTCGAGGGTACGCAAGTCTCGCATAAGGCAGTCGTTCCAGTCGAGGATTGGCAGGGTCGCCATGACTAGCAGGGAGCCTTCCGGAAGGCTGCGCAAAGAGGGCGCGTAGACTTGCAATTGTGCGCCTTTAGCTATGTCCGACATGTGGGTGGCAAGTTTGCCGGGAACTCTCGCTCTCACCGCTTCTACCCAATCTTACCCATCTGGAGGACTCGCCGATCTTATACCCGGGTATAGCCGGGTCTAGACCACCTGTTGTTAGGAATGGTTCTGGGAGGAAGATCGTGTCTCACCATTGTACGGACGGCCAGAGGTCGGCCCGGGATGGTAGCCTGTCCGAACTGGCGACTGGATCCGCGACTACGGACGCGGTCGCGATTGTGGCCACGCTGGATACCAAGGGCCGCGAGGCATCTTATCTCGCCGACATTATCGAGGCGTGTGGCCGCACGACCATCCTGATCGACGTCGGCACGAAGAGGGATGACGGCGACAAACAAGCCGATGCGAAGGCTCCGACCGAACTCTTGAAGCGGATTGCTGAAAGGACACGCGTTAGGGTTGGTGACCTCCTGGGCTCAGGAACGATCAGCGCGATTGTCGGGGTTGCGGGGGGCAGGGGGAGCGCGGTTTTCGGCGAGGTTGTGTCTGAGCTGCCTTATGGCTTTCCGAAACTTCTGGTGAGCAGCGCAAGGCCTGCGTTACTCGCCGAATTGGCCACTCAAAGCGACATCATCCTCTATCCGACGCTGGTCGATCTCTTCGGCATCAACGCCTTTACCACAAGGGTGCTCGAGAATGCGGGGCGGGCCATTGCGGCCACGCGCTATGCTCCCGTCAAGCTTGGACGAGACAAGAAGATCGTTGCGATCACTGCGTTCGGCGTGACCACGCCAGCGGCCAACCAGTGCGCAGCGCGCCTTGCCGATGCCGGCGTAGACGCCATCGTCTTTCCGGCGAACGGGGCGGGCGGCCGTAAGATGGAGCAGCTGATCGCTGCTGGCGAATTCGACGCCGTCATTGATTTGACCACAACGGAGCTCGCAGACGAAATCGTTGGAGGCACCGCAAGCGCCGGTCCGGATCGGCTCAAGGCAGCGTCGCGGCAAAACATTCCGCAAGTGATCGCGCCCGGTGCGGTCGATATGGTCAATTTTGGCCTGCCATCGAGCGTTCCTGATCAGTTTCGCGCTCGCCAGTTCTACGCCCACACGCCTTACACGACGCTCATGCGCACAACTGCATCTGAGAACGCGAGCATTGGCCGGTTCACGGCAGAACGCCTATCGCAAGCAAAAGGACCCGCAATTGTCCTTTGGCCGGCGAAAGGGGTGTCCGATTACGACCGCCCAGGCGGCATCTTCTACGATCCCGTCGCTGACAAGGCTTGGCTGGATGCGGTCAAGGAACATCTCCCCGCGCACGTCAGGGTCCGCGACCTGAACTGTCACATTAACGATGGCGAGTTCGCCGAGGTTGCCGCGGCATGGATCCTGGAACAACTCACGCAACGAGGTTCATCCCATGCGGATGTTTGAGCGAACCGAAATTCTTTCCAGGATCGAAGGACAGGTGGCGGAGCGAAAAGCAATTCTCGCGGCAGGTAGTAGCTGCGGCCTGGTCGCCAAATGTGCCGTTCTTGGAGGTGCCGACATGCTGGTAGTCTACTCGACCGGCCTGTCGCGCCTGATGGGGCTACCCACGAGCCGGATTGGCGATTCCAACGCACGCACGCTCGAGCTTGCGGCGGAAATTCGTAATGTGGTGTCTAGCGTGCCGGTGGTTGGCGGCATCGAGGCTTGGGATCCTCTCCGGCTCGACCTCGATGCTCTTTTGGACAAGTTCTGGGCTGCTGGGTTCTCCGGCGTCATCAACTACCCAACGATCTCCACCATGGGTGACAACTGGCGTGACCGCCGCGGCCGCATCGGCCTCGGCTTTGAACGTGAGGTCGAACTGATCGCTCTCGCGCGCAAGAAGAATATCTTTTCGCTCGCCTATGTCGCAAGCGCTCAAGACGCCAAAGCCATGGCAAGTGCGGGGGCCGACTGCATCGTCCCACATGTCGGCGCAACGCGCGGCGGCCTGGTTGGTCACGAGGACGGCCAATCCATAAAGGAGGCGATCGGGCGCATCAATGAGATCAACGCGGCGGCGCGAAGCGTCCGGTCGGACGTTCTCTCGCTTTGTCATGGCGGGGCAATTGCCGAGCCTGAAGATACGATCGAGGTCTATCGAACGACCGAATGTGTCGGCTTTGTTGGCGCATCCTCAATCGAAAGAATTCCAATTGAGCGGGCAGTGAAGACAGCGGCGGCGGAATTCAAAGCTGTCCCGCTACCGCAAACCCACTGACATTCACTGCAATACGTGCAGCGAGGCCGCATGACCACACCAAATGACCGAGCTAAACCTGACACGATCGCGTTCACCTCCAGAGGAGGAACGAGGCCGGATCAGGACTGGGAAACAGATGTCCTCGTGATCGGCAGCGGCGCGGCTGGATTGTCGGCGGCGCTCTATGCGGCAAAGGCGGGGCTGCGCGTCATTGTGTGCGAGAAATCTCCACGTCTTGGTGGAACGACGGCCCTGTCGAATGGCATGATCTGGGTTCCTTGTTCTGCTCAGGCGCGCGCGGCTAACATCGCTGACACCATCGCCAATGCGAGGACATATCTGCAGCACGAACTTGGCGTTCATTATCGCCCGCAATTCATTGATGCTTATCTTGAAGACGGCCCAGCGGCGCTAACCGCCCTCGAGAACGGCACGAGCGTCAAATTTACCCTGGCCTCTACGCCTGATTATCACTCGAGCCAACGTGGCGGCGCTGATAGGGGGCGGGCACTGAGCCCGGCCGCTTATGATGGGCGGCTTCTAGGCAAGGATTTCGATTTGATCGGCGACCCCATTCGGGTTGTGCTCGGGGGCATGATGATCTCATCAAGTGAGGTGAGAAGCTTTCTCAACCCGCTCCAATCTGTTGCCTCGCTCAAACACGTCCTAACTCGCCTGAGCCGCTATACGCGGGATCGGCTCAGCTTCAGGCGTGGTACTGAGCTCAGCGGAGGCAATGCCTTGATCGCGCGGCTGCTGGTGAGCCTGCGCGAGTACGGCGTGGAGATTTGGCCATCCTCTCCGGCGCTCGAACTCATCAAGGAAGGCGGGCGCGTCACCGGTGCCGTCGTCAAGCGGGTCAACCTCAACGTCCACGTGCGTGCCTCGCGTGGTGTTGTTCTCGCAACTGGCGGCTTTGCCCGGAACGCGCAGTTGAGGACGCACCTCAGTGGTGCACACCAGCATGATCTTACCTTGGCCCATACCGATGTTAACGGTGACGGCATTGGGCTTGCAACCGCGCTCGGGGCCGCCATCGACAAAGACGTTGCATCCGCCGGCTTCTGGACCCCAGTCTCAATTCTGAAGCGCGGTAGAAGGGCGCAGGTCGTCCCATACGGTTGGCTCGACCGCGGCCGTCCTGGGGTCATTGCTGTCGGTCCAAATGGCAGACGTTTTGTCAACGAATCGAATTCGTACCACGATATTTGCCTGGCAATGTTTGAGAACGGATATCCAGCAGATAAGCGATTTTACTTCATCTGCGACCACCATTTCGTGCGATTGAGGGGCATGGGACACCTGCTGCCATGGCCCTGGACGTTGAGCATCGGCAAATATGTCCGGCTTGGCTACATCAAGACAGGTGAAACGATTTCGGAGCTCGCAAAGCAGCTGGGACTAGATTCCGCTGTGCTTCAAAAGACGATCGAGGAACACAACGCGCACGCTGCCCAAGGGCGGGATCCGCTCTTTATGCGTGGGGAATCGGCTTTCAATCGCACCCTCGGCGATCCGGCCGTGGGAAAAAATCCAAATCTTGGACCAATCAAAGACGGGCCATTTGTCGCGTTGCCAATCGTTCCGGCGACGCTTGGCACGGCGACCGGATTGGCGACCGACAGTTACGGAAACGTCCTGGATGCACAAGGCAATACAATCCAGGGGCTTTACGCGTGCGGCAACGACATGACTTCGCCGATGCGCGGAGTGTATCCCGGGGCAGGCATAACAATCGGTCCCGCCATCGTATTCGCATATCGCGCCATCAACGCAATAATGCTTTCCGCAGATCAGGAGCAAAAAGCCGTCGCTTCGGGAGCTTGATCGTCAACCACATTCGTGCGTCGCGGGGGAATATGTGTTCGGGCCCGGGCGCGCATCGATAGAACCGGACTCGGACGGCCTTCTCATCAGCAGCTCTCGGCGGACGTGGGTCCCGGCGGCCGGGTTCGAGCGTGGTGAGCCCGGCGGACGGGGAGATCGCCGCGCCAACTGTGTTCGATGTATCGCAAAGAGCTGGGGTCCCAATGGGTGTTCCAAGGCATATGACAGCGGAAATCGATCGTTCAACAGCTTGGCTGCGCGGTGACGAATCGAAAATGTCAGGACAAGCCGCGCAGGCGTCCGTTTCCCCGGCGCGATCGCCGTCAGCTGGCCGCGAGACAGTGATGCAACTCGACAAGATCGATTTTCGTCTTCTTGATCTCGTCCAACGAGACAATCGCCTCTGTAGCGAACAACTTGGAGCAAAGGTCGGCCTATCCGCATCCGGAGTGCAACGTCGGCTGAAGCGCCTTCGATCCAAGGGTATCATAGAGGCCGACGTTTCCATCATTTCTCCAAAAGCAATTGGGCGGAATGTGACGGCAGTCGTCCTCATTTCCTTAGAGCGCGCGCGTGCCGACACTGTTGATCGCCTCAAGCGGCAAATTCGTAAGATGCCTGAAGTGATGAGCGCATTCTACGTTACTGGTCTTGCCGACGTCGTCTTGCTAGTTACCATGAACGACATGGAAGATTACGAGCGGTTTGCCCGGCGCCTTACCGAAGAAAGTGCAGACATAAAGCGCATTGAAACTATGGTTGTCATGGATCGATTCAAAGCAGGATTCACCTTGCCGATAGCGTCCATCGCATGGTGTTGAGCGACTGACGAGGGGAGGGCATTGGGGTGCTCAACTGCCGTCGAACGCAGTCCGCAAGCGTCTGTTTTTGACTTTATCGCTAGATCGATCTCATTCTTTCAGATGGGGGATACGTTGCATCGCTCGCGTCACGCCAAGATCGTGGCAACCGTCGGTCCGGCAAGTGCCGAGCCTGAGAAGATACGTGCTCTCTATCTTTCCGGTGCAGATGTCTTTCGGCTAAACTTTAGTCACGGAAGCCATCAAGACCATGCCAAAGTCTATGCGTGTATCCGTGAACTCGAGCGAGAGTTCGGCCGGCCGATAGGCGTCCTGCAGGATCTACAAGGCCCAAAGCTTCGTATCGGCTCCCTCGAAGACGGCGGGCTGGTTTTGCGTGCCGGTGAAACGGTCCGCTTTGTGATCGATGGAGCTAAAGGAGCAAAGCAATCGATACCCTTGCCTCATCCGGAGATTTTTGCAGCCGCGCACCCCGGACAAGATCTTCTCATTGATGATGGCCGGGTGCGCTTGCGGATCACCGAGCCAGGAGACGCAGAAATCGTTGCGCAAGTGGCGGTTGGAGGCCGGATCTCGGACCACAAGGGGGTCAACGTACCGGGGGCGATGCTCGACTTATCTCCGCTCAGCAGGAAAGATCGCGCCGACCTCGCGTTCGGCATTGATCTTGGGGTCGACTGGGTGGCCTTGTCCTTTGTTCAGAAACCGTCCGACCTGATCGAGGCACGCGCCCTGATTGGCGAGGCCGCAGGTTTGATTGCCAAAATCGAGACGCCGATGGCGCTCGATCGCATCGACGACATCATCAGCTTGTCAGACGGCATTATGGTAGCGCGCGGTGATCTTGGCGTCGAAATCCCGCCCGAGGAGGTGCCAGGCCGGCAAAAGGAGCTCCTACGCGCCTGTCGGCGTGCCGGAAAATTCGTCATCGTCGCAACGCAAATGTTGGATTCCATGGTGGCTGGGCCGACGCCGACGCGGGCCGAAACCTCAGATGTCGCGACCGCGATCTATGATGGAGCCGATGCTGTGATGCTGTCTGCTGAATCGGCAAGCGGGGCCTACCCGATTGAATCGGTGGCCATGATGGATCGCATCATCAAGAGCACTGAGCGGCATCATCTCTATCGGCCACTGATCGAGGCTTCTCGAGCCGACGTGGAGAGCACCCCTTCGCATGCCGTCGCGGCCGCGGGGGCAGATCTTGCCGCTACAATTGGCGCCGAGGTCATCATCGGCTTCACGGCGGGCGGGACGACGGCCGCGCGGATCTCGCGCAGCCGGCCGCCGGTGCCGATCCTTGCCCTTACTCCGGATGAAAGAGTGGCGCGGCGCATGAGCCTGTTGTGGGGGGTGCACAGTGCCGTGTCCAGCGATCCCTCTGGCTATGAGGAGATGACGCGGATCGCCTCGGCGACCGCGCAGCGCGAAGGCTATATTCGGCTGGGCGAGTTGGCTGTGGTCGTCTCTGGAGTGCCGTTTGGACTTAGAGGCGCGACAAACAATCTTCGCGTTGTCGTATGTTAAGACTAGTCCTTGAATGGCTCTGGCTGCTCATGATGCAGCTCCTTGATGGGCACGCAGCAGAGCTTTGGTCGGGGCAATAGCTTGATTGCGGGTTTGGGAGGCGCCGCCGAAACGATGAATCGTAAACCGCCCTTAATATGTTCAGCGTTCTGAACCTTCGCGGTGTCGGGCAAGACAACGTCAAATGCCCCTCGAAATGTATGGCGGGTCCGGGTGCGCCGCGCTGATCCAGCGCGGATTATCGCGGCAGCTACGGCGCGGCGCGCTCATAGATCCTCAGCGCACGCTGCAGAAGAATGGCGGCCGCGTCTTGCCCTCGGCGGATTTGGCGCGGTACTCGATCTCGGGAGCAGCTTCGGCTCAATCCAGATGGCGTTCTGTACTTGGATGGGCTTGGTAACCTGCACGGGCCTCTTTTCGCAATCGCTCCGTCTTCCTCACAGCAATGCTTGTCGAGAGGATCAATTTGCTTGGAAAGCAAGGAGCTCGCTCATGGCGCTCGCCTCCTATGTTACGCAGGCGGGAGCACCACCGGGCTGTCTGCCACCGACGCCCACGGATTACCCACGGCCGATGATGATGGAACAATGATCCCTCCCGGAAATAGTTGGGAGGAGCTTTGCTCTCCCATGGAGAACTCCGGGCACAATCTAGGCAATTCGCTGCGGGGATTAGGACACTTGATGCCGTCTGACCTGTCCGACCGTCATGTCCAACGCTGCGATGTGCTCAGCGCTCAATGGTCGTTGAACCAAGCCAACCGCCCATCCTTCCGGGACAACGTCCAGCACTCGGTCAAGGGCCTCCTCGCGTGGGGTCGCGGCAAGCCAAATCTGAACTTCGCCGTCATCGGTTGTCACGCGGACCAAATGAATTTCGCTAGCCGGCTGCATAACCGTAAAACCGTTCTGAGCGGGTTGTCTCTAAGCAGAAACCAAGGCCTATTTTTGGTCAGTTAGGAACAGGACCCCGCTGGAGCGGTTTTGACCAAGTCCCGATGCTGTCCCCCACGGCATCCCGAAACCAACGGAAGTTGAGCCCCAGCGACGTGCCGCCGCGCTGGGACTACTTCTTTGAGCTCTCACGCGAAAGGATCCTTACCAGCCTGGGTCATTCTGACCAAGGTGCCGCTCTCGGGGCCACTTCTTCTCATCGACCGCGTCTTAGCCCGGCCCAGTATTGCGCCGGCGGCGCCGCGTCCTGGTGGATCATCGGGTAGCTGATCTTCTCAAACTAGATCCTGCCATCCCGCATCGGGTGGTCCGGCCAGCGCTTTCTGGGGACCGGCGTGATGCCCGTCATATTCAGCGGCCACCCATTTCCAGTCAGAGTGACTATAGAGCCCGGCCCAACGTTGGACTGGCTTTGGCGCACTGCTCGCATTTGAGGGCGCCTGAAATGATGGTAGCGCTGAGCAACGCTCTTGAGACGCCGTGATGACATGAAAACTGTACCATGATCATCTAACGACTACGTAGCGGTACGGCAGGGGCAGGCGTCTCAGAACCATTCGCCCGGAATATACTGGTCCAATAGCAATACGATCAGACCCGTCAGAAGGCCAACACCGCTGAAGATTGCAACGGAGACCAGCGACTCGATTTCTGCGATCGACCCTGACGACGCCCGGGGAAAAAATCTTGCAAGCACTGCAGCCATGTCAATCTCCGGTCGCCGGAGCGGCGCTCCGACAGCAAAAATCGCAGCAATCATTTTCAAAATCAGTCTGACTGTTACTTTCGTCGAATAAGAAGTCAAGCTACCTACCGTGGCTGCGCAAACTCACGACCTCAAAACTCATTCAGTCCGCAGCCTCGGCGCCGTTTCACTTGGAATTTTCCTTTCGCCCTCGTCATGCTGTTCCCATCTTTGGGGTGCCTCAACATGCGGCCCGACGTCGGCCCCGCGACGACCGCAGGGCTTACAGGCAAATGGAGATCGAGGCGGGAGAGCCCGGTGCGATCGGGCCACTGGCCGATCTTGGCTGGCGTGAGCTCGATCGAATGGCTACAGCCATAGCCCGAGTAGTAGGCGAGGAGACCGCGGGCGGCGAACTGGCGCGTCGCCCAGGGCGATCTTGCGCCAGCCATGACGGTCGCTGCCTATAACGGTGGGCCAAGAAGGGCGGCGCCGGCTCACTCATCTTGTGGGTTTAGTGCTGTCTCCGCGGATGAACTCACGGAGCTTTTGCACGATCTCGTTGGCTATTTGTTGATTAATCAGGAACTCGTAGTGCCCGACCGGGCGTCACCACGGTGAATATGCCAGTCTCGGAGTCATCGTCGATTGCCAGCACCCCCGAGGCATGAACTTGGATATCCTCCAAGTCCTCACTGGAGTTAAGCGCGGGATTGGTGTCTTCATTGCTTGCCATCTTTGCAGGCTAGCAGACCATCCTTGGCATGTCTCAGGTCTGCGGCCGACGAAATGGGACAACGTCGCCGTCAGCCGCGCGGATCGCCACGCGGGCCATCTCGAGCGGATCGAACCCGAGGTCAGCCACGGCTTCTGCCACACCCTGGCGGTTCAGTTCGGCCACGATTGCCTCCGTCACCTTCATCAGTCGGGCTGTTTGGGCGGTGGTGTCCGTCATGAGGCCTGGCCTGTGGCCGCCGATCAGGAGGTTGGCGGCAGAAGAGGGTTAATTTTCCGCTATTCGACTATGGATTAGGCGCTGACCGAAACCATCACAGCGATGCCAAACCAAAAGCGCCGCCCTGCGGTCTTGTCGTCAAAATGGCTCATATAAAAATCAGATGATAAGCTAGGTCAACAACTGCATCCTCGTTCCATATTGCGTTCCTTGGCCGCCAAAATACCTCGTTGAACGAAATCAGGAAGCAGCCATTCTTTGGGCCGCCGCCTTGCTGTTTCCGATCAAGTGGCCAGAGGCGTTCGGGTTCGTCCTTGATCGAAGCGATGACGTGCGGAACGCCTGTGATTGCCTACCGAGCGGGCTCGGTGCCCGAAGTGGTGGGCGGCATCACCGGCTTTATCGTGGATAACGAGGGGCAGGCGATCAGGGCGGTGAACGAATGGACTGGTTCAACAGAACAGTGCTCCGCGCCCGGTGCGAGGAGCGCTTCGCTGCGAGCCGGATGGCGAAGGGGTAAGAACGCCGATATCGCGAGCTGCTCGATCGGGACGCCGCGAAGGGTTGGAGAAAGGGGCAGCCACATCTCGCCGGGCGGTCCGAACGGCTTCGTTGAGTTGCCGGACTCGCATGAAAACCATTCTTTCCGCCGCGGCGACTTTGTTCTTCTCGCGACAGCCGCACTTAAGGCGAAGTGCTTCTTCTCCCAGCCGAAGGTCCAGCTGGCCCGGCGACTGCGCGAAGCAACCGAAAGACTGTTCGAAGCCGGTGGTCCGCACTTCCACCGGCTTGCCTCTGCTGCGAGGGCGAGGCAATTGCCGTCCGGCTCGTGAGCACGGAAAGTCGACAGTGGGCCTCAGTCCCCATCCTATGAAGTATGGAGCGAATCTTTTGCGGACGGCCCGTCCGACTGAAGGAGCGATCAGGAACAAGTGGCAATCGCGGGCGTTGGGGCCGGGCATCTGAAAGGTGCGGCTCACGTTGGAGGAGATAATCGATGAAAAGCTTTCTTGCCGTCGCTCTGCTCGGCACTGCCGTAATCGGCGGCGCTGCATTCGCGCAGTCCACTCAGCCGGCCGATCGCGGCGCGCCGGCGGCCACTGCCCAGCCGGCCGATGCGAAGATGGCGCTCAAGGGCAATTGGCGCGCCTCGAAGCTGATGGGCCTGAAGGTCTACAACGAGGCCAACGAGAAGCTCGGAGACATCAACGAACTGCTCGTCGACAAGAGCGGCAAGATCAACGCGGTGGTGATCGGCGTCGGCGGCTTCCTTGGGATGGGCGAGCACGATATCGCCGTCTCGATGGACAAGCTGAAGTTCGTCGAGGAGCCGGTCCGGACCAGCTCGAGCAGCACCTCGACCACCTCGACCGACACCACCACCGGGGCGGCTTCGACTAACACGACGAACCGCAATGCGAACGATTGGGTCCCGGACCACGCCGTCATGAGCGGCAACAAGGAGCAGTTGAAGGCACTCCCGCAGTTCAAATACTCGGACTACAACTAGGACGACGAGAGTTCACGGAAAAAGGGCCCCCATGCTGGGGCCCTTTTTTCTGCCCGGCGGCCAGCGCCCAGTGGGTCCAGAAAAGGCTCGCCTGGGTTGCGGGCGAGCCTTTCATGCGAACGACCGTTCGCTCAGTGTATGTGAACTATCCAACAGCCGCCGCCGCCAACAACGAGCGCGACGGGAATGGCCCATAAGATCAGTACGGGCGTCTTCTCCTCCAGTGGCTGTCAGAACGTTTTCGCGAGGCCGGCTCGGCCCCGCGATAGCCGTTTACTGTTCGGTGCAGACCTTGGTGGTCTTCACGGCGGTCTCGGCTTCCGTCTTGGTCTTGTAGACGCCGTCGCCCACGACCGTCGTCGTGGTCGTCGTCGGCTTGGTGTCGACGACGGTGCATTTCTTGGTCGTCGCGTCGCGAACGATGTAGAACTCGGCGGCGCTGGCGGCCTGGGCGCCGAGGGCGAAGGCAGCGAGAGCGCCGCATACGATCAGCTTCTTCATGGTGTCTCCTCCAATGCCTTCTAAGTAGTCACTTCCAACGAGGAGGCGCGCGCGAAGTTCCGTTTCTCCCGGTAGCCGGAAGGCACGCCGCCGCGTCACTGGACCAATTTCTCGCGGCTCGAAGAACGTCTGGCTGCGCCCGTCCAGCTAATTTGCCGAAACTTCTCCAGCAGGAACCCGGCCCGTCGTCCGGTGTTGTTCGGCGACCAATTAGGAGGATTTCAGATGAACAAGCGTTTATTGTTGGCTACGACCGCCGCAGTCGCGCTCGCGACTTCGGCTCTCGCACAATCTTCTCCGAGCACGTCGAGCTCCAATCCGCCAGCTGCGCAGCGTCAGCAGGATTCCACATCGGCACCGCCGTCGTCTTCGACGTCGATACCGACGTCCAACTCCGCTTCGGGATCGGCGCAAACCAATCCTTCGACGAATTCGGCCCAGACGCAGCCTTTGTCATCGACCGGCCAGAGCGCTGCGGGCCAAACCTCCAACTCCGGGACGGGCACCAACACCACGCAAGCGCCCGCGTCGAACAACTCTACCAACCAGGCGCAGACCAGCCAGCCCTCCAACCAGACCAATCCGCCTTCGAACCAGGCACAGACCAACCCGCCTGCGAACAATCAGACGCAGAGCGCGAACCCACCGGCTTCGGGCACCAATCAGGCTCAGTCTCCGACGGGTAGCAATCCGACCACCACGGCCCAGCAGCCGAGCAGCCAGCAGAACACGGCCAATCGCTCGTCGAGCACGAACGTGAATGCGTCCGTGAACATCAACGATCAGCAGCGGACCCGGATCAGCACGTCGATTTCACACCTCAACGTGCAGCCGCTCAACAACGTGAACTTCTCACTGTCGGTCGGCACGGTCGTGCCGCGCGATGTACGGCTGCAGCCGCTGCCCGCGGAGGTCGTCGAGATCGTGCCCCAGTATCGGGGCTACGACTTCGTGCTGGTGAAGGACGAGATCGTGATCGTGGAGCCCTCCAGCTATAAGATCGTCGCGGTGCTGCCGTACTCGGGTCGCTCCACGGCCGCGGCGCCGGCGCGCACCGAGCAGCGCAAGACGACGTTCACCGATAGGGACCGCGAGGTGATCCGCAAGCACGCCAAGGCACGGCCGGTCGAGCGCGAGCGCGAGCGTCGCACCACCGGCAGCACGGTTCGTACCGAAATCCGCACCGGAGAGCGCGTGCCGGAAGACGTGGAGATCGAAGCGTTCCCCGAAGAGGTCTATCGGGATGCTCCGACTCTTCGCGAGTACCGGTACATCAACCGGGACAGCCGGACCTACATCGTCGAGCCCCATGAGCGCCGCATCATCGAAGAGATCGACTGACCTGGCTAGGGAAGGAGAACACCCCATGAAAACCATCACACTAGGAGCTCTCGTTGGTGCCCTGATGGCGTCGTCGGCGACTGCCGCCCCTCTGGCGCCTGCGGCCATCGCGTCGACGGAGGTCGCGGGCATCGAGCAGGTGCGACTGGTCTGCAATGAGTATGGCCGCTGCTACCGGACCCGCGGCCCCCGCTATGTCCAACGCTACTACGACGAAGACGACGGCTATGCGGTCCGCCGGAGCTACGGCTACTATAGCGGGCCGGGCGATCGCGGCTACGGCTACTACGGCGGCGGCCCAAGCATCGGTTTTAGCTTCGGCACAAGGAGCTGGTGATCTAGCAAGAGGGCCGCTCCCAGAGCGGCCCTTTCCACGGGATTGCGTTCCCGCGGGGACAAGATGTCTGCTGTTGCGAAGCTCCTGGGATAGAAGGACAGTCGCTGGCGCGGCTCGAACGCGACCCCGGCTCGAATGGGCGCGCCGAAATCCAGGCGCTCCTCGCCTAGATCGACCTGCGCTGAGTTGCTCGCTACCTCTCGGCACCCATGGTGGCGCCGCTGCACGCGATGATGAATAACCCTCTAGGGGAAGAGATCGAGGGCTGGATCTTCGCCTCGCGGCTCTTATTTGGCGGATGGAGGCCCAGTTCGGGGCGCTTGAGGCTGTGAGGCGGCGCCAGTTCGGGGTTCGCCCCTTGGGGCGGGCAAACCCGGTGCTCGCGCCAGCGTTCCCCCTGCGCGCAGCGACGTTTTTATCGACCAGCTCCGAAAAGGGGGGCCGTCCGTGGCCGCCACGGCTGTCTTCCGCCCGGCGCTGGCAGGCAGCCCGGACGCAGGCGGGGCCAGTCCGCGAAAGCTCAAATTGGCTGCCAAGATGCATGCTCGCTCAGCACGGTGCTATGCTGCGCCCTGCAGGGAACAATAATGGCCATCTACCGAATACTTCAAAACTCGCCGCTGGGGCCGGAAGAGATCACCCGGCTTTCAAGAGCCTACGAACAGGCCCTGCGCACGATCGGCGTACAGGATCGCAACGACCCGCTGACCGAACTGATCGCCAAGAAGATCATCGAGATCGGTCAGACCGGCCTCAAGGACCCCGCCGAGATCTGCGGTCGGGCCGTCGAGCAATTAGGCCTGCCGAAGGGATGATCGAGGGAAAAGGCGTGGTGATCAAAGCGACGGATCAGATCGCGGTCCAGGCTACGGCGATCGCGGCCAAGGCTCGGCGGTGAGGAGAGCGGCTAACCCGGCCGCGCCCCCTTTTCTGCGCCGAACTCCCTGATCATCCGAACAATCTCGTCCGGATGGAAGGGCTTATGCACGATGCGGCTGCCGGGGACGGGACGGGGTGTGGCAGGCGAGAAGCCCGTTGCGTAGATGACCGGCAGTTCCGGATCGTGCTCTCGGCAGCGTTCCGCGATCTGCCATCCATCGAGCTGTCCGGGCAGCCGGACATCGGTGACCAGCACGTCCGCAACGTGGCGCTTGCACCACGCCAGTGCCTCCTCCCCGGTGCTCACGTGGATCACGTGGTAACCTGCCTCGCGCAGCGCTTCGACGATCAATTCGCGGATCAGAGGGTCGTCCTCGATAAGAAGTACGCTCACTGGTAGCTCATATCCGATAGCTTTGTTACGCATGTCGAACGGCCAAAATGCGGAGCCGTTCCTGACGGATAGCCCCCGATTGGGCCTGTTCTGGCTTACCTCGCGGCGCCGTCGGGGGGCCGCTTTCGTGCGTGGCGAAGGTGGCGGCGCGGACGGCTGCGGTGCAGGGGCAGGCTGCTGGGGAAACGCGGCTGACGACTGATCGGCTCCGCCATGCGAGGCTCAGCAGCCATTGGCTGGAGGTTACATCCTTCGAATACTCACGTCGGCGGTGGACTTCTCTTCATTCGGCACGAGGCCGGTCGGCACGCTACAGCTTGGCCGCCGCCGGGGACGCATCCGTCGGTTTGGTGAAAGAGGGCAGCAAAGGCGGTGGCTGCTGCTGGTCACCGCCCGGCTGGAGATCCCGATTCCCGACGAGCCGTCATCCGAGGCGCCGGTGATCGGGCCTGGATCGAGCCGCTGAAGGAAACTACCCTGGTTCTTGTTTGGTTGAGGTTCTGATCGTTATGCCCTTCGGCCGCTGCAGCGTCCTGCTATCGTTTGAACCTACATGGTTTGGAACATCAACTGCGGATCGCATCCTGTGTGCTGTTTCGTACACAAGGCGTCCGCCGCGTCGACAAGCGCGTGCCGTCGTGCCGGTTGCCTCGCTGTTCGAAAGCTGCAACATAAGAACGGAGGTGCGTGGCGCATGCGCGGTTGGGCAAGTCTGATCCTCCTGTTGCTGATCTGCGGGAGCGCTGCGGCTCAGGAGGACAAGAAGACCGACGATCTCAAGCCGAACGATCCCGACACGGGAGAGAGCACCGTCCAGGAGACGACGCTCGGCGTGTTGCCCAATCCGTTCGAAAAGCAGGGCGTCAAGTTCGCCGTCACCTACATCGGAGAGGTGCTCGGAAATCCATCCGGCGGCGCGAAGCCCGGCGCCGTCTACGAAGACCGCTTCAATTTCGCCGCCGACCTCGATTTCGAGAAACTCGTCGGCCTTCAGGGACTAACCTTTCATGCCAACGTGTTCCGCATCGACGGCGGAGGTCTGTCGCGCGGATCGCTCCTCAATTATCTCGATGTTAGCGGCATCGAAGCGCTGCCGACGACCCGTCTGTACGAGATGTGGTTCGAGAAGAAGTGGAACGACGATAAGATCGCCTTGCGAGCGGGCCAGCTCGCAGCCGACTCGGAGTTTGCCACCTCCAAATATACCGACGTCTTCACGAACGCGTCGCTCGGCTGGCCGGCGATATTCGCGCTGAACATGCCCAGTGGGGGTCCATCGCCGCCTCTCGCCGCTCTAGGCGCTCGCTTCCGCGCCGACGTGACCGACAACCTGACGCTCGTCGGAGCAGTCTTCGACGGCAACGCGGCGGGCCCTGGGCCCGACGACCCGCAGCTTCGCAATCGCTACGGCGTCAATTTCCGGATCAACGATCCGCCACTAACGCTGTACGAAGCCCAATTTCAGTGGAACGCCAAGAAAGGCGATCCTGGCCTGGCCGGCAAGCTGAAACTAGGCGGTTGGCGGCACTTCGGGAACTTCAACGACCAGAGGTTCGACACGTCCGGGCTATCTCTCGCTGATCCCAGCACTACGGGAATCCCCGCAACTTTCGCCGGCGACTATGGGCTTTATGCCGTCTTCGAGCAGAAGCTCTTCCGCGTAGGACACGATTACGAGCGTGGCATCGGCGTCTTCGCGCGAGCATCCTATAGTCCGCCCGCCCAGAACCTGATCGACTACTATGCGGATGGTGGCGTTGAGTTCATCGGTCTCGACGAGGCGCGTCCCCACGACAAGCTGGGGATCTCGGCAGCCTACGCACATGTCTCGCCTCGGGCGCAGGCTCTCGATCGCGACTTTCAGGCGGTCTACGGACCCGCCTGGCCCGTTCGGACTTCGGAGACGCTTTTAACGGCAGTCTATCAGTACGAAATCCATGCCGGAGTCACGCTCCAGCCGAACTTTCAGTTCGTGCGCCGCCCCGGCGGCGGCGCAACGGATCCGCTCAGCAACATGAAAGGTCTCCGACTCAAGGACGCATCGGTCTTCGGTCTGCGGACCGTGGTGAAGTTCTGAAGGCGTTAGGGCCCGGTTCTGCCGCGGACGTCCACAAGGTTTGTTGTGCCAACCGAGGATTCAAAAAGAGCGTTCGTCAGTGGCCGGTCGTTCCCGATTAGGAGGCGATGGGCGGAAGACGGTATCGAACCATCGAGGAGGGCTCCGCCTAAGAAACCCAAAAAGCTTGAAGACATTTCCCATGATACGTTGAAGGACATCTGTTTCGCAGAGAACAAGATCATCAAGACACTGCCGAAGATGGTGAAGGCCGTGCAATCGGCCGTCGTTAACCCGAGGAACGCCACGCGGTTTGTTCACCAGCATGGCAATCCATTCATAATGGCAAGTTCGGAGGGCATGATTCGAGCCCCAGTTTGGAAGCTTGAATCACAGGGTCTGGCCAACGCAACGCTTCCCCGCAGGCCCCGGTGCGACGCTTCCGGGAAAGAGGCGGACATCAGGCAGCCGACAATCACCGCTGAAACCGTCGAAAATGACCGTCTCGGAAGTCGGCGACCAAGTTTTGCTGTGCTGCGATAAAGCCACTTCCGGTAAGCTGGCTTCACTGACTACAAAGGAGATATGTCCATGCTGGACCGCATTCTTGATGCAGCAACCGACAATTTCAGGTTCGCGAAGATTCTGGTCCAAATGGGTCTCGATCCAAACAACGTGACCTGGGACGCCATCTTCAACCGCCTGCTGGAAATCTTTCTGCACAACATCACGCTTGCCAATATGTTCGCCCTGGTCGGCGCGATCTTCTTTGTCGCTACATTGCTGACGCACACGATGGTGCCGCTGCGGGTCGCGAACATGATCGGTTGCGCATTCTTCGCCATCTTCGGTGCGCTCACCGGAGCCGTCACGACATTTCTTCTTTATCTCCTGATGATTCCCATCAATGCCTATCGTCTCCGTCAAATGGTCGCTCTCGTGAAGAAGGCGCGCACCGCAACAAAGGGGGACATGTCGATGGAGTGGCTCAAGCCGTTCATGACCGACCGCAAGTATCGCAAGGGCGATATCTTGATGAAGAAGGGTGACCCAGCCAATGAAATGCTACTGACTGTGACCGGCAAATTCCGGGTCATCGAAATCAACGTTGAGCTTCCAGCGGGGCGTTTGATGGGCGAGCTTGGCTTCCTTACGCCCGACAACCGCCGGACTGCGACGATCGAATGTATCGAGGATGGCCGCGTCCTGACTATCAGCTATGAAAAGCTGCTCGAGATCTACTTCCAAAACCCGCAGTTCGGCTATTACTTCCTCGTCTTGACCAGCCAGCGCCTGCTGGAAAATCTCGCGCGTGCCGAAGCCATCATCGCGCAGAACCAGATCGCGCCGCATGCGCCTTTCGCGAACTGATAGCAGTTCGGGGCGATGGATTTCGGCCGTCGGGTACTTCGCCGCCGTCTGCGCGGCCACGACCTAAGTTCGAAGCGGTCATCCGTACTCGGTGCGAACCCTGCGGCTCGGAAAACGATGTAGTCTTTCAGAGCCGGATCGGACTGGAAGAGTCCGGGCATTTTCATGCCGAAGCTGGTCAAGGGATAAAGGACGAATCCGGGCGTCTCCGCTTCGGCGGTTGCCAGGTCGGTCAGCACACGGGCCACGAATTCATCCGGTAGGGAAGCGCCGACGCATATCTCTTTCAATCACAGCGCCCGCGCCGTAGCAGCGCGGATGTTCAAAATGTGGTGCTCGATTGCCTGCCGGTCGCCTTCGCTTAGTTTGGTCTCATCAAGCACAAGATCTTCGACGGAATCCGGCGGTTCTAGTTGATTATGTTTTGCTGCGAGAAAGTCCTCGGATTGTTTGATCGATTTACCTTGAGGTACCGAAATAGTCGCAAGAATCCCCGCCCAGGGCGAACGATTTGATGCTTAGCCGGCTTCTGGAATCCGTGCCACGAGTGCGCGAACGGTGTCGAGGCACGTCTCCTGCTCATGCTCCCATCCAGGTTGGATGTCGAGCTCTGCAAGATCGGCCTTGAGGTAGTCGACACGGATGCCATTGACACGCTGAAGAAGGTCTTTCTTCTTCGAAGTAACTGCGCCTAGGTTTGCGGTGAGGGTGTCGCCGTAATTTTTCTTGGTGACCGCGATATCGAAGATGTCGCGTGGCCTAAGCATCGTTGAACGATAGTACATCTTCTTGAGCGCGATCTCCGCCGGCGGCTCGATCATGATCGTTGGCTTCCATCCCGTTCGAATTGACGTCAGGTCGATTTCCTTTTCAATCGGATCAAGGTCCGTGAGAGTCCCGCTGACGATGAAGTCGATCTCTCCTTCGGAATATCTGAGTTTGAGATAGTGCGCGGTGTTGTCCCAGCCGATGCAATTCCATACGTCTGTGGTATCTGGCGACAACAAGGCAAGGTATTGCGGGTCATCGATGAACGCATCGATGTCACGGCTCAGCCGATGATTGGCGTAGATCATCAGGGCCGTGCCGCCGCCCAGAACCCAATCGGGGACTGGCTGTCCCTGCCGCTTGAGGTCCGACAGCCCGTCGAGCGTTCGACCAAGGAGTCTACACCAGCCGCTCAAGTGCACTCTCCAATGCTGGGCTGCTTTCGCCGGTTGTTGACTTCATCGATTCATAGGAAGCCGCCAAATCTTGAATGGGAATGGCGTGCCGTTCCGCAAATTCCAGAACAAGCTCGGGACGCACTTCCGTGAAGAACGTTACGATATGTGCAATCCAATTTCGCCAATCCCTCGAGGTGATGCGAGCCACAAGATCGGTCGCGCTCATCGTTCGGCGATATGGAGCGTTTGTGGTGCCGAGCACGAGTTGATCGATATCGCTTGATTTGGAGGTGCGAGCGGAGAAGGGGCTGCTCTTCTCCGTTGTTGTCGCAGGATCTGTCGCTTCGTCTGTGTCGACATCAAGCGCATCCGTCAAGCCGCGCCGCTGATCCTCGAGGCGCTTCAGCATCATGACGTCGTTGACGAGAACACGTCGGTGCCTCCCAACCAACCGGAACGGAAGTTTGCCGGAATCCATCCGTTGGTAAACCAGTGGCCGTGAGATGCCGAGAATTTCGGCCGCCTTCTCGGGTGAGATTTCAGGGTCTGACCTGAGGAGGAGAACCTCACCCGTTTCAGCCAGTACCGTGAGAATGCTTTTCATGGCAAGGAGCAGGGACGGCGGCATTTCTGCTGCGACTATCTCCCCGTCAGCCTGGGTGACAAAAAGACCAGCGTGCTTGAGCATTGCGGCACTGCTCAGGAAATTGGCTCCCTTCCGCGCCTCATCACGTTCGTTACTTTCAATCTTGAGACGGGTCAGAGCTTCGGCCATGTAACCTCCATCTGTAATAAATGAAATATATGTAATATCTGTTAGCCATCCTAACAAGCTGTAAATTCGGGCGTCGCATGCAGGTGGTAGGCGACCGCCAGAACTCGCATAAATTGCATTTTTCGTTTAGGGGCGCGGCCCTCCAATTTTATCGCGATTGTCGCCAGAGACCGGCGTCCAGGTAGGCGGCTTGAATGTTTTCAAGATCGTCGGCAAGCCCGCGCGGAGACGTGCGCCGCCATCAACAGGACCGCGCAAGGACTCTTAAAGGCGTTCAAGGAAATGCCGGCGCCCGATGCCGGATTGTTCGCTGCGACCTGGAATTATGAGATCCGCTGTAGGACGCTGGCCACCTGGGCCGAGGAACCGGGCTATGACGAGGCCGTCGAACTATTGGAAGCGGCTCTCGCCGAAAAAAGAACTCTGCAGGCATCGTCAACGTCGAAGCCGAGCCCGACCTCGCGGCTTGACAGATCGCGAATGTCCCGCAAGCCGCTGGCACATCGTAATCCACCGCGCCTAGCAAACCTGCAAGGTGTTGGAGTCCGGCCCGGCCAGGCACTTTTGGCTCGCCGGAATGCCGGCCGATCTCAATGGCCGACACCTCGCGATCCGCGGCCGGCAGCACGGCGCGCACAGCGGCGACGGCGGAGGATCTGTCTTTGCCTTGGCCGTAGCCCGATTCCTCTGGCGGCGGCTGAACAGGATCCAGTCCCGCCCTGGCGGCCGATGTTGCCGAGGCAAGGCGAGAGGACGCCGGAATTGTCGTTGCGCATTCCGACTTTGGCGGATCGTCGATCAGTGGAGTCACCTTCTCGGTGGCTGGCATGCCGCCTCTCGTCGTTCTGAATTCAACTCAACCCGCCGATCGGATGCGCTTCACCTTGGGGCATGAGCTCGGCCATATAGTGATGCACAAGTTTCCGACGCCGGATATGGAAAATGAGGCTGACCAGTTCACGTCGAATTTTCTCTTGCCCACTGAGGACGTGAAGCCCTATTTCGCTGGTCGTAAGGTCGACTTACCTCTCTTGGCTGCCTTGAAGCCGGAGTGGCGCGTCTCTATGGCGTCATTGGTATTTGCTGCCAAGCGGGCGGGCGCTATCAACGAAGGCCAGGCGCAGTATCTTTGGAAGCAGTTCAGCATACATAAGATCAGGCTTAGAGAGCCTCCGGAATTGGACTTCGCGCCGGAGGTGCCAGCAAGTTGGCCGGCACGCAAGAAGTCGCGGGACGGCGTTTCGACGTCGAGATCGTATTGTCCTGAAGGACGGCCGTTGGCCGATGGGCCAAGAGGAGCATGATCGCGATTGCCGCCGCGCGGTGAGCAATTTGATCGGTGCCCATCATGCAATGCGGATGAGGCATGCGCCGGTGCCGCCGAGCAGCGTCTGCATGCCGATTGGGCCGAGAGGGCACCCCGGCATTTCGTGCCGCCGACCGTTGACCGCCCCTCCGATAGGGGCGGCACAGGGTAATGCCAGCGGCGGCAGCGATTTCGTGAAGGTGCCTTCAGGCTCGGTGATTGTGCAGGTCGTCGATGACCACGAAGAAGCATGCGTCATGTTCGACCGCAGCCTCCTACGTGTTCATCGGAACTGGCTGGCCACCATAACGACATCGGGTTGCATTCAGTTTTGGCTTGTCATCCGCCTAGCTTGAAGAAGGTGCCAGCCCAACCTCTTCGAGGACCAGCCTCGTCGGCGCTCTTGGCGAAAGACCAAAAGTTCCGCGTTTCAACAGTTTGATCTTATTTTTGATGGAACTGTTGAAGCTATTGATAATACATGATAAATGAAGTTTCAACAGTGGCGGCGTAAATCGCATCTAGGTGTTGAAACCATGGATTTTCAAGAACTTAACAATGATCAACGGCGCGAGGTAGTCAACAGCCAGCAGCGCTTTCAAGCGCTCCGGCACGCCAAAACAACGTTGGATGCGCAGCGAGGCTCGGTAACCTGGGTGGAATCCAAGGGACGCGAATATCTCGCCCGCAGCTATTACGACAAAGCTGGGCTTCGGAAGCAAAGCTCGCTCGGCGCGCGCTCCCCCGAAACTGAGAAAATGAAAGCCGACTTCGAAGCAAGACGCGCTGCGGCCGAGAACCGATGGAAGAACTTGCGGAATACGATGGACCGCCAAGCTGCCGTCAATCGTGCCCTCGGTCTGGGCCGTGTCCCTCTGATCGGAGCTCGGATCATGCGTGCACTCGACGGCTTTGGAATGCTGGGGGCCGGTATTCGGATTCTCGGAACAAACGCGATCTATGCTTATGAGGCCTCGTCGGGAGTGAGGATCGATCCAGGCCTCGCCACGACTGAAGACATCGACTTGCTGTTTGATGCACGCGGTAGGCTCACGTTCGTCGCTGATGACGACGTCTCGGATTCTTCACTCTTGAAGATACTTCAGCGTGTCGACACGAGTTTCGAGAGGACCAAGCAGACCTTCCGTGCCGTCAATCGCGACGGATATCTCGTCGACCTGATCAAGCCAATGCAGAACCCTCCTTGGAAAGAAGCTCGAGACACGGTCGGATCGGATCCCGAAGATCTTAATGCGGTCCAAATCGAAGGACTCGACTGGTTGCAAAATTCTCCGGCATTTGAGGCGATCGCTATCGACGAAAAAGGAGAGCCGGTACGCATCGTCGCTCCAGATCCGCGGGTTTGGGCTGCGCATAAGCTTTGGCTGTCTCGTCGAGCAGACAGGGAGCCACTTAAGCGCAAGCGCGATGAAGCGCAGGCAGAAGCCGTGGCCGCCCTGGTGACCAACTATCTGACCCACCTGCCGTTCGATGCGGAGCAACTGCGCATGTTGCCGAAGGACGTGGTGGACGAAGCGACGCCTCTGTTCGCGAAAAGCGGTACCGCGCCGCGCATGTAGGAACTGGACCGGAAGAGGAGCGCCCAGGCGAACCGAACACGTCCGTGGCCTTGGCCAGGATTTCGGCAAACTTCCAGGTCCGCCCGCGTTGCTCCCGGCTGAGCGGCTTATCCGGAGCGTCCTTCGTCGCTGAAAGGTGCGAAGGGTCATTCCGAAGGCTTTTCCAGCGCGTCCGATTGAATGAAGAGGAGGTGACTGACTAAGTGGGCCCACACGGAGCCGGGCAGGCCGTCCAGCAGCAGTTCGTAGGCGTCCAGGGTGCTTGTGATGCGGCGTGGCAGGATGCGCGGCCTGCCGAGCAAATCGATCACCTTCTGGAGATCATTGCCTGGCACCTTTGGAGCCGGTTTCTCGGCTGCAGCAGTCATGGTGGCCTCGCGACGTGCGTCGTAAAATTGGAGACGTCGCGGGAGAGAATTGCCTCCGATTCATATCGCCGAAAGAATCCGTTGCTTTCGAACTAAAGGCTCCTGCGACTTTCCAAGGATTCGTTGAGGAAGAATCGACGGATGTCCCGCCGGGATCGCCGTCGGCGGCCCCGGCTTAATCTTCTGGAAGCCTAAGCGAGAGCAGAAACGGCATAAAGCGAGGGGCGACGGATGCCGAGGTTGGCTGATGAAAGGTTTGCGGCGCTGGTCAGGCAGGTGATGCCTTCCAGGGTCGGAGAGTGGAGCGTGCAGGTCGTCGACGACACAAAGAAGCTTGTGTAATGCTCAACCGCAACATTTGCGCGTTCATCGGGACTGGCTAACCGCCGTCTACGACACTGGATTGCATTCTGTTCTGGAATATCATCCGTTGCGCTTGAAGAGGGGTGCCGTCCCAAATTCTTCGAGGACTGCCCTCGCTTACCGTTGTAGACGTTTGGCAGGCTTGTACGGTCAAAAAGGGCTACAAAGGCCGCCTATCCGAGAAAAAAGGCTTTCTGGCGCGAACCGCGAAGGGCGGCGGGTTGGCGTTCGCCAGCAATGCCGCCGCGGGGAGATGGACGCTCTTCGCGCAACCAGACGCGCGGTTTACGAACGGGCCCGTCAGGCGCGGGCTCGAGCTCAACGGGGACGAGGACTATCAAGATCTGCTGAGCAACCGCCTTGCTCTCACGAAATACGACGGCGCATTCCGCGTCCCGTTGCGGGACTGCGAATGGTGGCTGCCGAAGCAGACGACCGAAGCGTTCAAGCTTTACGGTGAAGACGTTGTCCCGCTTTTGGTGATCGAGCATGAGGCCTTTGTTCTGGTTCCCTCATTGAACGACCGTGATCTTGCGGATCTGGTCTACCAATTGGACCGCGACGTCTCGCGCGCGCAGACCGAGGCGGACGACCGGTCACTAGATCAAGCATTGGAGCGGCTGGCCGAGTTGGATGCCGCTCGAGAGTAGGCGCCGGAAATGCCAGCGACGCGACGATGATCATCATCGTCGGCATGTACGAATGGGACCCAGAGAAACCGCCTAGCAGGCGCCGATCATCGGCGCCGCATGATCAGCATGGTGCTGCTGCTCGTCGGCATGTCGATGATGATCGTCCCCGGCATCACTATCTCCAGCACTACCAGCAGCGGCACCAGCACGAGCGGCAATACCATCCTCGCATCGCGATCAACGCCGTCGGATCAGCCGACGGCCCGGCGGTCGCTGACCATAGTTGCGATCGCAGCGAAATCGCCTACCGCACTCACGGTGAAATCAGCGCAGCGTTAATGTTTGGGTTCGAGATTTTCTGCCGGTTTGAGATGATCTGGCAATGACTTACAAAATCGAGTCGTTCTCAGAGCCCGGAATCGAGTCGCTCTTATAGCCCAAGCGAGTTGTTCTTAAAGTGGACCAACACTTGCTCTTCGTCCTCTTCGTCGTCGTCAGGATCTCGGGGGGGCATCGTGTTGCCCACGATCGTGAAGACACCAGTCGATCCCGGTGGAAACTATCTCGGGGATTTGTAAGGTCATGTTGCTGCTCCTCGCCCCCGGGGCACTTTATCCCCTTTTTCGGAGGGGCAGTTACGGAATTAGCCGGCGCGGCCGAGGTCCGGTTTTATCTCCGTCAAGTGTCCCTGTGATAAGTGTTCGAGATCGTCGGATTCGGGCCCAAACTCCGACAGCAATCCCCCTCCGTCCGGCGAGCAGAACGACGGCCGAGCACAGCAGCCGCGGCGATTCCAGGAGCCGATAAGCGCCTTCCAGGCTGGCGTCTTGCTGCGGCCCGGCTTACAGGGGCTGCCATAGCTACCGAGGTGCGTCACGGACACAAGCTCAAGTACTGACCAGTGCCGGGCCCTTGGCCGGTCCTTTAAATTGACGACACCAGTACCGATCGCGCTGTCAGGTTTCGCCCGGCCGGATCATCCTTGCGGCGTGAGGCTGCGGTGTATCGCCCCGCCGCGAGCCGATTTCGGGCTGCGCCCTTTGCAGCTCCACTCACCGCTCCACGATGGCATGCCTCAACAATTCGAGCACAAGGCCAAAGGCCGCGAGTTCCTCCTCCTCGATCGCGCCGTCATCGTAACATTCGAGGGTTTCACTGATGATGGCATCGGCCTCTCCCTGCAAAGCCAGCAGTTGCTGATTTGACTCCGCGGCCCGCGCGCTAGAGGCCATCGCCAAGAGTCTATTGCGATGACCGGTATTTTCTTCCCTTTCGTCCCGATTCAAATAGCGACGCAACCAAGCTCCGGCCGAACCGATCCCGGAGAGAAGTAGGAGCGCGAACCAGAAGTAGTCGCCGTACCTGTCGAGGAAAGTGCGTTCGTTGCCGTCGATGACGGCCGCCGCTCCGCGATGTACCGGCAGCTCGGCGTCTTTCTCAGTGTCTGGCTTGGTGATGTGCACGGCACCAGGCACTTGCCTGGCAATCGCCTGACGGATGGCGAATAGCTGTCGGAAAAAGGCCGCCACGGTCGCTTCAGACAGCGTCTTTCGCGCCACGACTAGGTGGCTGACGCTGACCGTCTCAACCTTGTCGTCCGGCCAAGCCGGCTTCGCATTAAAGACGCTGGGTGGAATTTCCTCGGATTCATAACGAGGGTGCTTCAAAGCGATGGCTTCCGAAGCGTCGATCGGGAGAAACTTCGGCTCACCTCGCGCGCGGGCCGTTGCGGCGATGGCCTCGGACGTGATTTTACTGTCGAGCGGACCGACCGCCATGAACGCATCGATGGTCAGGTCGCGCGCCAGCTCATCGATGTGGTCCGTGCCAAAGTGCGAAAGCCCGACCTTGTCCACCTCAACGCCGGAGGCGCTCAAGATGACCCGCAGCAGCGTCGCGTTCGCTGGTGTCCTGCCGATCACGCCGACACGATGCCCTGCGAGGTCGGCAATCTCCTTGATCTTCGGTCCGTGTTTTCTCCTGGCGCTCTGGCCCGCAAGTCCGGAAGGCGACCACAGCACAACGAAGTTCTTGCGTACCGTGGCAACTGTCTGCGCGTCGGCCGGCATCTCCAGATCACCACGGCCGACCGCAAGGTCGACCTTGCCAGCACCAAGCAGAGCGATGGCTTCGACTGCCCCCTCTGTCGCGATCGGAGATAACCTGATAGTTCGGCTTTCGCTCGCGAAAGCATCGGCCAATCGCCTGAACTACCTTGTGATCGTTGCTTCCCGGCGGTCCAACTGCAATCCGGAGAACTTCCGGCTGCAACGCATAATACAGAGCGCCCGCTGCGGCCCCAAAAAACAGAAATCCAATGACTAAGACCAGCAATAAGGAATTGCTCCTTCTCCGCAATCGGCGGGCCGCCTCACTGGTTTTACTCGCATCGTTGGACGAGAACATTGCCGCTGCCAGTCGGGATCCAAAGCAATTCCTGCTTCCCAGATACTGCGTGTTTCCGAGAATAACGTCGTGGTGGATGCCTTGGTTCATGTTCATCCGGCGAACTGAATGGCTTTTTGCGGCGACTTGCCGGGCTGCGGAGCACTCCTGTGCGGCGGGAACGAGCGCAGTGGCCGGCGGCGGCCATTTCTGTCGATAGCCGTTTGGCTGTCGCGCGGATCTTGGAATAAAGTCTGGCGATCGGGAGAAAGTGACGCGACGCGCTTCACACGTGGGATTCTAGAAACTCGCGCTTACTCTGATGATTCGAAAAGTTCTTTAAACCGAGTTGGCCTTCGATCTTGCGGCAGCCCGCGGTCCCTGACGGCATAGGTGCCGTGCTTCCTCTTGCCCGCTCGGCCAAATGCCGGACGGTTGCGCCGAACATGTACTCCTGGGGGTTCGCGCGCCCAATGAGGAGCAGGAATCGAAGAGTGGGCAAATCGTCAATAAGGTTGAGATACGGAACAGAGCAGGTCTACCGCAAGTCGGGGGTGTAGACAGGAATGACTCGGATTGTTCCTAACTGTCATCCAATTCGAGGTAGCTTTGATGCAGGCTAACCGGGGACTTCATTCCGTCAAATAGGACGCGGAATGCTAGTTTGCTTGCTTTGCCGGCGCCCACCACGCGTCCCGTCTTTGAGGGGGCTTTCCTGATCCGGTCGGCCCCGAGCTGGCTAAGACGCACTTTATCGCCAACTCGAAAAGTCGCTGCGTCGGCTTGCAAAAGATCGATCCCCTCTGCTGAGACAGCCGCAGCTTACGTGATTCTCACGCTCGGACCGCTATTTAGGATCGTTACTCGTAAGTGGCGGATTTCCGTCGGTAGGCGCCGAGCGCTGATCGCTTCGTGGCCGTGAGTCGAGAAGATCCGGCAGCGGAGGCAGTTGCTGACGCGGTTTAGCACTCGGAGCGCTGACAGGATGATTCTGGGCCATCTCCGTCTGCCTACGATTCATCGCAAGCCCAATTAGCCCGGCGATCACCAGTAATGCACCCGCAGCGATGAGCCAGTGGGGTAGCTCCAACCATCCAATCGCGGTCTTGACTGCATCCATCTATTTTTTGCCTTTAGACCGCGCTCCAGCCTCGGGTAGTCATCCCTTAATAATGAGACGACCCAGAAACGCATTGCAAGCACGCTCGGCTTCAGCGAACGTGCTAAAAGGCGATCCGGCTACTTGAGCCGCGGGCATATTCACAAAGTCGGGGCGGTATGACGCAACAAAGCCGTGCAATCCGGCTCCACTTCGGCTCTCACTGCAGATAACGAATGAATAGTCATCGCTGCTTGCGATCCATATCTCCAGATCGCCGGTGTTGACGCGGCTGAAGTGCAGGGCCATTTCACCCTCCACCGGGTGGGCCAAACTTGGTCCTCTGTGACGCTCAATCTGCCTTGGTGCGGCCGGCGGCTTCGGCCTCCCGCGCCAGCCGTTCTGCCTTTAGGCGTTCTCGATTCTCGTGGAATGCCTTCTGCGCTTTAGCGTAATCGGTCAAAGCTTCCTTGGCTTCTGCCTGTCTGAATACCTCGCGGGCTTCTCTCTCTGCGCCTGTTGGTGTGCTCCTTCGCTCTCGAACGTTGACCATTGCGCTGAACTCCTTTCCAGGCTCAAAACAACGCGTGGCGCTAGCATTCGATCCTATTGGTCAACTCATCTGACCTTAGTCTGCACACCCAACTCCACCAGCCGGCGGCCTCGAGTGGCCGGGGGCGTCTGGCTGCTGGGGGCCCATGCGGTTACGGCGCCAATGAAGTCATCAGAGAGCCGCAAGGTGCGCGCGGGGGCGCGTCCCGTTGCGGGCGTACTGGACCAGCGGTGCGCCTCCATCCAGTGCGTCGGGGAGGAGACGGTAGACCACCCAAGGGCTCTCGCGGCAACCCGTCCTGCTACCGTTGCCCGCGTCGCCGTGTTCTCGCGTATATTAACGAAGTCGAGGACCCATGGCGCGGAAGGGCCAGACACCGACCTCGCCGGCCGGAAAGGCTCGCACTGCCACCTAAGGAGGCGATCGCCGTTGATCAGCTTGGCTACTCTCTAAGCGGCGGCGGCAAAAACGAAATGGCGGCGGCGCCCTGTCATTCCCAGTGCTGGGGCCCTGAAATTCCCAGTGTCATTTCCTTTAGCGGGTACGCGGAGAAACGGCAGTTGCCCACCTCACACAACTTTTAAAAGAGGAGCCGACGTCAGGGCCTACACGCCAGCTCCTCCGAAACGCGACCGTACTGCGTCCCCAACGGTCCCGTCCCTCAAAGGAGCGTGCGCCTAGCGGGTTGCTGATTTCCTAATGGTCATTCTCATCAGCAGACGTAGCGAACGCCTTGCCCAAATTTTTGTATCGTTTTCCGGCGGAGGGGGGCGGGCGTAGCTCCTAATGGCATTGCTCGGCCACGAACAAGAGGCAATATCCGCTCGTCGATGCCTGTGATCCACGACGCTGAGGCCGTCAGATGGCTCGTTGAAGTATTTGCGCGCAGCACGCGCGCGGCCAGGCCTGGTTGCACCGTCTCGAGCTCGATGGCGACCGGAATTGCGCAGCCCGTCGGCCCATGACCTTTCGCCACGCACAAGCTCACCAATCGAACCGTACCGCATACCGCTGTTTCAGCCTCTTGGTGGTCAGGCTGACGGCATACTGGATGCGATCGAGATCGGCGCCGTCGCGGGCTATTGCCGTTATCGCCCAATCGCTGCCAGCCGGTTCGACTTCGACGTGGCAGACGTACTCTGCGCCGGGGAAGCTGCGGATTTCGCGCAGCGCGATAAGCTCAAGATCCTTCGCGGCTACCATTGTAACGGGCACCGGAGCATTCCTCGCCTTTTCAGAAGTCAACCGGGATCGATCGGTGCTGTTCCTAAGCTGAAGCGCAAGCGCGAAGCGGGAGCTGTCCGATGACACCGAAGCAGCAGCACTCCACCCTTAAGGGTGCGATCAACCGTGGGATCGTAGTGCTCGACGCGCTCGGCGACTCCGAGCTCAAGTTTCAGAGCGTCGCAGGTCTGGAATTGGACGGCGGCCGATGCTGTCTTGGCCTAGGGCTACAACGAGACCCGCGTCCGGATCGTGCCGAAGGCTGGTGAAATCGCCCAGGCCCAGACCGTGGCCGATTGGCTAGCTTGGCTAGGACACCACCACGGCGGCGTTCAGCGGCTCGTGGCATGGGCGCACGATGACCTATCTGGCCATGGCTGAGCGGGAGCGATGCAGCGCGCGGACGGTCCACAACCGCATCGGCAAGTCGGTCGCGTGATCCTAGAGCATTTCGGCGGACCGGCGCGTTGTCCGCGGGGCGCTTGGGTGAAGGACGCCGATCGAGATTGTTGGCAAGGATCGATTTGACCGAGCCGTAGGTGCGCGCGCCGATGTCGATCGCCCGCATGGCGGCAGCATCGAG